>CAZINL010000001.1:0-551 GCA_964540595.1 uncultured Clostridia bacterium
ACAACAGCCGCGTTTAGCAATCCTGGACACATTGCCTTGATCAACGAGCTTGGCCCCAAATGGGTAAGCGGTCAGATGCTACCTTTGGAGCAGCTCTCATTAGTTATCGTAGATGACGTCGCGCGCGAAGCACTTCCGAGAGTGTTAGCGGTGTTGGATATACTGCAGGATGATCACGAACGTGCCTTTGGTGATAGTATGGAATACCTTCAGGCCCAGTTGAGTAAGAAGGAGATACCGGCGTTGATTGCGGAGTTTGAACGACTGACCAGCCTCGGCGACCAGCAGGGGGCGTTGAAGATCCTATCTTTGCTGCAGAAGGCCCAGTCCCAAGCACCAAGGCAGCGATGATTGAAGGGGGGGAACGATCAATGAAAGGCAAAGAGATTAAAGCGGAGGCAGTCAAAGATTTCTTGGCGAAAGCCAAGAAACGCGGCTCGGTCACTTATAAAGAGATCATGGACTCCATGCAAGAAATTGAGATGGATCCCGAGCAGATTGATGACTTTTACGCGTTGCTCTCGGAAAACGGGATTGAGGTAGTGGGTGAG
>CAZINL010000001.1:561-4260 GCA_964540595.1 uncultured Clostridia bacterium
AGCCTAGAGACGCTTGATGCCGCTGAACCAGAGATAGAAGACAACGAAGAGGTCGATCTCGATCTGTCGGTCCCGGAAGGGGTCACAATCGATGATCCGGTCCGAATGTATCTAAAGGAGATTGGTCGTGTCCCTCTGTTGTCAGCCGATGAGGAGATCAAACTCGCGCTGAGGATGGAGCAAGGTGAAGAAGAGGCCAAGCGGCGTCTCGCCGAAGCCAACCTGCGCTTGGTGGTCAGCATCGCCAAACGGTATGTCGGTCGCGGCATGCAGTTCCTTGACCTCATCCAAGAGGGAAACTTAGGTCTACTTAAGGCAGTCGAAAAGTTCGACTACCGCAAGGGCTTCAAGTTTAGTACCTATGCCACCTGGTGGATACGTCAAGCGATTACGCGCGCCATTGCAGACCAAGCCCGTACCATTCGCATTCCGGTTCATATGGTGGAGACCATCAACAAACTGATTAGGGTCTCTCGTCAACTGTTGCAGGAGCTTGGGCGCGACCCAGTACCTGAAGAGATTGCCAAGGAGATGGAGATCCCCGTCGAAAGGGTACGCGAGATCCTCAAGATCTCGCAAGAGCCTGTCTCGCTGGAGACCCCCATTGGTGAAGAAGAAGACAGCCATCTGGGCGACTTCATCGAGGACCAGGATGCGTTAGCTCCTGGTGAGGCGGCTGCGTTTACCCTTTTGCGTGAACAGCTCGAGGACGTCTTGGGTACGCTTACTCAGCGCGAGGAGCGCGTCCTAAGACTTAGGTTTGGTCTTGACGATGGACGTTCACGCACCCTCGAGGAGGTCGGTCAGATCTTCGGCGTCACCCGTGAGCGCATTCGTCAGATCGAGGCCAAGGCGCTGCGCAAGCTTCGTCATCCCAGCCGGAGCAAACGGCTTAAGGATTTCCTAGACTAGTTTCTTTCGCGCCTGGTCATGATGACCAGGCGCTTAATGGTCAGCTACTTTGCCTTAATTTTGCTGTGGACAAATCAACTAGAGTCTGCTAAAATCATCTCTGCGGTTAAGCTCAACGCGATATAGTTTTGAAGTGAATCTTGACCGCGTAGCAGCTCTCTGCTATACTAGTAACACATTCCTCGATAGCTCAACGGTAGAGCAACCGGCTGTTAACCGGTAGGTTGTAGGTTCGAATCCTACTCGAGGAGCCATTTAGTGATCGAACGAGCTTTTGCTCGTTAGCATATGTCGGCCTGGGCCCATAGCTCAGTTGGTCAGAGCTGCCGGCTCATAACCGGTTGGTCCCAGGTTCGAGTCCTGGTGGGCCCACCATTGCATTTTATCATTTGTTAATAGGGCCCCATAGTGAAGCGGTCTAACACACCAGCCTTTCACGCTGGCGACGCGGGTTCGAATCCCGCTGGGGTCACCATTTCGTGGGCGGATGGCTCAGTTGGTAGAGCACCTGGTTCACATCTAGGGGGTCGCAGGTTCGAGTCCTGTTCTGCCCACCACGAGATTAGCACACCGTTCGCGGTGTGTTTTTTTCTGTATTGAGAAGACTAGATTTGATGGGATGATGGAGGATGCCGTATGCTTCAGCTCAGTCCACGATTACAGGCCATTGTGGATTTGATCACACCCGGAACGGTTCTCGCGGATATAGGAACTGATCATGCCTATGTACCAGCTCAGGCGGTCATGAGCGGCATCGTGCCTCGTGCGGTCGCCTCAGATATCAATCTCGATCCGATCCGGGCGGCGCGCGAGACCCTGATGCAGCACGGCTTGACTGATTCCATTGATCTCCGCCATGGACCCGGACTTGACGTTCTGCGGCCGGGTGAGGCCGGAACCATCGTCATGGCAGGCATGGGCGGAACGACGATCTGCAGCATTCTGGCCAGTGGGTTGGATCTGGCTCAGGCGGCATTGCGGCTGATCATACAGCCCATGGTGAGAGTGGCGGAGACTCGGTTTTGGCTTGTCGCCCACGGCTTCAGCATCGCTGATGAGCGGATGGCGAAAGAGGGGCGACATCTTTATCAAATCATCGCTGCCGAACCGGGAGCAGCAGCACCATTAACGCAGCTTGAGCTCGAATACGGGCCGGTGTTGCTCGAACGCCGTGATCCCTTGCTGCGTGAGCTCATTGAACGTGATCGCTCGATCACCGCCAAGGCCGTAGCTGGGCTGAGGAAGGCAACCGTCGATCAGCCGCGTTTGGTGGATTTCCTGCAGCAGCAAGAGAGGATTGTCCGTTTACTTAGCGAATGGTAACTCACATGCTTAGTTAGTGGTAGCAGAAAGGTGCGAAATAGTTCATGTCAGATGCGATGATACTCTGGGACGTGCAGGAATTACTACAAAAACGGAAAGCGCTGACCAAAGAGGTCAATGCTCTGCCGATCATCGGTCAATACCGGAACGAGAAGGCACTCTATGAACGGATGCGCTCGGCACAGCAAGAGCTGGCGGAGCGCATGGCAGAGAACCCTGAGGATCGGTCGATACGCGAGCAATATGAGGACCTGCAAGACCGACTGTTACGTCAGAGACAGATGGTCTTGATGCTGCAAGCAGAGGGCAAGTCTCAGTATGAGGCCCTTACCTCAGAACTGACTGCCATCCCCGAACGTGTTGAAATAATGAAACAAAAAATCCGCCCTGATCTCTGGAGGAGATTTGAACGTCTCCTCGATGACAAGCAAGGGCGGGCGGTGGCCAAAGTACGCAAGCGGCATTGCCTGGGATGTGGCGTAGGACTATCCGACGCCACACTCTCACGACTGCGTGCGGCCAGCACTAGCATCGTTGAGTGCGAGCATTGCGGTCGCCTGCTGATTTGGGAATAGCTCTCTTGGCACTGCGATACAAGAGCGTCGATATTTGTCATTTGACCATGTCATCGATTTGTGTTATGATTTATATCCACGGTTGACCGTGACATAAGTAGATCGGGTGATCGCAGGTACAGTACCGCAAGGTCGTACGTGAGGAAAGTCCGAGCTCCATAGGGCAGGGTGCTGGGTAACGCCCAGTGAGGGTGACCTTAAGGACAGTGCCACAGAGAGATACCGCCAGGACGCTTGTCGTCTCGGTAAGGGTGCAAAGGTGCGGTAAGAGCGCACCAGCAGCCAGGTGACTGGCTGGCTCGGTAAACCCCACCTGGAGCAAGACCTAATAGGGGGAGGATGAGGCTGCCCGCCGACTTCCCGGGTTGGTCGCTTGAGGCGTTGGGCAACCAACGTCCTAGATAGATGATCACCTCGCATGCCGCAAGGCATGTAGGACAGAACTCGGCTTACAGGTCTACTTATGTTGCCGCCGCGAAGCCGCTAACGGGATATCCCGTTAGCGGCTTTTCCATGCCTTACGCAGGTGGTGAGAAACTCCACAGTCTCATGGAATCGCAGTCTTGTGACCTGGTGGACCTGTGAACTTGTTGACTCTGGGCGTCCGGACCCCCGGTTAGGCTGTGCGCAGATCATATCCCCAGATGATGTAAGCGTCGTCTACTTCGTAACGGAAGCCAAAACGTTGAACGAGAGCCGGTATGGTCGCATCGTTTTGCGACAGCCACAGCTCCATGCGCTTGGCACCGTGCTCGATGGCGACCGGCTGAAGCGCCTCCAAGGCTGTGATCAGGTCATCTTGATTACCATAGATTGGTGCGAAGACGCCGACCTCATCATCATGAAGATTGACACCGCTGGCAATTTTGGCATTGCTACCTTCCCATAC
>CAZINL010000001.1:4270-14146 GCA_964540595.1 uncultured Clostridia bacterium
GGCTGATGGCATCAGTCACCGCCTGCTCGCTCAGTTCTTGCCATTCCCAGTGGGTAAAGAGGGCGGGCGGGCGGTTGTTGCTGTCGGCATGAGCGATCATCATCTCATGGATCTCGCTGACGTCTGCAGCTGTCGCCGTGCGCCAGCGCCCGTTGCCCTGCGTCCCAGTCAGATCAACATGCAGCCGTTGATAGGCGACCATCTTGGTGAACCCAGCACGAGCGGTCATGGTGAGCGACGCAGTGTTGTCGGCATCGATCCCGAGATAGGCCACCCGGCGACCATCATGGCGGGCCTCAACCAGCGCTCCCTCGGTCAGGGCGCTGCCGATACCCAGCCGACGGTGACCCGGGTGAACACGCAGCGCTTGGAACCAGCACTGATCAGTCCCCTGGAAGTGTACATAGCAGGTACCAACGATCTCTTCCCCCAATAGAGCCACCAGAACAACCCCTTCTTCAGGTTTGGCAGCCCAATCCGCCCAGCAATCGGGGACATAGTCATCGTCCCAGACATGGCTCAGAAGTTCTAATACCGCAGGGAGGTCACTCAATTGACCTCGGCGAACAGCAAGCATAGGCACCCTCCTGTCACACATCACATCGCCTTGAGGCGATTGACGCGTGAATGATGTTGCCCTGGCGGGCAATGATGTGTCCCCGCAGTCGCACGCGCAAGCAGCGATCTGCATCCCTAATCTCTGCGGCTCTGCCGCATCATTGGGTCGCACGCCTGTGGCGGCGATCCGCTTCCTTAATCTCTGCGGCTCTGCCGCATCATTGGGTCGCACGCCGTGGCGGCGATCCGCTTCCTTGATTCCTGCGGCTTCGCCGCACAATTTACGAAGCAACGTCATTTCGCCGCAGGCGATACATCTTTTTCCTCAAACTGAGCCCCGTTGAGATCTGGCTCTAGGACCATGAAGTGCGCTCTAACACCGGCCCGAGCGAAGGCGGCACACATCCCTTCACCGATCGCTTGACCGTCGTCATGGCTCTTGAACATCGTCAGTATGGTTGGACCGGCTCCGGAGATCATCGCAGCTAGTGCACCGGCATCCATGGCAGCCTGACTGACTTCGGCAAGTCCTGGGATCAGTGGTGTACGATAAGGCTGATGGAGGCGATCCTGACAGGCGGTGTCCAGAAGATCGGGCCGGTTCTTGGTCAGCGCTGCCACCATTAGGACCGCGCGACCCACGTTAAAGACGGCATCGTGGTGGGAAACGGCAGGTGGTAGAGCCTGACGGGCCACGGTGGTCGCCAGCACGAACTCGGGGATACAGACGCCCAAGCGGATCTCGGCGGTCAGTGGGAGAGACGCACTGACCGCGCGTCCGTCGGCCACCACACTCGCCACCAGGCCACCATAGAGTGCCGGCGCGACGTTGTCCGGATGCCCTTCCATGTCTGTGGCCAGCTCCAAGACCCGCTGATGACCGAGGGGAGAACCAGCCCAAGTGTTGGCTGCCACTAACCCGCCGACGATAGCGGCGGCACTACTGCCTAAACCCCGTCCCAACGGGATCCGGTTCTCCAGATGAACGGCCACTCCTTGCGGGGCTGGCAGGCCGACCTCTTGCCACAGTTTGCAGGCGGCGCGCCAAACCAAGTTACCTTGCGTCCGTTCCAACTGCTCAGCGCCCTCACCCTCAATGCTGATCATCCAGCGATCTGCTCGGCGCAGCTCAACCCGATTGTACAGGGCCAGGGCTAGTCCGAGGCAGTCAAACCCAGGACCTAGATTGGCGGTGGTTGCAGGAACACGGATGGAGAACATCGCCCTACCCCCAAATCGCCTTGATAATCGCTTCTTTGGTGGCGTCCACAGCGGAGGGCTGTGGGTGTCCAGCGAGGGCGTTGTCAGGATCTTTGAGGCCGTTGCCGGTCAACACGCAGACCACGCGCGCCGGTTGGGTGAAGTAACCCTGAGCATAGAGCTTACGCACCCCGGCCAACGACGCCGCGGAGCCGGGCTCACAGAAAATCCCTTCCGTCCGACCTAGAAGCCGGTAGGCGTCGATGATCTCGTCATCGGTGACGGCATCGATCCGTCCGCCAGATTCATCCCGGGCCGCGACCGCCGTCTGCCAGCTGGCAGGGTTACCGATCCGGATAGCGGTGGCGATGGTTTCCGGGTGCGCGATCGGGGCCCCGCGCACGATTGCGGCCGATCCCGAGGCCTCGAAGCCGATCATCTTGGGCAGAGAGCTAATCTCATGGCGCAAAGCGGCAGCTTTAAATCCCTTCCAATACGCGGAGATATTGCCGGCATTACCCACTGGAATGGCCAGGTAATCGGGAGCCGCACCCAACTGCTCGATGATCTCCCAGGCGGCAGTTTGTTGACCGTCAATACGGTAAGGGTTAACTGAGTTGACCAATGTGAGTGGGTGCTCGGTCGCGATCTCGCGGGCGATGGCCAGCGCTTCATCGAAATTGCCGTGGATGGCGATCACCTTGGCACCATAGTGCAGTGCTTGTGAGAGCTTACCCATGGCGATCTTGCCCTCTGGGATCAGGACCACGCAACTCATCCCAGCCCGAGCTGCATAGGCAGCTGCTGAGGCCGACGTGTTGCCCGTAGAGGCGCAGATGACAGCCTCCGAGCCAGCCTCTTTGGCCTTACTGACCGCCAACGTCATGCCGCGATCCTTGAATGAACCTGTGGGATTAGCCCCTTCATACTTGGCGTACAGCTCAAGCCCCGGCATCACGTGGCTAAGATTGGTAAGCGGGATGAGCGGAGTATTCCCCTCATTGAGAGAGATAATCGGTGTCTTGTCATCGACGGGAAGATAACGAGCATACTGTCTGACTAGACCAGGCCACATCACAAAACAACTCCTTCTTGTGCTGCTGCGGTCGCTTAGCGGGCACCATTGACCATGAGAACCCGTGCGGTCCATATGCCCTTGCCTCGGCAACCAAGTGGTTAGTAAGCCCAACTCCCGTTCTGATTTTGGACGAAGAGTCCATATTCTCCTGCCATCGGGGCATCGGATCACCAAATTCTAGTGTCATGGTCAAGACAAGAAGGACTTTGCTCCGAGCTCGCTGTGGGTATCGCTCTTGGTTTGCCCGAAACTACTAATTGACTTGATTGATTGACGCTGGTATAATCATTTTTGCTCGGTTGACGAGCGTGGTTCACATGGGGGTGTAGCTCAGCTGGGAGAGCGTCTGAATGGCATTCAGAAGGCCAGCGGTTCGATCCCGCTCATCTCCACCACAAGGCCCCATAGTGAAGCGGTCTAACACACCAGCCTTTCACGCTGGCGACGCGGGTTCGAATCCCGCTGGGGTCACCATACATGGAGGGATTCCCGAGTCGGCCAAAGGGGGCAGACTGTAAATCTGCTAGCATCGCTTTCGCTGGTTCGAATCCAGCTCCCTCCACCAATTTTGCAGGCGGCGCCAGATGGCGCCGCCTGTTGTTTTGCGCCCTCGTTTAGTTAAGCGGCTCGCATAACTCTTTCCTTCGCAACTTGTGTGACTCAGAACGTGAACACTAAGGACTACATAGGTCTACCATAATAATGCGGCAGAGCCGCAGTAATTAAGGATGCAGATCGCCGCTTGCGCGTGCGGCTGCGCAATGAAGTCACACAGGTTCCTGAGTTGACATCCTACCCTGTGGCGGATATTCTAGGTCTGGGGAGGGATGTTGATGCAACTGATACCGCTCGGCCATGAAATCCATCTGATCTGTCCGCTGGAAGACCCATTTGGCGAAGATGAATGGACCGACCTAACCTATCTCCTGGCAGATATCGCCGAAAACGATGAGCAGTATCTGTACATGATGCAATTGTGGGATGATCATGGTGACCCACCCAATGGCAACGGACCTTGGTCGCTCGCCAAGAAGCGCCTGACCGATACGCAGATCCAGCGCCTTCATCAGGAAGGTTGGCATGAGGGCCACGTGGCGGTATTCCAGGTGCAGAGCGAGGGAGCATCGGTAGACGAGATCACGCGCCAGCTAGTCGCTGAGGAAGCGACCTTCAACTATCTCACCCATCTGGCCATGGTCTATCTTTATCCAGCTTCCGACCCAGCGCAGTGCTCATGTGGGCATGAGCACTGATGGCACCATCCTGTAGAAGCAAAACGGTGTCCCATGAGCGCGAGCTCTTGGGACACCGTCTTATTTACAGAAAATCAGGTTTTAGGTCTACTAGAGGCCTTTTACCTTACGGTATTCAGCGACGCCTGCTTTGAGCACTTCCATGGCTTTCTTGAGATCTTCCACGTTCAGTACATAGGCTAGGCGCACTTCGTCCTCGCCCATCCCAGGGGTGGCGTAGAAACCATTGGCCGGTGCCACCATGGTGGTCGCTCCCTCATGGCTAAATTCGGTTAGCATCCAGCTGGCAAAGCTGTCGGCGCTATCGATGGGCAGTTTGGCGATGGTGTAGAAAGCGCCTTTGGGAAGATAGGTCGTTGCGCCCGGGATCGCCTTGATTCCTTCATAGATGACATCGCGACGGCGGATGTACTCATTCTTGACTGCGGCAAAATAGCTCTCAGGAACGTCAAGCGCAGCGATGGCACCAATCTGCTCCAAAGTCGGTGGGCAGAGCCGTGCCTGACCAAACTTCAGCGCAGCAGCGATAATCTCCTTGTTCTTGGTCACGATGTTGCCGATACGTGCGCCACAAGCCGAGTAACGTTTGGAGATGCTGTCGGCGATAATGGCATGCTGCTCGAGACCAGGAAGGGTCATAATGCTGGTGAACACGCCATCGTCATCGTAGATGAACTCGCGATAGACCTCATCGGCGACCAAGAAGAGGTTATGCTGCTTGGCGAGATCAGCCAGCACTTCCAGCTCTTCGCGGGTGTAGACCACACCAGTGGGGTTGCCAGGGTTGCAGAAGAGGATCGCCTTGGTCCGCGGGCTGATGCGTGCCTCAAACTCAGCCTTGGCAGGTAGACGGAAACCGTTGTCCGCACTGCCAGGAATAGGAACGACCTTGACTCCCGCCATGGTGGCGAAACTGTTGTAGTTGGTGTAGAAGGGCTCAGGAACGATGACCTCGTCGCCAGGGTTGCAGACGGTCAGCAGTGTGAACAGTAGAGCCTCGCTGCCCCCAGTGGAGATAAGGATATCCTCGTGTGTGACATCGACGCCATATTTCTTGTAGTAACCTACCAGCCCTTTGCGGAATTCCGGTAGTCCGCCCGATTCGCCATAGGCGAGAACCTTGACTTCGTAGTTCTTGATGGCGTCCCAATACTCTTGAGGTGTTTCAATATCAGGCTGGCCGATATTGAGGTGATAGACATGAAGACCGCGAGCCTTGGCTTGGTTGGCCAATGGCACCAGCCGACGAATGGGCGACGCCTGAACAGAGTTGGCACGCTCCGAAATGTGCAAGCTACTCATGCGTACGATGCCTCCGATCACGTTATTATCATGACGAATTACTAACGTCAATTGTATGTCAAAGCACAGTGTATGTCAAACTAGGGAATAGATAGGACTGTGAGTAATTTCACGAAATCTATGCAATCCCTGCAAGTAGTCACCATCAGTGATTGGATGGGCGGGATTTGGTGGCTAATATGGCTAACAAGGCACAGTTTGTGCTGACTGACAAGTGCTCATACTAAGTTCGAGATAGGCTGCTAAAGCCGTCTTGTCCTCTGCGCTTCTATCGACCGACTCTCGTAATCAATGACATCCGCAGAGAAGGAAGGTGGCATCATGACCAAGATCTATTGCGAAGTGATCAACTGCGCCAACCACAGTGCTCAAGGCATGTGCAAGCTCGACCAGATCCTAGTGGACAAGAGCGAGGGCGAGAAATCGCACACCAGTGATGACACGGACTGCGCCAACTTCGAGCGCAAGTATTAGTCACACTGGGGATCCGGGCACCCAATATGGACTTTGATCGCAAGCAAAGGAGGCGAGCCCATGACGCACAAGAAACGCCAGGACGTAGCTTGTCACGTTGATCAGTGCAAGTTCTATTCCGACAGCCATTGCGGTCTCGATGCCATCCAGGTTGTCTCTGACGGTGTTAACGAAGTGGATTGCGGCAGCTTTGAGTCCAAGGCTGGCGACGTTCACCGCAAACCGCATCTGCCTCGCTAATCACTCACAGGCACAAGAAGAGCCGGGCGAAAGCCCGGCTCTTTCCTATGGTCGTGGGGTGGTTTTGGCCGCTGCCTTAGCTTGGGCCTGTTCGAAGCGTTCTTGCTGCTGTTGCCGCGTGATGCCTTTCGTCTTTGCCCGTTGCTCGAGCTCGCGAATATCCTGTTCACTCTGTTCAGTGGATCGATAAGCGTCAAGGCCGCCTTTCAGTTCCACAAGAAGGTTGCCCTGGACGGACACTGATTGCTCGCGGACACTATATTCGCGAAACGAGCAGTTGGGGCATGCCCGTTCTGTCTCGATAATCTCAGGCGTGTAGTCACCATCGTCAGCGAGGACTGAAGGGAAGATGGTCCTCTCCTTCTCACGTAGGATGCGAGGGAAGGCACCAGCCACTCGACAGTGGGGGCAGTAACGCCCCGCGACCAGTGGGTCGAAGTAGAGAAGCCAGGCGGCGGAAAGGGCGAAGATCAGAACGAACTTCGTAATCCATTCACCCAATGGTGTGCCGAAGCTAGTTGTTTCGGCGGCCACGATGGCCTGTTGTGTGCGATCGTAGATGACATTGATACGCTCAGCCTCACCACCACTGATCGTGGTAGCCAGTATGCTGACTTTGATCTGGTTGCGGCTGTGATAGCGTGCCTGGATCTGATAGACAGAGTGGGTGCTTTCATAGGCAGCGGTTAAGTCGCCGCGTTCGTCCTGAGTAAGTGGTACCTCACTATGGTAGAGAAGAAAGAGCGCCAGGAGAAGCAGAACCACCGACCAGCGCCGCAGGTAGGCCATGGGTAGACACCTCCTGTGGTTTATACGCGAAGGCTCATTGAAAAGTTCCGCCTAGCTTTCGTGTAACCCAACAAAGAAGCCTAGGCCAATGCCTAGGCGGTTAGGGAGTCTTCTTCTCTGGAACGGCATAGCGATGGCGGATTGCGCCATCCCAAGCAGGCACCTGGACTTGCGCTTGTTTCACTGGATTGGCAATCACATTGTAACTGGCCAGAACGTCGACAATCCCACTGCGCATCAGCAGTGTCTTTTCGAGCATATCAGCGTCTCCGATGGCCTTAACCACATATGGGGGGGCTACACGCGTCAAATTGACCAAAATGTACGGCCCTGCTTGGCGAATCTCAGAACTAGCGACCAATCGCTGATCATTGACGGCGATAGCCTCTGCTCCCCCTGCCCGCAGTTCATTGACGAGCAGTAGCAGATCGCGATCCATGACCGTGTTAGTGGGGTGCTTGGGTGTGGAGAGCGCCGAGACGGAGATGACCAAACCGGGCCCCGTGACGGGGGTTAGGCCGGCAAACTGCTGAAGTTGACGGTTTTCCTCGGCTAGCGCGGAGACCTTGCCTGATGAGTCGACCACGTTGCTGGTCGCGATCCGCTGACGCAGCTCAGCGACCTCCTGTTGAAGCAAAGTTCGCGCCTTTTCTGTTTCAGTGAGCACCTCAGTCAGAGCTTCGATCCGCTCGGGAGGCTGAGGATTGGTTCGGATCTGAATCTGAGTGCGAAATTGAACCGCCATCAAGAAGCCCACCAATATGGTGACCAAGATCGTCGTTATGATGGCAGGCAGTCGTCTAAGGGACACGAGATCACTCCTGTCACTGTAATGGCTTCGCCAGGTTCAAGTTTACATTGCCAACATATGCGGGCAGCTCAACACGATCGCTCTTCTCCACAGCAACGTCCAGCTGCATGGCTCTTAGCACTTCTAGGTGACTGCCTTTCCGCTCTAGTTCGGCCAGCAGACTGTCCGGGTCGCCAATGGCACGGATTTTATAGGGTGGGACGACACGTTCGCCATTGACCAGGATGGTGGGACCACCACACAGCAGACGGAAGGAGGAGAGGACGAAACGCTGATCGTTGACGGAGATACCCTCGGCACCACCCACCAGCAGGGCTTCGATCATGTGCAGGATATCGGAGTCGTGGATCAGGTAAAGGTGAGGATCTTCACCCGCTTCGCGCGCCTTCTTCGAGTCGTCCAGGGTGACCACAACCCCCTCACCAGCCACAGCCGTAAGGCCTAAGGCTTGTCGGTAGTTGCCCATCTCGGTGTGCATCAGCTCTAATTGGCTGGTAGACTCCAGTTCGGCAATACGTTTTTTCAGGTCACGATTCTCCAACTGCAGCGCATCTCGCTGGTCTTCGAGATCATGAACTTTGGAGACGACCAATTCGGTACGTTCCAGCCACTCGACACTTCTGATCTGACTCTGTGATCGAAACTGAACTGACAGTCCGATCCCGAGAATGAAGAAGACCAGGGTCAAGAAGGCGGTTCTCGAATTTAGACGCAAATCGGCACCTCCAATTATCAATCAGGAGTTCGACGTCAGACTAGAGCGTGGGATGCTGGCAGGGAACCGCCAGAGTCTCTTCTGACTCTTGACTCCCGTCTCTCTGAAAACGTTCCATAACACTCTCATTATCCCGCGCAAACGCGTACCAGTCAAGGTTAACAGTAACGGCAACTTGTTGCATTCCTACCTTGAATTCGTTATGCTGGGTAAAGCGAAATGCGCCCGCAACGGACCAACCAGAAGAGGAACGAATAACGGCTTACGCAGTCTTGTCGGCGTGGCCGAAGAGATAGACAATAGAGGTGAAGATGCGAATGGAGCTAGGCAAACTGCCACCCAGCCAGTTGACTGAGCGGATCTTCCGCCACCTAACGACCCGGCGCTCTGAGGTTCTTCTGCACTCCTCGCTGGGAGAGGACTCGAGCGTGATCGATTTCGGCGACAAGCTGTGTGTGGTGTCTACGGATCCCATCACTGGAGCTGTCAGTGCCGCCGGTTGGTTGGCCGTACATGTCTCAGCCAATGATGTCGCCAGCAACGGCGCGGAGCCCGTCGCGTGTCTACTGACTATCCTCGCCCCGCCGACGGCCAGCGAGGACGAGATCGAGCGGATCATGAAGGATGCGTCTCGCGCTGCCAATGAGCTGAATATCGAGATCGTCGGCGGACACACTGAAGTAACCGCCGCGGTAAACCAGATGGTTTTGTCTGCTACGGTCATGGGAAAGGTTTCCCGCGACCGCATGGTCACTTCCAGTGGTGCCCAAGACGGCGATATGATCGTGATCACCAAAGGGGTCGGTCTTGAGGGGACAGCGATCCTCGCCCAAGATCAAGCAGACTATCTGGCGCATCACCTGTCGCCGGCACTCCTGTCCGAGGCGCAGGAGCTGACCAAGCAAATCAGTGTTGTGAAAGAAGGCATGATAGCCGCCCAGCTGGGCGCATCGGCCATGCACGACGTCACCGAAGGCGGCCTCTTGGGCGCGCTGTATGAGATGGCATCCTGCGCCCAACTGGGGTTTATCCTCGAGGCTGATCAGGTCCCCATCTTGCCATCGACCCATACCATCTGCCAGCTGCTAGGGATTGACCCGCTGCGACTGATATCGAGTGGTTGCCTGTTGATCGCCACCGGCAAGGGCGACGAGCTGGTCAGTGCACTGGCCGCAGCTGGCATCACGAGCAAGGTCATCGGTCGTTTTCACCGAGGTGAGAAGTTGCTGAGGGGCGCCAGTGGCCAGATGGAGATCGTAGCACCGCCCCAAGGGGATGAGCTATGGACAGCTATGGAAGTGGTGAAAGAAAGAACCAAACGGCAGAGCTGACGCTTTTCGACCAAGCTTGGGCACCCTAAGCAATACATGTCATTGCCTGGGGGTGCCTGTATGGATCTGCGACGCTTACGGAAATGGTTGATCGGGATGGTCGCGGCCATGCTGTTGACGGGATG
>CAZINL010000001.1:14156-25494 GCA_964540595.1 uncultured Clostridia bacterium
TGATCATACCGATGTTCCCGCTCCCGATTTTGGTCTCCTTGAGCGGCATATCCGTGACCGAATGGGCGAGATAGAGCGTTATGCCGTGTATATCGAGGATATGGCCAGCGGTCGCGCTTTCGGGATAGGAGAGCGCGAAGAGTTCATCGCCGCCAGCACAATCAAGGTCCCCATCGTTCTATATCTCTATCACCTAGCGGACCAGGGACAGCTGAACCTTGGCGAAAAGGTGACGTATCGGCGTGAGGATTATGAACCTGGCAGCGGGGGGATTCAGTATGAAAGACTTGGTACACGCTACACGCTCCGTGAACTAGCCGAGAAGTCGTTTACCGTTAGCGACAATGTTGCGACCAATATGTTGATCCGCCGTCTGGGGGAGGACAAGATCCACCAGTTCATGCGTAGGCTGGGTGGGGAGGTTATCCCGGACGGCCGCAATGTAACCTGCGCTCGCGACATGGGGGTTTACCTACGGCATGTGCTTGCCCTTAGTCGCCGCAACTCTCGTCTAGGATCCGAGTTGGTCGCTTACCTCAGTGACTCAGCCTTTGCTGACCGCATCCGCCAGGGGGTTCCCGCAGAGGTCCGTGTAGCCCATAAGATCGGTAACCAGGTGGGCAATCGGCATGATGTAGGGATTGTGTTTGTCCCCAGTCGTACCTTTGTCATCGCCGTCTTCGTCGAGCATCCGGATGAGGATGCTGCGGATCAAGCGATCGCCGATGTGACGGAACTGGCCTACCGCTTCTTTGAGCAACTGCCTAAGGTCAGCACCCCAACACCACCATAGTGAGCCATTGGTTAATGGTCAACCGTCGACCGTCTAGCCCACCAGACCGTGGACTCAGACGGTAGACTCTTAGGAGGCAGCGAGATGTGTCCGATTACAACGGAGATCACCCAGATTGAATCGACCGAGACGGCCCGGCAGCTCATGCGTGAGCTGGCTGTGAGCCCGTATGGGGTCCACTACATGGCGCCCAAGCTGGTTTTTCGTGTGGTGCGCGTCAACGGCATCTCGTCCAAGGCCGCCAATATCCTCAAACAGGACATGCTCTCCATCGGTGGAGAAGTGGCGGTCGCCGAGGGGGTTGCCGGCTTTAGTCCGGAGCCCAGCGATTGCATTATTGGCGGGACCCTCAGGCAGTACGAGCTGCTGATCAAGAAGCTCAAGCTGCAGCCCTTCAAGGGGCTGCAGAGCTTGGCAGTGCAGCTCACTGAGCTGCTCGATGAACCACAGGCCAAGAGTTAGGAGTCGTCGTCCATGCCGCAAGCAGCGGCATTTTCTGTGAGATATGGTGAGAATGAAAATCATGATTGACAACTTCCGAGCAGCCAGATAGCATATAGGTAGTGGAGCAGAAGATCTCTTTTTTTTGCGAATGAATTGAGAATGAATATCAATCCCTGGGGAGGTAGATAGAGTGGTCAGCAAGATGAAAGTGCTCGCCGATCTCAAGGTTGGGCAGGAAGCGGTGATTGATCATATTCCGGACGCGACGGTCCGTGCGCAGGCGATTAGATTCGGCATTGGTAGTGGTTCGACGGTGACCTGTGACGAGGTGATCCCTGGAGGACCGATCATCTTGCGCCGCTACCGTCAGCAGATCGCGGTCGGGCGCAACCTCGCCAGACAGATCAGCATCAAGGGGGTGATCTAGTGGCAAGCTGTCATGCACCGACACCCAAGCAACACTCGAAGCCAGGGTTTCATGCGCACCATCACCATCAGAGTGGCGTGGAACTCCCCACTGACGGACGCAAGATCGTCCTGGTAGGCAACCCCAATGTGGGTAAGTCGCTATTTTTCAACGCCTTTACCGGCATGTACGTTGACGTGTCCAATTTCCCGGGGACTACGGTTGAGATTACACACGGGAAATTTGGGCGCGATCTGATCATGGATACCCCGGGGATCTACGGCGTCTCCTCGTTCAATGAGGAGGAACGAGTGGCCCGCGACGTGGTCATGTCCGCTGACTTGATCATCAACGTGGTTGATGCCGTTCACCTTGAACGCGATCTGTTCCTAACCCTGCAGGTGATTGACATGGGTATTCCAGTGGTAGTCGCCCTCAACATGATGGATGAGGCGCGTCGCCAGGGGCGCGAGATCAACGCGGATCTACTCGGGCGTCTGTTGGGGGTTCAGGTGATCCCCACCGTAGCGGTCAACAAGGAAGGCTTCGATGAACTGGTGCAGTCGATCGACAGCGCACGCCCCGGCAAGATCGATGCCGACCTGCATCAGCGCATCCACCAGCTCGTCGA
This sequence comes from uncultured Clostridia bacterium, assembly GCA_964540595.1. Classification (GTDB taxonomy): domain Bacteria; phylum Bacillota; class JAAYKD01; order JAAYKD01; family CAYOCI01; genus CAYOCI01. The sequence goes on from CAZINL010000001.1 coordinate 16,431, forward strand.
CCGCGTCGGATCCCAAGCAGAGGCCCTGCTGATCCTGGAAGGTGATCCTCATGTGGCAGAGCGCCATGGGGTCAAGGCTATGGATACTCGCGAAGAGATCTATCTTCAGCGCCGTGAGCATGCCAACGCCATCATCGCTGATGTGGTACGGGAAACCAAGGAAGGTGTCAGTTTTGCCACCATGCTCGGACGGGCGATGCTGCGCCCCATCACCGGGATCCCTATCCTAGCAGCCTTCCTAGCTGCGATGTACTATCTGATCGGGGTAGTTGTTGCTCAGGATATCGTGGACTTCACCGAGGGCACTGTAATGGTTGGCTACTATGAGCCGTGGATGCGAGGACTGATCAGTCGCGTGGTGCCCTTGGACGGCTTCTTCGGTCAGATCTTAGGCGGTGAGTTTGGCGTTCTGACCATGACGGTTACCTATCTGCTCGGTCTGCTGTTGCCATTGGTCATCGCGTTCTATCTCATCCTCTCAGCCATGGAAGACTCCGGCTATCTACCCCGCTTGGCGGCTCTGGTCGACCGCAGCCTAACCAGTATCGGCCTCAATGGCCGTGCCATTATCCCCATCATCCTAGGCTTCGGCTGCGTCACCATGGCTACCATTACCACACGTCTCTTGGGTTCCCAACGCGAACGAACTATCGCTGCCTTTCTGCTTGGTTTTACGATCCCTTGTTCAGCGCAGCTAGGCGTCATCACCGGCATGTTGGCCGCATTGGGTCCTCAACTCACCCTGCTATACGTGACCACGATCTTTGTTATCTTTGTCGCCACCGGGACGGTGCTCAACAAGATCCTCCCAGGCGAGTCCACCCACCTGCTGATTGACTTGCCACCCCTTCGCCTGCCTCGTCTCGGCAACGTGGTGAAGAAGACAGGTATGAAAACGTACATGTTCATGCAGGATGCCGGGCCGCTGTTTGTGCTTGGTGCGCTGATCATCAGCATTCTACAGTTGACCGGAGCTTTGACCGCCATTCAGAATGCGCTAGCTCCTCTCACCACTGGGTGGCTCAAACTGCCCAAGGAGGCTGCCAACGCCTTTATCATGGGCCTGGTACGGCGTGACTTTGGTGCGGCCGGTTTGACTGAGATGCCACTGTCACCGCTGCAGACCATGGTCTCACTGGTCGTTATCACGTTGTTTGTGCCCTGCATTGCGTCTGTCATGATTCTGTTCAAAGAACGCAGTTGGCGCGAGGCGGCAGCGATCTGGTTTGGTTCCTGGATCCTGGCTTTTAGTGTCGGTGGTATCTTGGCTCAGATTCTGATGTAGTAGGGGGTGATCGCGATGACTGTAGCTACCAAGACTGTAGGGACGACCTGCCCGACATGTGGTCTCGGCGTCACTGATACCAAGGCGGTTCGCTGCCCACGCTGCTTCAGCCCACTGGTGGTTCCCTCGGGCTGCACGGGAAATTGTGCTCGGTGCCTGATCGCTCATAAGGGTTGTGCCAAGTGATCTGAACGAGGGCTCTAGATAATAGGACCCAGCTCCTATGATGCAAATAGGACCAATCTCCCATTTTCCTAGGAAAATGGGAGATTTTTTGCATTTGTAGCAGGAGATAAGGGGCAGGGGGAGAATTCAATCATCAAAGTGGGGTAAAGTGGGGGAAAGTGGCGCGAAGGGAAGGGTGGTGTGGGGCGATGTTCATGGGAGAGTATCAACACAGCCTGGATGATAAGGGCCGTCTGACGATCCCAGCCAAGTTTCGCAATGGACTTGGTGATCGCTTCATTGCCACCAAAGGCCTAGACAACTGCCTCTTCCTATACCCCTTGCCTGAGTGGGAACAGATTGAGCTGAAGCTCAAAACGCTGCCCTTCACCCGGGCCGATGCCCGAGCGTTCATGCGTTTCTTCTTCTCTGGTGCTGTGGATTGCGAGCTGGACAAGCAGGGGCGGATCAACCTCCCACCCACGCTTCGGGACTATGCCAAGGTCGAACGCGATGCGGTGGTCATCGGGGTCTCAAATCGTGTCGAGGTATGGAGCGCAGCAGCCTGGGAAGCATACCAGAGTTCTGCCGAAGCATCCTATGAAGAGCTAGCAGAGCAAATTCAGGCATTGGGGCTGTGAGATCATGGATAGTTTTGATCATGTAACCGTGCTTCTTCATGAAAGCGTGGCTGCCCTCAACCCGCGGCCAGGGGGTATCTATCTGGACTGTACCCTAGGCGGTGCCGGCCACACACGGCTGCTTTTGGAGCGCCTGAACGGTGAAGGGGTCGTCATTGGGATAGATCAAGATGAGCGCGCGATTGACAATGCTCAAGCGGTCGCAGCTAACTCTCAGCATCAGCTCAGGGTGGTCAAGGGGAACTTTGAAGCACTGGATCAGATATTGGCTGGGCTGGGGTTCAACTCGATCGATGGCGTGCTCTTTGACCTCGGCGTATCCTCTCCCCAACTGGACGAGGGGGAGCGTGGCTTCAGTTATCGCTTTGATGCCCCCCTAGACATGCGCATGGACCGAACGAGTCCACTCACCGCTAGGGAGCTTGTCAATAACGCCAGCGAACAAGAGTTGGCCCAGATCATCTGGGACTATGGTGAAGAACGATGGGCCAAGCGCATCGCCCAGTTCATCGTCGCAGCGCGTCAGGAAGCCGCCATCGAGACCACGGGTCAGCTGGTGGACATTATCAAGCGTGCTATACCCGCTAAGGTTCGTGAGAGCGGGCCGCATCCTGCCAAGCGCACTTTTCAGGCGCTGAGGATCAAGGTCAATGATGAACTGGGCGTCCTGGAACGAGCGCTGGAGAAGGCGATCCAAGCGCTGTCTCCTGGGGGACGCCTGGCCGTGATATCCTTCCACTCGCTGGAGGATCGTATTGTCAAACAGACCATGGCACGACATGTCAACCCCTGTATCTGTCCTCCCAAGGCGCCTATCTGCATCTGTGGGCGACTTCCGGATCTTAGGGTGTTGACCAAGAAACCGATCTTGCCATCAGATGACGAGATAGCGAAGAACCCCAGATCCCGCAGTGCCAAGCTGCGGGTGGGAGAGAAGCTGGCATGTTCTAGTCATTAGCGGAGGTGCATAGCCATGTTAGTAGCCAGGAAGGCCATCAATGTCGTACCAGTATCTGCTCCTGCTGCTCGGCCGAAAGTGCGGTTGCGTCAACAACCTTTCGTCTCGACGAAGGTGTTGGTGACCGTGATCACCGCCACGGTGCTCTTGGCGATCATGCTGGTGAGCCGGTATGCGAAGCTGGCTGAAACGGCTTTTGCTATCGACGCGATCCGTGCCGAACATGCGCAGTTAGTCAATGATTCTCAGATGCTCAGAGTGAGCATCGCCGAAGCCACGGCGCTTGACGAAGTGGAGCGGCGCGCTCGGGCTTTGGGGTTCCGCCCAGCCGCTGATGACCAGTACGTCCACTTGACCAATCAGTCACCCAACACCGCCATTGCAGCTCCTAAGGTAGCTGTCCATTGACAGAGTAAGCATCACTCCTTTGGTGTGAGACCGCGTGGTCTTGCCCCCTCCACAGGAGTGAAGCGACAGCATGCTATCTTGAGGGGGAGTGTCCTGGTTGGCTGTTCTGACACAGGTGACACTCAGACGACGTATCGCTGGCTTCATGATCTTCTTGTCGGTTCTCTACCTAGCATTGATGGTTCGATTAGCTTACATCCAGTTTGTCCAGGGTGACGAGCTGCAGGAGAAGGCTCTGGATCAATGGACACGTGATATTCGCGTGGAGCCCAAGCGTGGGATCATCTATGACCGCAATGGGCGCGAACTTGCGGTGAGTGTCAGTGTTCCTACACTGGTTGCCATTCCTGCCGAGGTCAAAGATCCGACCGGCACCGCCGCAAAGATCGCTGGGATTCTAGGCATGGAGAAGCAGAAGGTCGCCGAACTACTGAGCACCCGTCGGGCACAAGTCTATGTGAAGAGGAAGATCGAGGCCGAACAAGCCAATGCCATTAGGGAGTTGGATTTGGACGGTCTTTATTTTACGGAAGAAAGTAGACGTTTTTATCCCAAGCAGAACCTAGCCTCACAGCTGCTGGGTTTCTCCGGCATCGATAGTCAAGGCCTGGAAGGACTGGAACTGTACTATGATGAGCTGCTGCGCGGCAAGCCAGGGCGGATTGTGGCCGAAAAGGATGCTGGCGGACGCGAGCTCCCACAGGGTGCAGAGACCTATCTGCCTCCTGAGGATGGCCTAAATCTTTACCTGACCATCGACGAAGTCATCCAGCGCATTATTGAACGGGAACTGGAGACCGCCCTGGTCGAAAACGTGGCTAAGTCTGCCTCGGCGCTGGTGGTTAATCCCCACACGGGAGAGATACTGGCCATGGCCACCAAGCCAGACTATGACCCCAACCACTATGCGGATTTCCCTCGCGAGCTGTGGCGCAACAAGGTGATTACCGACGCCTTTGAGCCCGGCTCGACTTTCAAGATCGTTACGGCTTCGGCGGCCATCGAAGAGGGCAAAGTGTCGGAGGGATCACCCTTCTTTGATCCCGGCTATGTCAAGGTTGCCACCGCCGTGATCCACTGTTGGCGGCACGGCGGACATGGAAGCCAGACATTCTTGGAGGCAGTGAAAAACTCCTGCAACCCCGTATTCGTGGCGCTGGGACAGCGTTTGGGCAAGGATACACTCTTTAACTATCTGAAGACCTTTGGGTTTGGTCAGAAGTCTGGGATCGATATCGCGGGAGATGCCACGGGCATCCTGTTTGCACTGGACAGAGTCGGTCCTGTTGAGCTTGCTACCACCGCTTTTGGTCAGGGCCCAGCCGTCACGCCTATTCAGCAGCTCATGGCAGTGAGCGTGATTGCCAACGGCGGGAACCTGATGCGCCCGTATGTGGCGAAGGAGTTTCGCGACAGTGAGAGCGCTCTGGTGCAGAGCAACGAGCCCGAGGTCAAGCGTCGCGTGATCTCAGAGGAAACAGCGAAGCGTATGCGTGACATTCTTACCTATGTAGTCAATGATGCACCGCCATCCAAGGCCGCTTCGACGGAGTACGTCATCGCGGGTAAGACTGGTACCGCGCAGAAGATCAGACAAGGCGGAGTAGGCTACGAAGACGGCAGATATGTAGCGTCGACTATTGGCTTTGCTCCAGCCGACGACCCCAAGATCGCCCTCTACGTCTATGTTGATGAACCGAAGGGTCCCAATGGCTACTATGGTGGTCAGGTGGCAGCGCCCGTGTTCAGTCGGATCGCCGAGAGTGTGCTGCGCTATCTAGAGGTCCCTCGGACGGGTGAAACGTCTGAAACCAAAATGGTGGAGCTGCCCGAACTCCGTGGCTTGACCATCGGTGAGGCGCAACGAAAGCTCACGGCCGAGCGCCTATCGTGGAGCGTCAGTGGCGAGGGAGAGAGGGTCATGGAGCAGTTCCCGCTAGCAAAGGCTCAGGTTCCCGAGGGGCATGTGATACAGATCCGCCTGGGCAACGATCGGCCACAGACGACATTGATCGAAGTCCCTGACCTGGTCGGGAAGTCGGCAAAGGACGCCGAAGGGGTCCTGCGAGGACTAAGGATCTCTCCCAGTGTTTCGGGGACAGGAGATGTCTATGAGCAGAGCCCAGGCCCGGGAACGCTGGTAGAGGTGGGGGCGACCGTGACGATCAGATGTCGGCCACCTACTCCGTAGTGCCACGCCTTAACAAGCTATACCAGGGGCCTGATGGCTAATACCTTGGGCCCGATAGACTAGACTAGCCTGCCGCACTGCGGTCCATACTAGAAAAAGTTGCCTCATTTGCCTTGGGCAGAGGCAGGGGGAAGCATGCGCCTGGCTGATCTTCTCCTAGCAGTGGAGGCAGAACTCACTGCAGGTTTACCCGATACCGATATCCAAGGAATTACCAACCGATCCAGTGACGTCGCGCCAGGCTTTCTTTACGTAGCCTGGCGCGGCATGGAGCATGATGGTCATGATTTTATCCCGGAGGCACTGAGACGCGGAGCCACCGCTGTGGTGGTCGAGAAACGCGACATATCAGTTCCTGCGGGCGTCGCCGTTGTTCATGTGCCGGATGGGCGGGCCAGTCTCCCTAAACTGGTGGCCCGCTTCTACGGCGATCCCTCGCGTGAACTTCAGGTGGTCGGCATCACTGGAACCAGCGGCAAGACCACCACTGCGTTTTTGACCGAGGCGGTCTTTAGTCAAACCGGCCACCGTACCGGTCTGATCGGGACGGTGTGGGTTAAGATAGGCGATCAGATCAGGGCGGCTGCAGCTACCACGCCAGAAGCCTCTGATCTGCAGCGGATCTTCGCCCAGATGGTACAGGCACAAACTGACTATGCCATCATGGAAGTCTCTTCGCACGCACTGGAACTCAACAGGGTCGATCAGACACGCTTCATGGTGGGTGTCTTTACCAACATCTCGCACGAGCATCTTGACTTTCATAAGACCTTTGACAACTATGTCAAGGCGAAGCGAAAACTGTTTGCTCTCTTGAGTGATACCGACGACCCCCCATCCTGGGCTGTCATCAATGTGGATGACCAAGAGGGTGCCAAACTCGCCGCAGAGCTTTCGGTACCCGTGATCGGCTTTGGCCTATCAGAGGGCGCAAACTTACGCGCATCGGATATTGAGGTCAGTCCACAAGGGACTAGGTTCATCGCCTATTTCCGGGGTACCAGCGTCGCCGTACGACTGAGACTGATCGGTCGCGTCAACGTCTATAACGCCTTAGCTGCCATGGGTGTGGCTCTGACTCAGGGACTACCATTGGACACCATCGCTGATACCCTGGGCAAGGTCGCTGGTGTACCTGGCCGCTTTGAAACGGTCGATGAGGGACAATCCTTCACGGTGGTTGTCGACTATGCTCATAAACCTGACGCCTTGGCGAAGGTTCTCGATACCTGCCGCGAGCTCAGCCAAGGACGAATCATCACGGTCTTTGGCTGCGGCGGAGAACGCGATGTCACGAAGAGGCCGGTCATGGGTGAGATCGCGGCTCATCATAGCGACTTCACCATCCTCACCTCCGATAACCCACGGCGAGAAGATCCCAAAGAGATTGCACAAGAGATCGCTCGTGGGTGTGCCGCTGCAGAGGGTAATTACACGATCATTCTTGATCGTGCCCAGGCAATCAGCACGGCCATCGACCAGGCAGGCCCGGGTGACCTGGTTCTGGTCGCAGGCAAAGGACACGAGACCTATCAGACATTTGGCGATCATACCGTGCACTTCGATGACCGTGAAGTGGCCCGTGAGGCGCTCAAGCGAGTCCTGAGCCGTTCATAGGTCATAGGCCATGGGTTAGGGGAGCTACACCATGGACGAGGGTCAAAGGTTGCCGTTTCTTCATATGGTTAGTGATGCTAACGTTCTGGAGCCCATGGCCGACGATTTCCGAGGGAGGCATAATGATGTTCTCAATGACCTTTCACGAACTAGCCGAAGTGGTAGGGGGGAGGCTGTTAGCAGGCTCCCCCGACCAGGTTCTGACCGGGGTGGTTACTGATAGTCGCAAGGTGACGCCAGGCTGCTTGTTCATTCCGCTAAAAGGTGAACAGGTCGATGGCCACCGGTTTATCCGTCAGGCGCTCCTAAATGGCGCCGCCATCGCCCTCACTGAACACGCGGATGTTGAGGGTGAAGGTGGGGGCCTGATTTTGGTTTCCAGTACTCTTAATGCGCTTCATGACATGGCTCGCCACCACTTGAGCAAGACCGGCGTGAAGGTGGTCGGCGTTACTGGCAGCGTGGGTAAGACAACCACCAAAGACATGATTGCAGCCGTCCTTAGTCAGCGCTACCGAGTACTCAAAAGTGAGGGTAATCTCAACACCGAAGTCGGTCTACCCCTCACGATCTTCAACATCGAGGCTGACCATCAGGTCGCAGTCTTGGAGATGGGCATGCGCGGCCCTGGCGAGATTGCTGAGTTGTGCCGCATCGCTCGTCCAGACGTCGCTGTTTTGACCAACATCAGCGAGGTCCATCTGGAACTCCTAGGTTCGATCGAAAACATAGCCCTTGCCAAGGCGGAGATACTCGAGGCTCTTAGTGATCAAGGAGTCGCAGTAATCAATGCCGATGATAAATGGGTCATGAAGATGAGCGCTAAAGCGCCGGGGAAGGTCATCACCTATGGCATCACCCACCAGGCCGGTGCCATGGCCTATGAGATTGAGGCGATGGGGCTTGAGGGCTCGAGGTTCAGCGTTGATCTCGATGGGGAGCGGGCAGGTAGAGCCTACTTGCCCGTGCCTGGCGAGCACAACGTACTGAACGCCCTAGCCGCCGTATCGGTCGGTCGTTTCTTTGACATGAGCTTTGCGGAGATCAAGGAGGGTTTGGCCAGCTTTACACCCTCTGCGCAACGGCTGAATGTTATCAATCTACCGGACGGCTCGATCCTCATTAATGATAGCTACAATGCAGGACCAAAGTCGGTCGCAGCCACGCTTGGGGTTCTAAGGGATGTTCGGGGCGATCGTCCGGCTATCGCGGTCTTAGGCGATATGTTAGAATTAGGGGAGGCAGCCGAGCAGGCGCACCTTAGAGTGGGGGCGTTGGTTTACTCCACCGGAGTCGACCGTCTGATCACTCGCGGCCCGCTGGCCAGGCGGATTGCCAAAGGAGCTGTTGATGCTGGGATGGCCCCGGAGAGAATTCGAGTAGCGATCGGCAATCACGATGCGCTGCAAGCGCTGCTTGACTGGCTGAAGCCGGGCAGTGCAGTCTTGGTCAAGGGGTCGCGCGGCATGGCTATGGAAGAGATTGTAACTGGTCTCATGGAACATTTCAGGCGGTAGGGGGAGTTGTGTATGCCAGGAGTTTTCTGGGTAGCCGGGGTCGCTTTCCTCATCGGGGCTATTATCGGACCGATACTTTTGCCTATCCTGCGGCGTTTGAAGGCAGGGCAGAGTGTTCGGGAGTACATGCCCAAGGAACAGCTGAAGAAGACCGGCACTCCAATCATGGGGGGGCTTCTCATCTGGATTGCCCTACTCCTGACATTGCTCGTCTTCCGCGCCTTTGATCAGTGGGTCGTTACTGCCTTGGTGATTACGTTTGGCTACGCGTTCACCGGGTTT
>CAZINL010000001.1:25504-26911 GCA_964540595.1 uncultured Clostridia bacterium
TCGTTCTCAAGCGTCCTCTAGGGCTAAAGGCACGGTACAAACTGCTCGGGCAAGTTGCATTTGGCGGTCTGATTTACTTCCTGGTGGTGAGTGGGCGCCTGTCGACAGTGATTGTAATCCCATACCTGAACTGGAAGTGGGATCTAGGCTGGCTGTACATTCCTTTTGTGGTTCTGGAACTCATCGGTATGTCCAACGCTGCTAACCTGACTGATGGAATGGACGGTCTGTGTGGCGGGGTTACGTTGATCATCAGCGTTTTCTACATGCTAGTGGCTTTGGTGACGGAGCATTACAATCTGGCCATCTTCGCTGCGGCTCTCTCAGGAGGCATAGCAGCTTTTCTCGCCTTCAACCTGCATCCCGCCAAGATGTTTATGGGTGATACTGGCTCCCTGGGCTTGGGAGCCGCGGTCGCAGCCCTTGCCATTCTCACCAAGACCGAGCTAATTCTGGTGGTTGCGGCGGGGATTTACGTATATGAGGCGCTTTGCGTTACCATGCAGGTCACCTATTTTCAGCTCACCGGTGGGAAACGCATATTTCGTATGACTCCCATTCACTATCACTTCCAACTAGGCGGATGGAGCGAATGGAAGGTAGTCACAGTGTTCTGGCTGGCCGGGTTGCTCTTCGCAGCGCTGGCCCTGCTCGGCCTGGGTGGTATTGGGGCGATCTAGCCTGTGGCTAGATCAGGCCAAAGCCCAAAGTTTAGGGGGGTACTGCCATGGATCTCTGCAACAAGACTGTTCTCGTACTTGGGTTGGCGCGCAGCGGGGTCTCGGCCGCCCGTGTCTTGGCGCAGCGTGGCGCCCATGTCATCGTCAATGACCGTGCGCCAGCAGAGAAAGTGGCACAGGACATCGCCCAACTAGCCGATCTGCAAGTAGAGATCATCACTGGCTCACATCCCCTGTCGATCTTTGATCGAGGGATTGACCTCGTGGTCAAGAATCCGGGCATCCCCAATCAGATTCCTCCGCTGCTAAGGGCGAGAGAGCTGGGGGTACCGGTGATCAGCGAAGTGGAGTTGGCGTTTCAGCTGTCTCGGGCATCCTTTGTGGGTATTACCGGATCCAATGGTAAGACAACCACCACGGGATGGGTCGGCGAGATCATGCGAGCTGACCGCGATCATGTGGTGGTCGCAGGCAATATTGGGCTCCCGTTAACGCATGAAGTGGCTGACTTAGGAACAGAGAGCCTGGTCATCGCCGAACTGTCCAGCTTTCAGCTGGAGGATATCGAGACGCTTAGACCCCATGTGGCCGCACTGCTGAACTTGGTGCCTGCCCATCTGGACCGGCACGGAACCTTTGACAACTACATCCAAGCCAAAGCGCGCATTTTCATGAACCAAACTCGAAATGATTGGGCAGTGCTCAATGCCGACGATCCTCGTGTTGC
>CAZINL010000001.1:26921-36100 GCA_964540595.1 uncultured Clostridia bacterium
ATGTAGGGAGGCTATTTATATGAAAGTCGGGACTGTCAAGGAAATCAAGAACCACGAATACCGTGTGGGCATGACACCCTACTGCGTGCGGGCATATGCATCGGCGGGCCATATCGTGTTGGTGGAACGCGGGGCCGGTATCGACCATGGGCATCTTGTGATTCGCGGGTTTGGCGAGGAGATTGCCCTCTGCCATATTAATGAGCTTGGGATAGGCTATCACCATAATCACGAGAATGCGTTGGCGGCTGCGCTAATAAGCTATCTTGTGGGGGCAAAGACGGCGAGCATTCGTCAGGGTCTACTGAGCTATCGCGGGATGCCGCACCGTTTTCAGGTGGTGGCGACCGTCGACGGGGTGCGCTATATCAATGACTCTAAAGCGACCAATCCTGAGGCTACGTTAACCGCTCTCTCGGCCCCAACCGAACCGATCGTGCTCATCGCTGGGGGGTTGGAGCGCGGGTTGGATCTCTCGCAGTTAACCAAAGCCATCTCCCAACGGGTGAAAGCTGTCGTACTTCTCGGCGAGACCAAAGAACGGTTGCGGACGGAGTTGGAGAGACTCGGTTATTTCAGCGCGACGGTGGTTGAAACGATGGCGGAAGCGGTCACGGCCGCACATCAGCAGGCAGCGGCAGGGGATTGTGTGTTGCTCTCACCGGCTTGTGCCAGCTGGGATATGTACAAGGATTTCGAGGAACGAGGCAGCGACTTCGTCACAGAAGTATCGCGCCTAAAGGGGGGCGGGGATGCGGGCACGCAAACACTCTCCTGATATGAGACTTGTGTTTACCGTATCAGCCCTGGTTGGGATAGGACTGGTCATGGTCTACAGTGCCAGTTCGATCATCTCAACGCTGAAATACGGTCATAGTTACTGGTTCCTGCAGCGGCAGCTGGGCTGGGCGGTGATCTCGTTTGTCGGCATGTGGATCATGGCCAATTTCGACTACTGGAGGCTGAAGAGGCTGGCGCCGCTGGGCCTAATCGCGAGCTATCTCCTCTTGGGCGCGGTGCTCATCCCAGGGGTTGGCGTGGATATCAACGGTGCACAGCGGTGGTTACGTGTCGCTGGACAGACCTTCATGCCCTCGGAGTTCGCCAAAGTCGTGCTCGTCGTTTATATTGCCCACTTCCTCTCCAGTCGGGCAGAAAAGATCACTCAGTTTTGGCGGGGTTTTATCCCACCGCTTTTGGTCATGGGCGTTGCGTTCGGCTTAATCATGCTGCAGCCCGATATGGGGACCGCCTTGGCGGTAGCTGGCACGATTGCGATCATGATCTTTGTGGCTGGGGCACGCTGGGCGCATATGATCGGCGTCGGGTCATTGGGGGTGGCTGGCATCGCCGCCTTGGCCTGGTTTTCTGAGTATCGCCGCGATCGACTGCTTATCTTCTGGAACCCATGGAAAGACCCTCAGGGAGATGGCTGGCAGATCATCCAGTCCCTATATGCCATCGGCTCGGGGGGACTCCTGGGACTGGGGTTAGGTCGTAGTCGTCAGAAGTTCGGCTATCTTCCTGAACCGCAGACCGACTTTATCTTTGCCATTACCGCCGAGGAGCTTGGCTTCATCGGCGCGACCTTCGTTGTGCTGTTATTTATCTACTTTCTATGGCGTGGTTTTCGGGCTGGGATCAATGCTCCTGACAGTTTTGGCAGCCTGCTGGCCATTGGTGCCACAAGCATGATCGCTCTACAGGCCCTGATCAATATCGGGGTAGTGACCTCATCTATGCCCGCTACGGGCATTCCACTCCCTTTCATGAGTTCAGGTGGCACGAGCTTAGCCATTACCATGGCGGCAGCAGGGATGATAATCAATGTATCGCGGTACTCAAAGTGACGGATAGTCAGGAGTCAAGAGTCAGGAGTCAGGAGTCAGGAACTGAGGCCGCAGAGCAGCCTCTCTTCTTATGGGTGACTGTTGCTCGTGACTCCTGACCGTACTTCGTGGGAGGATCAGTATGCGACTACTGGTGACAGGTGGCGGGACAGGTGGACATATCTACCCCGCGCTCAGCGTAGTGAGAGAGATGCAGCGCAGGCATAGCGACCTCGTCGTCCTCTATGTAGGGACAGAGCGTGGGATGGAGGCTGATATCGTTCCCAAAGAAGGGCTACCATTTGCCACCGTTAGCTCCAGAGGATTTCGCCGTCGGCTTAGCCTGGATACCCTCAAGACCGTGGCGGTCGCTGCGAAGGGTGTTTGGGAAGCGCGCTCGGTCATTCGACGGTTTGGGCCAGATGTGGTGCTCGGCACCGGCGGCTATGTCGCTGGTCCGGTGGTGCTGCAGGCTGCCTTGATGGGCATTCCGTGCCTGATTCATGAGCAAAACGCTCTTCCCAGCGTGACCAACCGTCTCTTGGCTCGTTTTGCACAACAGGTCGCCCTGAGTTTCTCCGAGGCGCGACGATTTCTCCCCCCGAAGACCCGAGTGATCGTGACCGGCAACCCTATCCGTCCCGAGATCCTTGCCGCCACACGTGCCGATGGACAACGAGAATTCGGCCTGGATCCGCTAAAGCAGACGATTTTGGTGGTAGGCGGTAGCCGTGGAGCCGAACCAATCAACGAAGCCGTGATCGGGATGCTCGCTCAAGTAACTGCTGCGCGCGATCAGCAGTTGCTGTTTGTGACTGGCAGCGCACACCATGAGCGGACTCTGCAGCGCATTGACGAACAGGGGCTTAGCCTGGAACGGTCAGGCAATATTATCATTAGGCCCTACCTTTATAACATGCCTCTGGCTCTCGCGGCGGCCGATCTGATCATTGCCCGGTCGGGGGGTATGATTGCCGAGATCACCGCCATCGGCTTGCCGGCGATCTTCATCCCATCGCCGCACGTGGCTGACAACCATCAGGAGCATAATGCTCGGGCCGCCGAGGATGCTGGAGTAGGTATCATGATCCGCGAACATGAACTGACATCCGAGCGTCTCTGGAGTGATTGTCAAAGCGTTCTGCGTGATGAAGAGCGCTTGCGGGAGATGAAACAGGCTTCGCTAGCTTATGGTAAGCCCCAGGCAACCGAGCGGATCTGCACCGCCCTCGAGGCCTTGGTCAGAGATAGGCGGAGGAGATAATCCGTCGCCCTTTCCGTTCTATGGGAAGGGCAGTTTTTGGCGTACCGGGTGGACAACCTCAGGAACTTGCATGACTTCAATATAGCAATTGAGGTAGCTCGCTATAGCCGCAAGTTCCGGAAGAGCGAGTTGTGCGAGACGCTAAGCCTACATAACGAGCGACTTTTTTCTAGAGCCCCACAGGAGAACGCTACTCGATGCGGGATACTACCATGTGGCGTAACACCCTCCCGTCTATACGCATAGGATGGTATATGCGGTAGGTGGCAGATGGGCAGTGTGTCATCGACTACTTGGTGTATTGTCCGGCATGGCTCAAACTTTCGGGAACTTGCGAAGCACGCAAGTTCCTGAAGTGAACAGATCGTTCTTGGATATGCCGCAGGTTAGGCAAACGGAAGGAGTGTCATGATGCTAGGAGATGCTAGATCTGTTCACTTTATCGCTATCGGCGGAATCGGCATGAGTGCACTAGCCAAGATCCTTCTCCAGATGGGATACCAGGTGTCTGGGTCGGATATCGCTGAGAGTAACATCACCGACGCGCTCCGAGGTTTGGGGGCGCGCGTAGAGATCGGGCACCGTGCCGACAACATCGGCAACTCGGATCTAGTCGTGGTGTCGTCTGCAATCAGGCAGGCGAACCCAGAACTGATCGCTGCGCGGGAACGAGGGATCCCCATTTGGCATCGCGCTGACCTGCTTGCGCGCCTTATGGCACAGCAGGAAAGCATCGCTGTCACAGGAGCCCATGGCAAGACTACCACCAGTTCGATGTTGACCCTGGTGCTGCTGAAGAACAAGCTTGATCCCACGGCGGTCATCGGTGGTGAGCTGGAGCAGTTGGGAGGCAACGGTGCCCTTGGTCATGGACGGTATCTGGTGGCAGAGGTCGATGAAAGCGACGGAACCTTTCTGCGTCTAAAGCCGACCATCGCCATCACGACGAATATTGAGGCTGACCATCTCGACTACTATCAGACACTGGACAATATTATTGATGCCTTTGTGCAGTTCTTGGGCCACTTACCCCACGATGGGTTAGCGGTCTTAGGTGTCGATGATCTCAGCGTTCGCAACATCATTCCGCGCCTGGAGTGCAGTATCCTGACCTATGGGCTGGAGCACTCTGCTGATCTGACCGCTACCGGGATTGAGCTGACGCCGTTTGGGTCGCGTTTCAACGTGACTCTTCAGGGCCGGCCGCTCGGAAGTGTCGAACTAAGGGTGCCCGGCAAGTACAACATCCAAAACGCCTTGGCGGTCATCGGTGTCAGTCTGCACCTCGGACTGTCTCTGCCGCAGATCGCTGAGGCTCTCTATGAGTTTCGTGGCGCGAAACGGCGGTTTCAACTGATTGGCGAAACACAGGGCATCTGGGTGGTTGATGACTATGCTCACCATCCCACCGAGATCAAGGCGGCGTTAGCAGCAGCGAAAACGACCAACGCCAAACGGGTGGTGGCGGTCTTTCAGCCGCACCTCTATTCGCGGACGCGCTTCCTCCAGGATGCCTTTGGCCAGTCTTTTGGTGACGCCGATCTGGTGGTGGTCACCGATATCTACGGCTCCAGGGAGCTGCCTCAGCCGGGCGTGACCGGAGAACTGATCGTAGAGGCACTTCATCGCAACGATCCGTGCCCGGTGGTATACATCCAAGACAAACGGGAGATCCCCAAGCGGCTGGTGGAGATCGTTCGCCCGGGGGATCTGATCATGACCATCGGTGCTGGAGATATATGGAAATACGGTCTGGAGACTCTTAAGCTCTTGCAGAACGGTGAGGTGCGTGCATCTGCCGACTGTCATCTCGAGATAAGGAGCTAAGCGGAGGTGCTGGCATGGAACGTCTCGTAATCGCCGGTGGATGGCCGCTCTCGGGCGCAACGCGTATCCGGGGCGCCAAGAATGCCACGCTACCCATTCTGGGAGCGGCGCTCTTGACCCACCACAAGACCATCGTTCATGATGCCCCCAGACTCAGTGATGTAAGGAACATGCAAGGGATTCTTAGTAAGCTGGGCGCAGTGGTAACCACTGATGGCAACACGATCAGTGTGGACTCATCTCAGGTCAACTCGTGGGAGATCCCCGAAAACCTGATGCGCGAAATGCGTTCATCTATCTTTCTCATGGGGCCGCTTCTCGGTCGGTTTGGCAGAGTTAGAGTCTCCTATCCCGGGGGCTGTGCCATTGGGTCGCGCCCCATCGATCTGCACCTCAAGGGTCTGGCGGCCCTGGGCGCTGAGATCACTGAGAAGCATGGCTATATCCATGCTGAGGCCAAACAGCTAAAAGGAGCCGAGATCCACCTCGATTTCCCCAGCGTTGGAGCCACTGAGAACATCATGATGGCAGCTGTCCGGGCTAGCGGACAGACCATCATTGGCAATGCGGCCAAAGAGCCGGAGATTGTTGACTTGCAGAATTTCCTCAACGGAATGGGCGCCAAGATCCGTGGGGCCGGCACTGATGTCATCAGGATCGAAGGAGTCAGTGAACTGGGCTCGGTGGAGTATACAGTCATCCCCGACCGGATCGTAGCGGGTACCATGATGCTGGCTGCCGCCATTACTGGTGGCGATGTTCTGGTGGAGAACGTGATTATCGAGCATCTCGAGCCCATTATCCATAAGCTGAGGGAGACGGGGGTAGAGGTGATACAGGGGGACGATCATGTACGCGTGATCGGCCACCGTCCTCTCGCCGCAGTGGATATCAGGACTCTACCTCATCCCGGCTTCCCCACCGACCTGCAGTCACCGATGATGGCACTGCTTGCAGTGGCGCAGGGTACCAGTATGGTCACGGAGACCATCTTCGATGGGCGCTACAAGCACGTTGACGAACTACGGCGCATGGGTGCCAATATCAAGACGGAAGGGCGTACCGCGGTGGTGAAAGGAGTACCTCGCCTCACAGGAGCTGTCGTCCAGGCAACCGACCTGCGGGCTGGAGCCTGTCTAGCCTTGGCTGGTCTCATCGCCGACGGCATTACCGTGGTAGAGAATGTCTTTCATATCGATCGCGGCTATGAGGCTTTCGAGCAACAACTGCAGCAATTGGGCGCGCGGATAGAAAGAGTAAACCAATAGAGACACTAGACCCGAGACACTAGACCCAAGACTCAGGACATGAGCGAAGGTAGCCAATACCTGGAGGCCAATCAACGACAGCACCGAGAAACGGTAATGCTCGGGAAATCTGCCTGGGTGCTCGTCTGTGTCCTCTAGTGTCTAGTGTCTTGGGTCTAGTGTCTAGTAAGGGGGGATCATTATGAAGCAATCCGTGGCGGTGCTAGTTGGCGAATCAAGCGAACGCGAAGTATCGCTGAAGACATCGCGAGGAATTCTCAAAGCCTTAGAGGAACGTGGATACCGAGCCATATTGATGGAGATCGATCGTGAGCTCCCCGCCCGTCTGCTGGCGGAAAAGGTTGATGTGGCATTTATCGCCTCCCATGGAAGATTCGGGGAGGACGGAACAATCCAAGGGTTGCTGGAGATCCTCGGCGTTCCCTATGTGGGTTCGGGGGTACTGGCTAGTGCGCTGGCACTTGATAAGGTGATGTCCAAGAAGGTATTCATGGCGGAGGGGATCCCTACCCCTGAGTATCATGTGATTGATGGTCGGCAGTTGAAGCAGAGCGACGTGAAGTGGTTGGTAGAGAGCATCTTAGCGGAGAACTCTTTACCGATGATCGTCAAACCTAGCGACCAGGGGTCAACCATTGGACTGACCGTCGTTCACACGGAAGAGGACCTCTGGCCCGCCCTAACGACTGCCGTACGATATGATCAGCAGATCTTGGTGGAGCGCTATATCAAAGGTGTGGAACTGACGGTGGGTATCATCGGCAACGATGATCCCCAGATACTCCCTTGCATCGAGATTGCGTCGGCAAAAGGACTTTATGACTACGAAGCGAAGTACACCATGGGCATGAGTGAGCACATCATCCCACCCCGCCTCCCGTTGGCCGCGGTCGCCCAAGTGGAACGATTGGCCTTAAGGGCTCATCAAGCCTTGGGGTGTCGGGGCATCTCGCGCACCGATATCATGGTGGATGCCGAGGGTCATCCGTGGGTGCTCGAAGTCAACACACTTCCTGGGATGACCGAGACCAGCCTCGTTCCCGATGCTGCCCGCGCCGCGGGACTGAGCTATGCCGATCTGGTTGAGAGACTGGTTCAGTACGCACTCGAATGAAGTAGTCGAGGGGAACGCTCAAACCACGGATTCCCAACGAGGATATGAGAAGAGGTGTTGACGGCTGTGGGACGCAGAGGTAACCTAGAGACAGTGCAAGATCGTCACTCTAACCAGCCGTCGGCACCCCGTTCCAGCCGAGCTGGGAAAATGATGGCCATGATAATCGGGCTGATCATGGTTGCCCTTATTTTCTGCTGGCAAGTAGTACAAGCTTCCTCGTTCTTCCTCATCGAGAGCATCAATATCGTGGGTAACCAACAGTTGCCTGAAGAAGAGGTCATCCGTCATTCCCGACTGAGCCTCGGACAGCATATCCTGAAGGTCAATGCCAAGGGGACTGCAGCTGAACTAGAGTCTCACCCGCAGATATCCGAAGCCAGTGTGCATCTGCAGCTGCCCAATCGTGTCACCATTGAGATCAGAGAGCGCAGCGCGGTAGCCGTGGTCCCTTACTTCAACAACTTCGCTGCCGTCAGCGAAGATGGGGCGGTCGTTCGGGTGGTCAACAACTTGTCGGCCCTAAACCTGCCGATATTGACCGGTCTACCGCTCCCGGTGACGGGGGTTGGGGAACGGTTCCCCATTTCCGAGGGATTTCGATACGGGATTCAAGTACTTCAGTCGCTGAACGACGCTGTTCGATCGCAGATATCCGAGCTCAACATCTCGGATCCACGCAACCTCATTCTCTATACGTACGACAATATCGCGGTCTATCTCGGACAGGGCCTGAACATTGCGCGCCGAGCTGACGCGCTGCGAGATATTATTGATAGCGTTAGGGTGAGTGCCTTAGCCGGAGGGTTCATCGACCTGAGGGGAGACGGCGCCCCTGTATACCGTTCAACGCAACCGCCACAACAGAAGGAGGTGGGGCGCTAATGTGGCTGCCTCTCATCGGGCTGGCTCTGGGGGTCTTCTTGGGTCTCAAGACAGCCATCGAGGTGCCAGCTGGGTATGCCAATTACACCGCGATCGCGGTTCTGGCCGGATTGGACACGGTTTTCGGCGGCATTCGCGCCGGCTTAGAGGATCACTTTGATAATCTAGTGTACGTAACCGGTTTCTTCAGCAACGCCCTATTGGCAGCTGGGCTGGCTTTTGTCGGTGATCGCCTCGGGGTGAACATGTATTCAGCGGCATTATTCGCCTTTGGCTTCCGCATCTTCCAAAACCTTGGTATTATTCGTCATCATCTACTTGACCGATGGAGAGGGCATCCCTAGGATGATATGAGTCCCTCGCCACTCGTCACTCGTGAGTTAACGAGAGAGAAGACATTTCATCCTCAATGGTGCCGCGAGGCGGCATGGGGACTAGCATACAAAGAGGCCGACCCCGAGATCGGGGCGGTCTCTTCGTCTTCCTAAGAAAGCGGCTAGTAATGACCCCAAATATGTAAAAAAGTGCGTATCCAGCAAGGGAAACGACAAACACCCGGCGAATAAGGCACAGTATAGAATCGGACAAGTCAGGAACTTGCATGACTTCATTATGGCAAACGCGCGAGGACCGCAATGTATTGATTCTACGTCATGCAAGTTCCTCAAGAATGAGGTGCGAAGGACTCGCAAATGTCTGCCAAGGAGGTCGGTAGATTGCCGAGAAGGGAGATCATCGTTGGGTTAGATGTCGGTACAACCCACGTCCGCGCGATCATCGGTGAACTCACCACCAAGGGTGGCGTTAGCATAATCGGCATCGGCTGTGCCCCGTCAGAAGGCATCAAGAAGGGGGTTATCGTTGGTCTTGACTCAACAGCCCGCTCAATTCGCCAGGCTGTTGAGACGGCGCAACGAATGGCGGGGGTCGAGGTCAGCTCAGTTTATCTGGGTGTCAACGGCAGTCACATAGCGTTGTCGACCAACCGAGGC
>CAZINL010000001.1:36110-40601 GCA_964540595.1 uncultured Clostridia bacterium
GCGTTGTTGCGGTAGGACGTGATGATCGAGAGATCACCCAAGAGGATTTGGTCCGTGTCATGCAGGCGGCCCAAGTGATGGCGCTGGGACAGGAGCGCGAGCTCATCGAAGCGATCCCGAAACAGTTCATCATCGATGGCTACGAGGGTATCCATGACCCTGTGGGCATGCTTGGCGTGCGTCTTGAGGTCGAAACACTGTTAATCACAGGGTCGAGCAATTCAATCCAGAACATGGTCCGCTGTGTCCAAAGGGCAGGCTACGCCATCGGAGAGGTCGTTTTGACTGGTCTTGCCGGCAGCGAAGTCGTGCTTAGCTATGATGAAAAGGAGCTAGGCGTGGCGCTGATCGACATTGGCGGTGGAACCACTGAGATCAGTGTCTTTAGAGATGGTTGTCTTCAGGCGGTCTCGGTCTTGCCCGTAGGCGGAGACTTGGTGACCAGTGATATCGCTATGGGGTTGCGCACGCCGCTTACTGAGGCTGAAAAGGCCAAATGTCAATACGGAGTAGCCAGCCTACGTACGGCGCAGGACGATCAGATTTTTGAGGTCGCCAATATCAGCGGCACGGAGTCACGGCGGGTTTCCCAGCGTGTTCTCACGGGGATTATTGAGCCTCGTATCCAGGAGATCATGGAGATCACGTATCGAGAGCTCCGGCGCCTAGGCTATCAGGACATGCTTCCGGCTGGGATCGTCCTGACGGGTGGGTTCTCTCTGACGCGAGGCATTTGCGAACTAACTGAAGAGATGATCCATCTACCCGTCCGAGTTGCCCTGCCTGACTTCATCGGCGTGGACAACCCCATCTTTACGGGTGCCGTGGGTATCGTCGTCTATGCCGCTCGCCACAAGCGGGCGCTAACGGAGGTGGCGGTTACCAAGCCTGCCAAACCAGGCTTCGTGGACAGACTTCGCTCGTGGTGGGATGGATTTCTGGAGTAAGGTGCTAGATGAACAAAGACGCCTTCGGGCATAAGGAGGACCAATATGTTAGAAATGGAGTTGGATGTTCAACAACTTGCCAAGATCAAGGTCATCGGAGTCGGTGGGGGCGGTGGTAACGCTGTCAACCGCATGATCGAAGCGGGACTCCAAGGCGTTGAGTTCATAGCGGCCAATACCGACGCACAAGCGCTGGCACACTCCAAAGCCGATGTGAAGATCCAGCTGGGTGCCAAACTTACCGGCGGGTTGGGCGCCGGTGCGGTGCCCGCTGTCGGCGGCAAAGCCGCCGAAGAGAGCCGCGATGAGATCGCTCGAGCGCTCAAGGGCGCTGATATGATCTTCGTCACGGCGGGGATGGGCGGTGGTACTGGAACAGGCGCTTGCCCGGTCGTAGCGCAGATCGCCAAGGAACTTGGAGCGCTGACGGTTGGTGTGGTTACGAGGCCGTTCTCGTTCGAGGGGCGCGTTCGCAACGCTAAGGCCGAGGAAGGTATCGGTAACCTCAAGGCGAAGGTGGACGCTTTGATCACTATTCCCAATGATCGACTGACGCAGATCGCCGACAAGAAAATATCTTTCATAGGTGCCTTCGGTATGGTTGACGACGTATTGAGGCAAGGTGTGCAAGGGATCTCAGACTTGATCTCGGTCCCAGGTCTGATCAACCTTGACTTTGCCGATGTCAAGTCCATTATGTCCGAGGCGGGCTCCGCCTTGATGGGGATTGGCCATGGCAGTGGCGAGGGCCGTGCCTCAACTGCCGCCAAGCAAGCGATCTCAAGTCCGCTGCTTGAGACGACCATTGAAGGGGCAAGGGGCATTCTCTTGAGCATTGCTGGCGGAGCTGATCTCAGCCTGTCCGAGGTTACGGAGGCAATGGATATTATCTATCAGGCAGCAGATCCCGAGGCCAACATTATCTTTGGCACCGTGATCGATGAGGGTCTCAAGGATGGCGTCCGTGTCACTGTGATTGCCACCGGTTTTGATGCCCGTCCGCTCCCGAAGTCAGTCACTGAGAAGGAAAAAGAGAAGGACAAGCCTGTCATTAACCCAGTTGAGCCTAAGTTCGCAGGGGGCAATCTCGATATCCCAGCCTTCCTTAGGAAGCGCGGTAATCAGTAGGCACGGCAATCACAATGGGTAGCTCAGGAACTTGCATGATCTCATGGTGATAGACCTAAGCAGCCCTCAGTGTTCTGTTTCTACGTCCTGAAAGTTCCAAAGGATAAGTTTGGTAGGTTTCTAAGTGACCATGATCCGCACACCCCAAGTTTGGGGTGTGCGTTTTGTATGGCAGTTTTGCATGTCGATTTTCTTGTCTGATGTCACCAACTGACAAACTTCTCTCATTGCCTGGGTTATAATCAGGGTAATCAGGCAGGCATCGATCGTTGCCGCTAGGTGAGGGGGTGGCTGTCGCGACACAGATCTTTCTCGACGACCTCATGCTCTACAACCTGTTGATGAATGGGTTGTTGTTAGCGGTGGCAGCCTACCTACTCCGTGAGAGGACCAAGTGGTGGCGGCTATTGGCTGGGGCAGGGTTCGGCAGCGTTTACCTGATCGCCTTCTTCATCCCTGGGTTACGGGCACTGACCACGGTGCTTGTCAAGCTGATCTGCCCGATCCCCATGGTCTGGATCGCCTTTCCGCGTCGCAGCCCGATCGAACTGCTGCGTCTGTGTGGCACATTTTATCTGGTGTCGATGGCCACAGGCGGGGTCAGCTTGGGCTTCTACTTTCTTTTGCGAACGAACCCATGGTGGAACCGTAGCTGGGCTACGCTCAGGGGGGTTCCATCGTGGCTGCCGCTAGCCGGCGCCATCGCACTATTTTTCCTGATGCGCTGGTTTGTCATGGTCACGCGCCCGCACTGGCGCAGGATTGGTCACGAGTATCTGGTCAGGTTCACATTAGCTGGTCAGGCTGTCACCGTTCGTGCTCTGATGGACACTGGCAACGAGCTCAAAGACCCTATCAGTGGTCGACCGGTGATGATTGTTGATTTTAGGCAACTACCGATGCTCCCCATTCCACCGGCCTATTCAGGTTCAGATCAGGAGGTCTGCTGTCTCGCTGAACAGTTGGCTGAGACCCCTCTGGCCGACCGCATTCATCTCCTGCCCTATCGAACTGTAGGACGGGGCTCTGGTCTCATCTTAGCCATACGCCCAGATCATCTCGCCATCGTGGCTAGCGATGGTGAGAGGCTCGTACCGCAGCTTCTTGTCGGGGTCGGTCAGCACCTGGCCCCGTCTGGGCAGTCCTATCAAGCTCTACTACCGGCTGCGGTTGCTGACGTGCTATCTCAGGCGGGTGCGCCGCCGACGGTCAGTCATGCCACCTAGGTCCGCGCGAGATCATTAGCCCGCGAGTCGGTCAGGTGCCTGTGGTTCCCTTCTGTCTTGTGCTTGGACTACGCCGTGTGGCTAGTCTGTTCTTGAGGTATGGAGGTGGAAATGATGCTGCCGTGGCATAAGAGGACGAGGTTTGCCCTGCAACTATTGGTCATCCGGTTCTTGCAGGTGTTGGGGATCGATACCGAGCAAGTCATAAATTTTGTTGGCAGTTCCGAGGCGCTTCCTCCACCACTCTCGCCCGATGAGGAGAGTTATCTGCTTGAGCGGCTGCAAGCTGGCGATCAGGCAGTGAAGACCATCCTCATCGAACGCAATCTGCGTCTGGTCGTATATATCGCGCGTCGGTTTGAGAACACGGGGGTTCACGTAGAGGATCTCGTTTCCATCGGATCGATCGGCCTGATCAAGGCCGTCAATACCTTTGACCCCGGCAAGAAGATCAAGCTTGCCACCTATGCATCCAAGTGCATCGAAAACGAGATTCTAATGTACCTGCGTCGCAATTACCGTCTGCGTTCAGAGATCTCCTTTGAGGAGCCACTCAACATTGATTGGGATGGCAATGAGCTGCTGCTCAGGGATGTCTACGGCACAGAGGACGATGTGATCCATCGCAACTTAGAAGACGAGATCGATCGCAAGCTGCTCCATGCCGCGATGACCAAACTGAGTGGACGGGAGAGGCAGATCATGGAGTTGCGATTTGGCCTCAATGATGGGACCGAGAAGACGCAGAAGCAAGTCGCCGATCTCCTCGGCATCTCCCAATCGTACATCTCACGTCTTGAGAAGCGCATCATCAAGCGTCTTCGCAAGGAGATGAACAAGCTTGAATAAGCCGGCGAGCCGCTAGTCAGCGGCTCGCTTTTTGATCAGCGACTGGCTCAACTCGCTCTCTCTCGGAACCTACGTGACGCAGGACAAGAGCGCTCAAGGTTACGCAAGTTTACCATAATAACGTCACGCAACTTCCTGAGCAACAGCGGCAACCCCGGAATAAACCCCCTATAGCGGGTGAATACTGTTCATGAACCCGGAAGAGGAACGCCTGCCATGGCGTGGCCTGATACCCGAGGTCTTCATGGGGTTGGACTTGCAGCTTAGGTTCGGGGGTGCGCCAATGATCAGCAAAGTCGAGATCTGTGGGGTTAACACTTCTCAGCTTCCCGTTCTGTCCG
>CAZINL010000001.1:40611-53835 GCA_964540595.1 uncultured Clostridia bacterium
TCCGGTGCCAAGATGCGCGAGTTGTTTGTTGCGCTGAGGGCTGGTGATGAGGGGGCGCGCAAGCAGCTCATCAACGGCAACCTACGACTGGTACTATCCGTGATCCAGCGTTTTAACAACCGCGGAGAGTATGTCGATGACCTATTTCAGGTGGGGTGCATCGGCTTGATGAAAGCAATTGACAATTTCGACCTTGGTCAGAATGTCAAGTTCTCTACCTATGCTGTCCCGATGATCATTGGCGAAATCCGCCGCTACCTGAGAGACAACAACCCCATTCGGGTGAGTCGATCCCTGCGTGATATCGCCTATAAGGCTTTGCAGGTGCGCGATGTCTTGGTCAGCAAGAACGCCCGCGAGCCATCTGTTGCCGAGATCGCTGAAGAGCTGAGTGTGCCGCGCGAGGAGGTCGTCTTTGCTCTCGACGCCATCCAAGAGCCGATCTCGCTCTTTGAGCCGATCTATCATGACGGTGGCGATCCGATCTTCGTGATGGATCAGATCAAGGATCAGAAGAACCTGGATGAGAACTGGCTTGAGGGGATTGCAATCCGTGAAGCACTGGAGCGGTTGAACCCCAGGGAAAGACTAATCCTGACGTTGCGCTTCTTCTCCGGCAAGACACAGATGGAGGTGGCAGAGGAGATCGGCATCTCTCAGGCTCAGGTCTCACGCCTCGAGAAGGCCGCTCTCAGCCACATGAAAAAATACGTCCGCTAGTCGAGGTGGTCATCATGCGTCGCTTGGCCCCTTGGTTCCTTCTATTTCTCATTTTGATCGCGCTATGTCGTGGTCCCGGCGGTGTCTACGCCTACAACACCCGCAATCTCAGCCGCACACCGAGATCTCAGATCGTCATGAATGGGAACGCCTCCTTGCGATAGGGAGGCGTTTTGTTCATTCCTGGCCAGGTCTTGCATAGAGTATGTTAGGGGAGTATAGCCCGCAGGACATGTCGAGGAGAGAGGTCGGCACGCCATACCCTGCCCGTCGGTGGTGGGAGCGCTAAAGTAGAGGAAAGCTCTGGGGAGGAAACAACGGATGGTTAAGATATCAGACCTAAGGGACAAAGAGGTGGTCAATGCTACGGATGGTCGGCGGCTAGGCTTCTTTGAGGATGTGGAAATTGATCTAGAGGCCGGGCGCATCAGTGCTCTCGTGGTACCGATACGGGCCAAGTTCTTAGGAGTTTTCGGCAAAGAAGACAGTCTGGTTGTCAGCTGGACCAAGATTATCAAGATCGGCGTTGATGTCATCCTGGTGGAGCTGTCACCTGAGGAGTTACCCCCCATAGAGGATGACGAAGTCTAAGACCAAGTGGCATAGAGGGGTTGTTTTAAGCCGCGTATCGCTGCTTGAAACAACCCCCTTTACATATCGCCAAAAATAGTCCATGTTAGCGCAGGAAACGACATGATGGGTGTAGAATTCATGGAATCCACAACAGATTGTGGTTGTGGTTGGGACAAGCCTTAGTGTTGACGATGGAATCCCGTGCCTAGCGATGACTACACGATGCTTGATCAAGCTTTCAGGTGCTGTCAGCATCGCTGCTGCCCAAAGGAGAGGTTAGGAGTATGAAGTGCCCGTTTTGCGGTACATGGGACAGCCGGGTGGTTGATTCTCGCCCTACGGAGGAAGGGGCAGCCATTCGCCGTCGTAGGGAATGTACTGAGTGTCAGAAGCGCTTCACCACCTATGAGAAGCTCGATGAGATACCGCTCGTCGTAGTGAAGCGCGACGGACGGCGTGAAGTCTTTAGTCGCGCTAAGATCTTGACTGGGTTGCTGAAGTCTTGCGAGAAGCGCTACATCCCTGTAGAGACGTTGGAACGCCTAGTGAGTGACGTTGAGCGCGAACTGCGCAACAGTCTACGCCAAGAGGTCGATAGTGTCCTGATTGGCGAGATGGTCATGGAGCGCCTCAAGGACGTTGATGCTGTGGCGTATGTGCGCTTCGCTTCGGTTTATCGGCATTTCGAGGACGTCGGCAAGTTTATGCTGGAGCTAGAGAAGCTGCTCGAACGGCAGACGTCTAGGGGCTAACGTCACAGGTCTAGATCTAGGCTGCCCAAGAAAATTGAAGATCCGGGAGGTAACTACGTTGCTGAAGATACAGAAACGTGACGGACGCGTTGTTGAATTCGACGCGGCAAAGATCACAGAAGCGATCTTCAAGGCCGCCAAAGCGGTTGGTGGAGAGGATCGCAAGATCGCTGCCCAACTCACCGAAGTCATTCTTGATGACCTCAACAAGAGGGCGTTTGATGGCCATATCCCCCATGTGGAAGAAATCCAAGACACAGTTGAACGAATGTTGATCGAAAACGGCCACGCTCGTACGGCCAAGGCCTACATCCTGTATCGAGATCAGCGCACTCGCCTCCGTGAGGCGAAGTCCAGCCTCATGGAGGCAGTGAGTGAGATCTTGATCGAAACCAGTCGGGAGAATGCCAACATCTCCAACTCACCATCCGCCAAGATGCTGCAGATTGCCTCGGCCGCCAGCAAGCGCTATTATCTATCGAATCTCATCCCTGAGGAATTTGCCGAGGCCCACCTACGCGGTGATGTACATATTCACGACCTGGACTACTACTCCAAGACGCTTAATTGTCTTCAGATTGATCTCGAGGATCTCCTGACCAGGGGGTTTGATACTGGCTACGGGTTTATCAAGCCACCCAAACGGATGATCGCAGCCACGGCTCAGGCGGCCATTATCCTGCAAAGCAACCAGAATGATATGTTCGGTGGCCAGAGTTTCCCCCATTTTGACAAGAGCATGGCGAATATCATCCGCCGTATGCCGAAGCCCCCGGTTGAGGATACTGAGAATCTCAGCAACGATGAGATCTTCCAGGCCATGGAGGCCCTAGTGCACAACCTCAACAGCATGTCATCGCGTGCCGGAGCCCAGGTTCCGTTCTCATCGATCAACTTGGGCACTGATACCACCCCGGAGGGCAGAGCGGTAACCAGGGCGATGCTTTTGGCATTCGAACGCGGCCTCGGCCGCGGCGAGAGCCCCATCTTCCCTAATCTGGTCTTCCGTCTGAAGAGTGGTGTTAACTTCCTGCCCGGTGATCCCAACTATGACCTCTTCCGACTAGCCCTTAGAGTGGCATCCAAACGCATGAACCCAACGTTTAGCTTCATGGACGCGAGCTTTAACCAGGCCCATGGGGACGAGGTGGCCTACATGGGCTGCCGATCGCGCGTCATTGGCAATCGGCATGGGGCTGAGGTGGCCGCTGGTCGCGGCAATATCGCTCCCATCTCGATGAATCTGCCACGGGTGGCGCTCAAGACCCGTGATCTCGACCTCTTCTGGGTAGAGCTGGACCGCATGATGAACCTGTGTGTCAGGCAACTGATCCACCGTTTCGAAGTGATTGCGGCGCTCAAGGTGAGGGACCTGCCTTTCCTCATGGGACAGAAGCTCTATATGGGTTCAGAACAGCTTGGACCCAATGACACCATTCGCGAGGCGATCAAGCATGGGACACTGGCCATTGGTTTCATCGGCCTCGCTGAGACCCTGGTGGCTTTAACCGGTCACCACCATGGTGAAGATCCCAAGGCTCAAGAACTTGGGCTCAAGATTGTCGAGCGGATGCGCAAGCGCTGCGACGAGTACTCCGATTACTACGACCTCAATATTGTTCTTTATGCGACCCCGGCAGAGGGAACCGCTGGCCGCTATGCTCCGCTGGATCGCAAGGAATTCGGCATCGTCCCAGGAGTCACAGACCGTGAGTACTACACCAACTCCTTCCACGTCCCGGTCGGGTTCGAGATCGCGATGGGCGAAAAAATCGCCCTCGAAGGTCCCTATCATCGTTTCTGCAATGCTGGACATATCAGTTATGTCGAACTCGAGTCGCCGCCGCAGCACAATGAACAGGCGCTGGAAGCCATCCTTAGACAGATGGCTGCCTGCGATATCGGCTATGCCGGGATCAACTTCCCCATCGATACCTGCCAGGGCTGTGGTCATACCGGTGTCATCCATGATGACGAGTGTCCGATCTGCGGTAGCACTGCGATCCGGAGGATCCGTAGGATCACCGGCTACTTGAGCACCATGGACCGCTTCAATGACGCCAAGAAGGCTGAGCTTCGTGATCGAAAAGTGCATCGCTTCGGCAACCACTAGCCGCTAAGAAGAGCAGCCCATGGCGCGTATGCCTGGGCTGCTCTTGTGGCTGAACTTGCGATAAGAGCATATTTTCCTTTGAGAGCAGGATTTGGCGGGGAGCTTGTCTAACATGGTATCGATGTTATGTTCATAGCGAATCGCCCTACGAATAACAATCAACCGTGTGTGCCTGGTTGGGCCACCGGTCACTCAGGATGTGGTTGGATGCAGATGATCAGACTAGCCGGGGTGGTCCGCGAGAGCGTCGTGGATGGTCCCGGTATTCGCATTGTTTTTTTCGCCCAGGGCTGCTCCCATCACTGCCCGGGATGCCATAACTCAGAGACTCAGGACCCCAATGGAGGCTTCGAAGCTCCCGTAGGGGATCTCGCCCGGCAGATTGATGGTCTGTCGCTGCTGAGCGGTGTGACTTTTTCCGGAGGTGAGCCGTTTGAACAGGCGTCAGCATTTGCTGCTTTGGCGGAACATGTCCACAGACGCGGCTTATCGGTCGTCACCTATACGGGGTATACTTTTGAAGAGTTGCGTGAGATGAGCCGTGTGGATAGTGGGATCGACAAGCTGCTGGCAGCCTCTGACGTCCTGATCGATGGGCCGTTTGTGATGGCTGAACGCGACCTGTCACTGGCGTTTCGCGGCTCAAGAAACCAAAGGATCCTTGATCTACCTCGGTCACTGGCTGAAGAAAGACCAGTACCTTTGGCGATTTAGGGGAGCAAAAGGACGAACCGGCCAGGAGGGGACACCGTGACGATCCAATGGCAAGTGACCGAAGGCCTCGGGTGGGTAGAAAGCACCGCCTTAGCCCAGACTGGCATGGTGGCGCACGGCTTTACCACTCGCAGTGGTGGAGTCAGTGAAGCCCCTTACCGATCCCTCAATCTCGGTGGTCACGTGGGTGATCTGGCGGAGTGTGTGGCGGAGAACCGCGAGCGTACCCTACACGCGCTCGAGATCGATAGCCGCAGGTTTATCTATGGCGAGCAGGTCCATGGGGACCGTGTGGTACGGGTTAGGGAAGCGCATATTGAAAGCTGTGGTCAAGGGGAGCTAGCCAGAACTGACGGCCTATGTACGGACGTCCCAGGGGCGGCGTTGCTGGTCTTGACAGCCGACTGTGTGCCAATCTTGTTTCTCGACCCCGTCCACCGTGCCATTGGGGCATGTCATGCGGGATGGAAAGGAACCGTCGCCAAGATCGCTCAAAACACAGTCAGAACGATGGCCGAGGAGTTCGGAACCCGCAGCGCTGATCTCATGGTTGCCATCGGGCCATCCATTGGTCCCTGCTGCTATGAGGTCGGTGCTAATGTCATAGAAGCAGCTCACTCAAGTTTCGGCGCCTGGGCCCACGATACACTGATTAGACGCGATCAAAAGGTGTACCTTGACCTCTGGGCAGCCAATAAGCTCCAATTAGAGGAGATCGGTGTTGCAGCAGAACAGATCTGCATCACCGGATTGTGCACTAGTTGTCATGTGGACAAGTTCTTCTCGTACCGTTCTGAACATGGCACGACGGGGCGACTAGCGGGAATCATTGCGCTGCGCTAGATAAGGAGGCGAGAGAGTGGCTTATCCCTCGGTCACGCACAGCACAAAGAGGAAGAAGCGGAAGAAGCGAAAGCTCAAGCGACTTCTGCGCCTCGGACTGGTGCTGATCGTTCTTGCCGGCCTGATCTATGGAGGATATCGTTCTGTGACTACTGGCTACCGCGCCATCATTAACCGCGTGGTGAAAACGCAGGAGTTTGGGCAGGTCAGTTTCGTCTCCACGCTCAAGGCGAGCGGGGTAGTGGTCCGCGATGAGATCATGATGATGGCGACTGAGTCTGGGTTGGCCAGTTATCTACTGGAAGATGGGGCCAAAGTTAAGGCTCAGGCACCAGTGGTTGAGATTCAGGATCTAACATCACAGCAGCAAGTCCGGGCTCGGTTGGCGGAGTTGGAGAAGACCATCGCGACCTATGGGAGTGATACTCAGGCCAGCGTGGCATCGCTTGACCAACAGGTCTTGGGGCTTGAGAGCAGTCTTAAAGAGAAGACTAGGCTGCTGCGCGAGCAGATGGCGAAGACGGTCCCCGAAAGCGTCGCTGAGTTAGAAAAAGAGATACGAGAGCAAAACGCTAAGCGTCTGGACCTACTCAGTAAGCGGGGTAATTTTGATGGCGACCGTAATACTCTGATTGCCCAAAAGCAGGAGCTCGAACGGCAACTGAGTCTTACCTCCTTGCAGGTTAAGTCCCCAACCGCTGGTCTTGTGAGTTATACGCTGGACGGATGGGAGACCATCCTCAAAACAAGTGATCTAGGATCCATTGGCAAAGAGGCGCTTAAGCCTGGTCAACCCGCACAGCAACTCAATCAGGCCAAGGAGGTCAAGGCGGGCAAGGCCCTGTTCAAGGTCGTGGCCGACACCACCTGGTACTGGGTGACGGCGGTAGACAAGGCGGAATGGCAGAAGCTAGACCCGAAGACGGTGGCCCTAAGGTTGCCAGGGGGAAGCGCCCCACTTGGAGCTACGGTTCACGGCGTCAAGGATCTCGATGAAAAACAGGTGATGCTACAGTTCGCCATCACCCCTGTTACCCTCGAGTCGCTAGCCGGCCGCCACCTAACCCTAGAGATCATCAAGCGACAAACCCAAGGGATCGTGGTGCCCGAGACCTCCCTCAAAGAGCGTCAGGGAGTCATCGGTGTGTATCTAGTGCAGCAGGAAACGGCACGCTTTGTACCCGTCACGGTGGTTGATAGACAGGACGGACAGGTGCTAGTCAATGGGCTCCCCGACAAGCCCGTGGTGGTCGTTACTCCCGGCTGGATACGCGATGGACAGAAGGTGAGATACTAGGTAGTCCGCAAGACTTGTGGTTCACGTCGCACATGGGAGATGAACTGGTATGTCACAGATTGGTGCCAATTGGCAGCAAGTGATGCAGAATGTCACGGCTGCTGCCGAACGAGCGGGGCGTGATCCCCGTGAGATCAAGGTGATCGCCGTGACCAAGACGGTCGATCTTGACCGTATCCGTCAGGCTATGCTGGCAGGAGCCGAACACCTTGGCGAAAACCGCGTCCAAGAGGCGCTGCCCAAGATCAGTAGTCTCGGTGTCGGCCCCACGTGGCACTTTATCGGTCGCCTGCAGAGCAATAAGGCCAAGGATGTCCTAGGACGATTTGATCTGATTCATTCGCTGGATCGGGATAGTCTAGCCCAGGAGCTTGATCGAAGGGCTGCGAACCTTGACCTAAAAGTAGATTGCTTACTGGAGGTCAACGCCGCTTCAGAGACAACGAAGGCTGGTCTGGCGCCCCATGAGCTGATTGACTTCTGCTCGAAGATCCGCCGTTATCCCCGCATCAGGATCCAAGGTCTGATGACGGTAGCACCTCTGGTCGACGATCCAAGTGAGGTGCGTCCGGTCTTTGCTCAGGTGCGCATGCTGGCGGAGCAACTCCGCGCTCAAGGATGGGAGCACGCTCCGGCCGCGTATTTGTCCATGGGTATGTCCAATGACTATCAGGTGGCCATCGAAGAGGGCGCTCATTTCGTTCGTATAGGTAGTGCGATCTTTGGACAAAGACCGACCACGTAAAGTCGAAATGAAAGGGTGAAGACCATGTCTCCCAAGATCTTGGATAAGTTCTGGAACCTCATTGGCTTAGGCGACGATGAACTTGATGACGATGATGTCAACAATGGTGACGAGGAGTTCGAGAGTCAGGAGATACGAGTGGTGCAGCCACCGCGTAAGCCTTCCGGAAACGTCGTTGGTCTACCCAGTGTCAAGGCGAGCTCCAAGCTGGTGATCTACAGTCCGACGCGCTTTGAGGACGTGCAGGTGATCGTTGACCACCTAAAGTCACGTCGCCCTATCATCATCAACCTGGAAGGCGTTGATAGTGGTTTGGCCAAGAGCTTGCTAGACTTCATCTGTGGAGCGACTTACGCGTTGGACGGTGGCATGCAGAAGGTCAACGGTAGTATCTTTCTGATCGCCCCCAAGGATATCGATGTCGCCAGCAACCTAAAAGACTCGTTGTTGGCCAAAGATGCACTGGTAAAAAATCTCGATCCTAGTCTGCCAGCCGGGGGCGGCACACATGATTAGCGCGCTGCTCTCAGCGGCCGCGCAGCTTCTATACTGGTTGGTCATGATCCGCATCGTGATCAGCTTCATGCCGGAATTCAGCCAGTATCCCTGGGCGCGATGGGTGACCAACGTCACGGAGCCGCTTTTGGCCCCCATCCGCCGAGCCATACCACCGCTACGCATCGGCGCAGGCTATGTGGATCTCTCACCGATGGTGCTCTTGCTGATTGCCAATCTGGTTCTCAATGCGGTCCACCGCCTATTTTGAGCGGAAGAGGAAGCCATTTTGCATGGGACCGTGCCTCAGTGGTGCTGCCTACGGCGGACCGCGTGAGCTGTGAACCCTACATAAGGAGGAGAGAAATCGGATGCTGACTCCTTTGGAAATTCACAACAAAGAGTTTAGGAAGGTCTTGCGTGGCTACGACGAATCAGAAGTGGATGAGTTTCTCGATCGGGTGGTAAAGGACTACGAAGCACTCTATAAAGAAGTCGCCGGTCTAAAGGATCGTCTGGCGGTGCATGAGGAGCGAGCCGCTCAGCACCAAGCGATGGAAGATACGCTGAAGAAGACCTTGGTGGTGGCTCAGGAGACGGCAGATCATCTCAAAGCCAATGCCCGTCGTGAGGGTGAGTTGATCCTCAAGGATGCAGAGCTAAAAGCAGGTAAGATCATCGACGAGGCGATGGTTCGGGCGCGTGAGGTGATCGCTGAGAACGATGAAATACGCAAACAGGTCATGGTATTCAGGTCCAAGCTGCGCAGCAACTTGCAGGCGCAGCTGGAGCTTCTCGAAAGCCAGGAGTGGGAACCAGCGCCTGTGATTCAGAAGGGATAGAGAGCCAGATGGAAAAAACGATTGGCATTCTTGGCGGCATGGGACCGGAAGCTACGGTTGACCTCTATGCCAAGGTGATTCGCGCTACTCGCGCTACCTGTGACCAAGAGCATCTTCGTGTCATCATTGATAGCAACCCCAAAATCCCTGACCGGACAGCAGCCATCTTAGGTAATGGTGCTGACCCAACCCCGGCTCTGATCGCGACAGCGACCAATCTAGTCCGGGCAGGGGCCGCGCTCATCGCCATGCCCTGCAATACCGCCCATTATTTCCACACCGCTATTCAGAACTCTGTGTCGGTGCCAGTGCTGCATATGCCGCGCGAGACGGCCCGCCATATCAAGAGCAGCCTACCCATGGTAAGAAGAGTTGGACTGCTGGCAACTGTGGGCACCGTCAAGAGCGGTATCTACGCCGAGGCCTGTCGCGATAGCGGCCTTGAGTTAATCAGTCCAGAGGATGAGATGCAGAACCTCGTGACCACAGCTATCTTTGGACCGCAAGGGATCAAGGCGGGCGGGCGGGAGTTGCCTACCCAGCAGCTGATCACTGCCGCCGAGAGTCTGATCGCCCGAGGTGTCGACGCCGTCATCCTCGGCTGTACAGAGATCCCCTTGGCGCTAAAGCCAGGCATGTTGCCGCTACCTCTGATCGATGCCACTCAAGTTCTAGCCGAAGCTGCTGTGGCTGCGGCCAGTCAGGAACTTGTATGACCTTGGATTTTTTCCCTTCAGTGCGGGAAGAATTGGCACTGGAGGGGGTTCGATGCGCGAACGAGTTGACCTTGGGGAGAAGATCGCCAAGCTGACACAGGCAATGGAGGCAACCAATCTAGCCGAGTATGTCGAAATGGTCCGGAGTCCGTGGCGAATGGCATGGATCAACTTCATCGCGGGTTTGGCTAGAGGGGTCGGCATTGCGATTGGATTTACGCTGCTCGCGGCGGTGGTTGTCTATCTCTTGCGCCAGCTTGCCATTCTGAATTTGCCATTGATCGGCAATTTCATTGCCGAGATCGTTAAGATCGTCCAAGATCATCTCGCTCGAGGGATATAGGTTGACACCGTGCATGACTCATTCTTGTGGAACTGGCATGACGCAGCATTAGAGTATCTGGGAGTGCATAGATACACCCACTCAATGAAGACATGCAAGTTGCAGAAGTGCCTGCTGCCCGCAGCCCACTGCATCCAAGATCACACGTCAGGTTGTGCTCTTTGGCGGCATCAGTGTGGGTAAGGCATTGGCACTTTTTCTTTATGGACTGACGCCGGATGAACGGGTTATGCACGATGTTTGGGTCAGGAACTTGCGTGACTTCACTGTGGTATATTTCCGCAGTCGGCTATAGCTAGCTCATGTGAGTTCCGAAAGAACCAGTTATTCAAGACGATAGCGTGCGTCGGGACACAATCTCTTCGGACGGAGGATTTCATGCTATATGCTCTCGTGACAGTTGTTATCATTGCGGCTGACCAGATCACTAAGCTCTGGGCCAGCTCATCACTGCCCCTTCACATCCCGCAGCGCTTCATTCCGGGGTTGATCCAGTTGACATATACGCACAACCGGGGTGCCGCTTTCGGCATCTTGCAGAACCGACGCTTCTTGTTCATCGGTATCGCCGTGGGCGTGGTAGGAATCATGCTGTTTTACCGGGATGAGATCACCCAGAGGCGACCCATTCTCCAGCTGGCTTTGGCGCTGGTGATGGGTGGTGCGGTAGGCAATCTAATCGACCGTGCGTTGCGCGGCTATGTCGTCGACTTTTTGGAATTCGCTTTTGTTAGTTTCCCAGTCTTCAATGTTGCTGACATGGGAATTGTGGTCGGCGTCAGCCTCTTTGTGGTCGATCTGGTCTGGGACTGGTGGCGCTCTGCAGTCAAGACCAGGGAAGGGTGATAATGGTGGAGACTCGCGAATGGGTAGCGGGTGTAGATGAGGCACCGTCGCGTCTGGACCGCTGGTTGGCCGCGCGCGCCGTTGATCTGTCTCGCTCGCGCGTTCAGGCTCTGATCGACGATGGCTGCGTGACGGTCAATGGTCAGGTGCGTCCGGCCAGCTACCACGTCCGTCCACAGGATCATATCTGCCTGATATGTCAGCCCCCTAAGCCGCTGGAAC
Source organism: uncultured Clostridia bacterium (assembly GCA_964540595.1). Taxonomy (GTDB): domain Bacteria; phylum Bacillota; class JAAYKD01; order JAAYKD01; family CAYOCI01; genus CAYOCI01. The sequence goes on from CAZINL010000001.1 coordinate 51,833, forward strand.
TAGTGCCAGAGGAGATCCCGCTTACTGTGCTCTACGAAGACGAGGATCTGATTGTCATCGACAAACCCAAGGATCTGGTGGTCCATCCAGCCGCAGGCAACTGGAGTGGGACGCTGGTTAACGCCCTGCTCAGCCATTGCGAGGATCTAGGCGGGATCAACGGTACCCTTCGTCCTGGGATTGTCCATCGTCTGGACAAGGACACATCGGGAGTGATGATGGCAGCTAAGAACGACCTTGCTCAGGCCCGGCTGAGCGAGCAGATCAAGGAACGTCTAGTGAGACGCCAATATGTGGCCCTGGTACATGGCGATCTGGCGCAAGATCGTGGAGTGATCGATGCGCCCATCGGACGCCACCCGGTCCAGAGGAAGAAGATGGCGGTGGTCGCCGGCGGTAAGCCGGCGGTGACTCACTATGCCGTCCGTGAACGCTGGACTGACTTCTCCCTCGTGGAGCTTCAGCTCAAGACCGGGCGGACCCACCAGATCAGAGTGCATATGTCCTTTATCGGTCATCCCGTGGCGGGTGATCCAGTATACGGACCACGTAAGCCCGCATTTGGCCTATCCGCCCAGGCGCTGCATGCTGAGCTGCTCGGTTTTACTCACCCGCGCACGGGCGAGTGGATGGAATTCTCCACACCGCCACCACGTGACTTTCAGGAGGTCCTGGCCCAGCTGCATCGTCGGAAGAGGGAAGAGTAGGAGGAGTATGATGATGGACTATCGTGAGAAGACCCAGCTGATGGACGAACAGCAACTCAGACGGGCCCTGACACGTATCGCCCACGAGATCGTTGAGAAGAACCGCGGTGGCGAGGGCATCATCCTCATTGGCATTCGCCGTCGCGGTGTGCCTTTGGCCAAGCGCCTAGCCGATCGGATCGAGCAGATCGAAGGGATACGGATCCCCGTCGGTGAGGTCGATATTACGCTCTATCGTGATGACCTTAGCCCTGAGGGCCCCCAACCCACCGTCCACGGCAGTTCCGTGGGTATGGATATCCGTGACCTGACGGTCATCTTAGTGGATGATGTACTCTACACGGGTCGCACCGCGCGGGCAGCTTTAGACGCAGTGATGGATCTTGGCCGCCCACAACGCATTCAGCTGGCGGTGCTAGTTGACCGCGGGCACCGTGAGCTTCCTATCCGTGCCGACTATGTGGGGAAAAATGTCCCTACCGCTCAGAGCGAGATGGTTGCTGTGCAGGTGGCGGAGGTTGATGGTCAGGATCGTGTACTCATCATGGAGCGGGTCCAGTAGAAAACCCTTCAGAAGTGGAAAAGAACCGAGCCCCGGCTCGGTTTTTCTTGGCCAAAATACGCGGATACCGTTTACGCAATTTTCCTCACTTAGTATAATGGTGTAGGGTCCAAAATTCAGATGGAAGGAGGGTTTGTATGGAAGTAGGTGCCGCCTTGGCCTTAGGTTTGGGGACCACGGCATTGGGTATGACGGTGACGTTCATCACATTATTTGGCCTGTGCCTCGTTCTCGAGCTGATGTCACGCGTATTCAGCAGTCCTAATCAGCAGATCTAGAGCCGTTAGGCAGAACCATCGGAGAACTGTTAACGAGAGACCTGTTAAAGAGAGACCTGTCAATCAGGCAGGAGAAAACGTGAGGGAGTTGAATCAAATGAATCTAGTGGACAAATTCCGCGTGTTCATCGACAGCACCGGTTTTGCCCATCTTACTGGTGGCGAGGCCATCATGATCGGCATCGCTTGTTTTCTATTGTACCTAGCCATCAAGAAAGGCTACGAACCGCTCTTATTGCTTCCTATTGGTTTCGGTATGCTGCTTGCGAATATCCCCGCGGCCGGGCTAATGGAACCTGGCGTCGGACTACTATACTTTCTCTATCAAGGCGTAAAGCTCGGCATCTATCCGCCGCTGATCTTTCTCGGCGTCGGGGCGATGACCGACTTTGGCCCGTTGATCGCCAACCCGAAGACCTTCCTACTTGGTGCTGCAGCGCAGCTGGGTATTTTTAC
>CAZINL010000002.1:0-7181 GCA_964540595.1 uncultured Clostridia bacterium
GAGATCCTGGTGAACCCCGCTCTCCGGATCCCCTGCAGGGGTCTGTCGATCCATCTTAGTTGAGCTAGGGGATAGGGCATGGGTTTTAGTGCAAAGGCTCTGCCGTCGGGCAGCTCAACTCGATAGACTCCGTTGGCTGCGTGCTTGAGACTCCGCGCGCGAACACCAAACCGGGATGCAATCTCCCGTGCCGTTCCGCTATTCATTCCACAACCGCCCCTGTCTTTGGTGTATCTAGACATTGGTTCGGTTCATCATATGATCGGCACGTCTGAAGTGTTAGGTCAGAACATAATAGAGCGCATCACCGCGATGCGCTCTGGTCTGAAATCCATCGGAGAAACAGCCCCAGACCTACTTGGTCTAGGGCTGTCACCTTGTCGTGATATCGGGGAATTTGCTGCTAGACTCCGCTTGATGCACCTTGGCGTGCATCGCCTCGGCCTGCTTCGTCGTGCCTCTCGATGGCCGTTGAGTAGACCTTGAGCGATGGGACAAGCAATGCTGCGACCATCAACATTGAGGCGCGCAAAGAGAAGCGCGTGCCCACCAGCCCGACCGCCGGACCGCCAGCAGTCTGCCCCAGTGCGTCGGCCTGCCCGATCATCGAGAGCACCGTAGCGCGCACGTGGCTATCCACGTTCTGGTTAACCCAGGTATCGAAGAGCGGTCCGGTCAGCGTCGCCAGCACGCTGACGCCTAGATAGCTAAGCAGCGCCCAAGTGAAGTTGCCTGCCAAGGCGAACGAGATCAGGCAAGCGATACGCAAAGCCGTCAGCAGCTTCATCACAGAGACCACTAGCCGTTGATTGCTGGTATCGAGCCTGCGGCGGGTGACCTGACCGGTGGCGATGCTGAGAATGCTGCGGACGGCACTGATCAGACCAAACCAGACCACCGGGGCCAGCTGACCAATCTTGGGGAAGGTAAAGGCCTGAAGAAAGAACGCCTGCCATAGACGGTCGAACCCTTCCGATGCCGCCCCCCAGAAGAGCTCCGCCCCCAGCATCAGCGCCAGGACCGGGTGACTACGCACCATAGCGATACTCTGGGTGACGGTTTTGCCTAGGGCTGCCAGCGGCGGGTGTCCTTCGCTTCTCTGGGGGTGGTAGTTGGTCTCCTTCATCACCATCAGCAGGACCACGCCTAGGCCTAGGTAAAGGGCCCCTCCCACCAGGTAAGGGATACTGAGGCGAATGCTCGCCAAGGCAACGCTTGCCGGGATGCCGATCAGCGCGATCGCTTCGCCGATCTGATTGGCCTTGAGAAACAGTGAACCGACCTTATCTTCGCCCACCTCATCGGTGATCCAGGCGTTCAGCGCGCCGCTGATAAACGTCCAACCGATGCCGACGACCACCTCGCCCAGCAGCAATCCGGCGAAAAGCGAGAGACCCCACGAGGAGAGTAAGGGCTTAAGGTAGGGCAGGGCACCGTTGACCAGGTACCCGGTCCCCAGGGTGAAAATACCGATGATTACTGAGAGGCGGCGGCTGTAGGAGTCGGCCACGATTCCGGTGGGGATCTCGAAAAGCATAACGGTGGTCTCAAGGACCGTGCCCACCAGGACCAGCTGCAACGGGTTCAACCCGATGACTTGCACATAGTAGGCGGTGTATGCCGTAAACATCACCACACTGGCCAGTGCGGTGATCCCTCTTAGGAAGAGGTAAACACGGGACGCATGGAACTGATGCAAAGATATCTTCCTTTCGTAGCAGCATCAGCGCGTCCAAACTTCTCGCGACTGGCTGCCATTAGTGTAGGATCGGCTCCGAGATGATTGGTAGGTAAGTGGTTGTCATGGCAATTCTCCTTTGTGATCATGTAGTGCCAGTCGTCGCTTAACCTTGCGAAACCAGCCAAATCTCATTCTACCTCCAATAATACACTGTTTCAACCAATATTTGGGCAGAAGGCCATCTGAGCCGGGTAATTGACAAGGCCAACTCCCTGGCGGATACTGGACAGTAATATCTACAATTTGCAATTCAGGAGGCAATCAAGATGACCGAACGTAGCCTCTCCCAGCGCAGCCCAGCAACCCTGCGACCCTACACTCTGCGTTCGCCACGAGCAGGCGATCTCGGCTGGGTGGTGCAGAGGCACGGAGCTCTCTACGCCCAAGAATATGGCTGGAACGAGGAATTTGAGGGTCTGGTCGCAGGGATCGTTGCCGACTTCGTTAAGAGCCATGAACCTGTGCGCGAACGTTGCTGGATCGCTGAACGTGATGGCGAGAATGTCGGCTGCATTTTTCTGGTTAAGCAGTCTGAGACCGTGGCCAAGTTGCGCATGTTCCTGGTGGACCCTTCGGCCAGGGGCTTAGGGATCGGTAAGCGGCTGGTGGATGAGTGCCTATGCTTCGCTAAACAAGTCGGTTACGCCAAAGTCACTCTCTGGACAGTCGATGTATTGTCCGCTGCCCGCCATATCTACCAGCGCGCAGGGTTTCAGTTGGTCCATGAGGAGCATAACCACAGCTTTGGACACGATGTGGTCGACCAGGTTTGGGAACTGGAGCTCTAAAAGGGGAGTGTGGATGGCCTTTTCTCCCTTTGATCCCTTAAAGTACTAGACATAAAACGACGAAACTAGGCAACTATTTGCCCCCTCCTGACGTCTAATAGATAGAGGACTTGAGGAGGAGCAGGGCGATGTCGAAACGGTGGCACAGGGTGTTCATTACCACAGCGCTGGTGGTTGCTTTTTTGGTGATCTGTTCAGATCCGCTGCTGATGGCCATGGCAGGACTGAGAAATACCTTCTGGCCCGAGGCAGAGGAACTTCCGGTGGAGGGCCGTCCTGGGGGAGTCCCAGTCGGGTCTGGTGGTGATACAGACAAAGAACCTACCGAGCAGCCAGCTGTGGACCCCGATGCCAAAGATCCCCAGGCTAACCCGCCAGGCGAAGAGTCCCCGGCAGACCAACCAGATCGGAACCCGACCGATGAGAAGCCCACCCAGCCTAGCGATAAGTCGCCAGGGCAACCTACCCAGAAACCTGTTCAGCCCAGCGATGATCGTCCTATGGTCTACCTCACCTTCGACGATGGACCGTCGCCCCATGTGACGCCACAGGTGTTGGATATCCTCAAGAAGCACAAGGTCAAGGCTACCTTCTTCGTCATCGGTAGTGAGGTAGAACGTTTCCCCGATCTGGCTAAGCGGATCTTGACCGAGGGGCACACCCTAGGCAATCATACCTACAGCCACCGCTTCGATATCATCTACCAGAGTCCCCAGCACTACCTAGATGATCTGCGCAAAGCCGAGGAGACGCTGCGGCGGTTGCTGAAATACGAAACCCGCCTGACGCGGGCGCCGGGCGGATCGACCAGGTTTACCTCGGAGTACATTCAGCTGCTCAACGCCGAGGGTTACATCTATGTCGACTGGAATGTGGACTCCGGCGACTCCCGCTCGTTGACCGTACCGGCCGCCACCATCGTCCAAAACACCCTGGACGGTCTGAAGGACAAACAAAAGGCAGTGGTCATCATGCACGACATGGCCATGAAAACCACTGCTGCCGAAGCGCTGGATCAGATTTTGAGTGAACTGCTAGGGCGAGGCGTTGCCTTTGGCACACTTGACGAGACCACACCGACGTATCACTTTCGCTAAGACGCGGGGTCAGGCATGAAGCCTGACCCCTTTTACATCAGCGGGGCGAAGATGCGCAGCATTGCTCGCCCCAGACGCCAGTGAGAGGATAAAACGACCATCCGCTACTCGATACCTTGTAGAAAGTCGGTCCCCTTGTTTTGTATACTGGGAGTATTGCAGAACACCACAGTAGTCTGGGGGGATCGGGTTTGACCAGCATCAAGAATTCCGCGCGGCTAGAGCAGACCCAAGCCGGCGAGAATATCATTTTAGCCATCGGCCAGAGTCAGAGTAAGATCGCACTCCTCAGCGAACTGGCTGAGCGGCATCAGTTTAGAGTGGTGGTCGCTGATGCGAGCCGCGGCATAGGGGTCATCCCCGCCTTTGCCATCGTCGCCAATCCCACTCAGCTTACCAAAGACCAGTTTGACCTGCTGCTAGCATCTCAAGAGGCAGCGGCTCGGGTGTTGTTTACCGAAAATCCGCCGTGGAAGATCCCATCAGCGGTGAAGGACGCTGTCATCGTCGATCGGGAGCTCTTTCGCGATACGGGCGTGCTCACCTTCCGTATCTTGGTGCGCCAGAAGCTCTATGGGCAGAAGCCCATAAAGGGTACCGAAACACGGATCTACACGCTGGTGCGGCGTTACTTTCACCTTGATCGAGAGAGGCTGCGCTTCAGTGTGCAACGGGATGAGCTGGTCGAAGTATTGGCGACCAATATCGATGACGCCTTTGAGCGAGCCATCAAAGAGATCAACGCCCGCGAGGGTACGGTTGGTCTCGTCCCGAACCAGGGTCGTACCGATGACGACCCGCCGTACATCGGCTTGCACGCCGACCGGGAGCTTCAGCTTCCGCAGCTGCCTTCCATGGAGCGGATGCATCTTGACGGCGATAGCTTCGATATACTGTTCTATCCCGAGGGCGGGAAGTACCATGGGGATGGCCATGATTACCTGCATATTCAAGGGCGAGTGTTCACCGCAGCGAGTTCAGGCGATCAGTTATGGTACTTCGCCACGGAGGACCAGTACCTCGAAGATGCTTTCCAGCCGGCCTACGAGTTCACCGGTCGACTACTGGCCTTCTGCCTTGATCGCTGCAAGACTGACGCTGGCGAGATCACCAGGGAGTGCTGGCTCTATCGGACCGATGACGGGCACTATCTTCTCCACTCAGCGACCGATCATTCCGGAAGGGCTATCTACAGGAACGCATCCGCCAGGGCGGTCCTTAAGCGTGCTGAACGGTTCTTGGCTGACGGGACGACGACGCAGTCGGCTGCATTCCTGCGCGACGCAGCCCAGGTCATGCGGCTGATGACGATGAGAAAGGGGGAGAGGTAATGACCTACCCCAATAACCAACAGCAGGCAAAGAGCTATCTCGACAGGCAGAAAGAGGTGCAGATCGCCCGCAAGGGTCTACACCTCAGTCCACATGCCCAGCAACTAGGATTGTTTATGGGCAAGCGCCGACCTTTCTGCATCCACGAGCACCATTCCAGTGAGAACCTCTTCGTGAGTGTCAGGGAGCAGGCACTGGACTACTTCCGTTCCAACGGCATCGCTTGGCACAGCGACCTGCCCGGCAAGGACAAGCCCAGCAACCATCTGTGCGATTCGCAGATCTGCTGCCTGAATTTCCTTCTTCCGCTGCGCGATGATGCAGAGGCGGTCGCTGAGCTGCTGCGCCCCGTCTTCCCGTCGCTGAGGCGGGTCTTGCCCATGGAAGACGATGGGGGCTTCATCGCCTTTGAGTGGATCGGGCTCAGGAACTACCTGAACGAGAAGACCATCGGCGGCGTCCGCAAGCGTGGCGAATACGCCACCAGTGCCGATGCGGCGGTGATCTTTGAGCAGGCCGACGGAACGCGGCAGATCGTCCTGATCGAATGGAAGTATAGCGAAGTCTACCAAGCGATCTCCAAAAGGTTCTCTCGTAACAGGACCGACCGTGCGCTGATCTACGCCCCATTCTTCCACGCACCAGATGGCCCCATCGCTAGGGAGAAGGTCAGCGACTTCTACGACCTGTTTTACGATCCCTTTGACCAACTGATGCGGCAGCAGTTTTTGGCCCACGAGATGGAGAAAGCCAACGAGCTTGGGGCATCCCGGGTCAGCGTGCTGCATATCGCCCCACGGGCCAACGACGACTTCATGCGCGTCACCTCTCCGGGACTGGCGCGTCTCAATGCCGGCTCGGCGGTCAAGACGTGGGAGACACTCGTTCGCGACGAGCGGTTTGTCAGTGTCTACACCGAAGAGCTCTTTGGCCGCTTTCCCTGGCGAGATTTCCCTCATCTTCATGAGTGGTGGGACTATGTCGAGAAGCGCTATGGGTGGTTTGAGTAAGCATCGCGTGAACAACGGGGTCAGGCTTCATTAATTCATTTACTCAGTGATGGTGGCATTAGCAGCACTGAGCTCACGCATCCGTTCGCCGCCTTGGTAGATGCGGCTAGTTGGAGTAAATGAATTAATGAAGCCTGACCCCATGTTGTTATCACATCAGCGGGGCAAAGATGCGTAGCACCGCTCGCCCTAGACGCTTGTACCAGGGCACGCTCTGGTAGACCTCGGGGGTAATCAGTTGGCACTCGGTGAGCGTTTGATGGAAGTCATCCCTCACTTGGTGTACGCTAGCGGTTTGATACATCCAGACGCCGCACTCGAAATTGAGGTACATACTGCGATAGTCGAGATTGATCGTCCCGACGACGGCGAACTCATCGTCCACCACAATGGTCTTGGCATGGATGAAGCCCGGGAACTGATACAGGCGTACACCGTTCTCGACTAGGACAGGGTAGTTGGACTTGGTCACAGCGAAGATCGCCCAGTTGTCGCCGACACTGGGCGTAATGATGCGCACATCGACCCCCGCCTTGGCAGCCAAGGTGAGTGCTGTAACCATCTCGTTATTGATGATCAGATAGGGCGAGGTGATGTAGACATAGCGTTTGGCCTTGCTGATCAGATTGAGGTAGACGGTCTCACCTACCGCCTCGTGGTCCAGCGGGCTGTCGGTAAAGGGCTGCACGTAGCCAGTCTCAGATCCGGGCAGTGGCTGGTGCAGCTCTGCTCGAAACTGCTGGTAGTTCTCGACTTCGCCGCGCAGGAAGTCCCAGATCGAGAGAAACATCACCGTCAGGCTCCAGACTGCCTCACCCTTGAGCAGTACGGCGCTGTCCTTCCAGCGAGGGTGACTCTGGGAAGCGTTGATGTACTCATCGGCCAGGTTGATCCCGCCGATAAATCCGGTATGGCCATCGATGACCGTGATCTTGCGGTGGTCGCGGTTGTTGAAGTGGAAGGAGAGGATCGGCAGGAAGGGGTTGAAGATACAGCACTTGACCCCCTTGGCCTCCAACCAGCGCTCATAACCGAAGGGCAGTCTTAGGATGCAGCCCAGGTCATCATAGACGACGCGCACATCGACACCTTGGGCCGCCTTGCGGATCAGGATCTCTAGGATGCTGTCCCACATCAGCCCCTCGGCGATGATGAAGTACTCGAGGAAGATGAAGCGCTCGGCCTTCTCCAGTTCGGCCTTGAGGCGCTCCCAC
>CAZINL010000002.1:7191-21965 GCA_964540595.1 uncultured Clostridia bacterium
AGTGGCCGTAGTCGGCGATATAGCGTGCTTGGTTGGCAGCCGCTTCATCGATGCCTCTGATCTCTTCCACGACCGCCGCCTGTGGCGTTAGGGCTTCGATCATCCGATCGCCGACCACAGTGAGCTTGCGCTGCGTCCGCCGACTGAGCTTATTGCCGCCAAACAAGAGGTAGAAGAGCCCACCGGTGATGGGGAAGACCAAGATCAGGATGACCCAGGCGATCTTGTAGCCGGGATTGTCCCTGCTGCTGACGATCCCCAGGACCGCCAGCGCGCTGAGTAGCGTGGTGATGGCATAGAAGTAGACGAAGTACGAGCTGAACTTCCGGATGACGATGGCAAGGACAGCTACCTGCGCCAAAATGGACGCGCCGACCCAGATAGCTCGATGGATGTTCAACAGCCTGCGCATTGTGACCCCCCAGAACCAGGATTCGTTTGGCTAAGCGGCTTAACTTGGCCGGACCCAGACGCCACACTTGGTCTTGCGGCCAGTGATTCAATCATAGTTCGTTGTAACACAAATGCAGGAATTTCGCCCAGATAGTGTATAATGAAATCGTCATTAAGTTTCATGTCCTATGGGTGCAGACCTAACTCTCGGCGGAGGTGATGGGGGTTGAGAGGGGGGGATGACAGACGAATGGGACAGGTGGATCCCCGTAGTCTGTCGATCATCGTTTTTGCTGCGTATTTCGCCTGGTTGCTAGCCTTCCCGTTTGAAGGTCAAGTCCTGTATGCCATCGCTGGTCGCTACGGAGTGGATCCTCATGCGTTGATCTTTCGATCAATCGCTGCCCACCTTGTCGGTCTCTGCTGCGGTTTCTTGATTAGGACCACGAGGGTCGCGAAGGCTCTCATGCTCTACTCCATCGTGCTCTGTATAGGTTGCAGCACTTTCTTCTTCTTTGCACCTTCCCCTGCCTGGAATCTCCTGCTGTTAGCCAGCTTGCTGTCAGGCGCTTGTGTGGCAGCCTGGGCGTTTTTTCTCCAGTCTTGCACCCCGCCCCATCAGCGACTGCAGACCGTTGCTGAGGGGCTGATATACTGCAATCTCCTGATGATTGCTGTCAACATGACGGCGATGCATCTATCAGCTGAAGCTGGTCTTGCTACATCCATGGTCCTCTTGGCCTCCGCCTTTTACTTTGCCCTCCGCCTACCCGAACAGGCCTATCCCGGTGGGATGGCGCTCAGCATCACCACGAACACAGCGGTTGGCGCTAGTGCCCCAGCAGGTCTGGGCAAGCCCTTGGGACTGCTCTGTCTATTCATCGTGGTGATCACCATCAACTCGGGTCTGATGTACCAGGTGATCAATCCCGCCTTCGCGCATCACCAATGGCTGGTTAGCTGGTACTGGGCGCTGCCCTATGTCGCCGCTCTCCAGATCATGAAGCGGTTGCCCAAGGAGAGCAACCGAGCCCATATCCTTTACGTGGCCATGGCCATGATCGGCTTTGCCTTCATCTTCTTCATGATACTCGACCGCTCAGCAGTCAGCTACCTGCTGGTCAACACGTTGATGCTGGGAGCCTGTGGTGTCTTTGACCTCTTCTGGTGGAGCATCCTCGGGGAGATGGTGGACCTAGATGATCAGCCGGCCCGTACCCTGGGGTTCGGTCTGGCCGCCAACGTCGCCGGCGTACTACTTGGAGGTCTGCTGGGCAACTCGATCACCGCTATGGGTAGCGAGCTGTTGAGCCCTACGGTCTTTGCTCTCGGGGTTGTCCTGGTTGCTCTCGTCATTCTTCCGCTGCTCCATCAGCGGTTATTCCTGTCACTGCGCGACCACGCCTTTCTCATGGCCTATGCGGGCCTACCGGCCACAGTCGCACCGACTGTCTCTGCCACACCTGTGGCGCCGCCACCGTCGGTAGCCCCCAGTCATCCGGTTCTACCGGATATCCTTACCGAGCGCGAACGACAGATTGCCGACCTGCTCTCCCGTGGGCGGACATATAAGATGATCGCCGCTGAGCTCTACCTGAGCGAGAACACGGTCAAGACGCATATCAAGAGCCTCTACTCCAAGCTGGGCGTCCAGAGCAAATCCGAGCTGGTTGGACTGATGAACCGTCAGGGACGGCCCCTCTCGCAGTGACCAAGTAAACCGATTCACCTAATCTGATCGCCCCTCACCCGTTTTGGGTGAGGGGTTATTGTTCGTTTCGCTCGTTTGGGGTGAAGCGCCCGTCGCGGCCAGGGGCTATGATCAGCTCAGGGGAGCTTCGTGCAACCACTGGGGGAGGGGATGCTCTTGTACTGCTCACACTGTGGGGCCTCTTTATCCACTGAGGCGAGCTTCTGTGCTACTTGCGGTCGGCAGCTAGCTGTTCAGCCAGAGGCGCTGTCTGACCAGCACTGCGCCCAAGGGGGATCTGTGGGGTTTTCGCCGCGGATCAGTGATCCGGCCTTCGCTAGGTACATCCACAATAGCAACCGCTGGGCGGCGATCTTCTCGTTGATCTTAGCCGTGATGGCGGTCGTCGGCTTTTTCGTAGCCGGCGAGACCGGCAGTTCCGAGATGAAGAACCCACAGGCTCTCTGCATCGGCCTGACCATCGGCAGCATGTTTGTAGTGATCGCCATGGTCCAGATTCGTAGCCGCAACCGGGGCAAGACCTGGGATGGGCAGGTGTTGGACAAAACGGTCGAGAAGAAGCGTCGTCGCCGCAATACCGGCAATAACGACTATTACTGGGAAGACTACCTGCTCTACACCGTGGTCATACGCAGCGATGCGGGTAAGCGACACGAGATCCGGATAGAGGATGACGACACGATCTACAACTACTGGGCGCTTGGGGATCGGGTCCGCCATCACGCCGGCCTCAACTCTTACGAGAAATACGATAAGTCCAAGGATGCCATCACCTTCTGCAGCGCCTGCTCGACCATCAATGAGATGAGTAACGACCACTGCTGGCGTTGCCGCTGTCCGTTGCTAAAGTAGTCAAGTCCAGGGTGTGTGGTCGTGACTAAGCTGCTCATATCAGCAGAAAGTGTGGAGATGAGATGAACCGTTGTCACAGTGCTATGGCTGCCGTGATGCTACTCGTGGTGGTAATGACAACCACTATCCCCGGCGCCCAGGCAGCGCCCGTGGAGGGGCGCTGGGTGTTGGTGGATGTCCAAGACTACCCCAATCAGGAGCAGTGGGATAAGGCCAATACCAGTGCTGCCTATGCCTATGAGCAGCATTACGCCCGGGGGACCTATAGCGTCAAGACCACCTACAAAGGAAAGACTGATAGCTACTACACGCCACCCTACATCCATGGCGAGGCCCTGACGGTGCATGCCAACTGGAGCACGCCCCCGCAGGTGATCAAGGCCGGTGAGAGCGTCGTTCTCCATCTCAAGCTTGGCGTGCTGAGCAACTCCCAGTCAGCCCTTAAGTTCTCGGGGAGTGCCCGCGCCTACTTAGGCGGCGCCAACATGGTGAACGCCGCCGGGAAGCACTTCTTCGAGTGCACCTTCGGCACCAAATACGCCAGCGTCAATGAGACCGTCAGCGCAGTAGCCAAGAGCGGTTCCAAAGAAGGCGCCAAGCTCGAACTGGAGCTGACCTTCTACAGCAGTATCAACATGTCGACCAAATTCATCTACGAATGGACGTCTGCCAACAAGACACCAGTGGACCCCCTAACCCACAACTGGCAGCCAGCGACGCCCAAGCCCGGCAGAAAGATCGAGGTTGACGAGGCCTACGCCGGCGAGCTCTACCCTCCTGGACCGATCTACGATCACAATGGCGACCTGCTCGACACTGGCATTAGGGCCAGTGACCTCTATGGCGAGTGTACCTACCAACTGCCAACCTGGGATGAAGATAGGTGGGAGCTCTTGGAGCTTGGTACCATACTCCCTGTCAACGCCATAGTCCGTACGCAGGACGAGGGTGGAGTCATCCTCAGCATGCCCGACATGACCACCTTTGAACTGAAGCCTGGCTCGACGCTTATCCTCACCCAACGGACGGGCAAACGCAACGTGATGAAGATTCTTGCTGGCAATGTCGTGACCAACATCAAGAAAATACTTACCGATGGCACCATGGAAGTGGAGATGTCACAAGCCATCGCGGGCGCCAGGGGCACGACCTTCGTCTGCAGTGAAGATGAGAATGGATCCACCCTCAAGGTGTTGGAAGGGACGGTCGACTTCACTCCGAACGGCAAAGTCCCAGTTGTCCTCAAGGCCGGCGAGGCGATCAACACCAAGCACGGAGTTGTCGGCGAGGTGGTCAAGTTCTCTGCGGCCAAGGAGTTGGCCACATGGTCCAGCAAGACCCAGGAACGGATCAAAGGTGTTCTGGCAGCCCAGGGAATCGCGCTCGCGGCTGATCCCGTGGCGGTACCAGCCACCACCGTGGGTAAAGAGCCGTCCGGCCCAGTTTCTCCGGCCGCTGGTACGTCCGCACGCGACACGCTCCTGACCATGGGGGCCGCGGCGGTCGTATTGGCCTCGGCTGCCGTGGCACTGGCCATAAGCAGGCGAAAGTGCTAACAATGCTAGGCCGCGCGATGAGCGGCCCACTGATCCGACGATGGAGGGATGAATGGTGAAGAGATGGCTGTCTGGATTACTGGTCGTGTGTATGGTGCTAAATCTCGTGCCTGCGATCAATCTGCCAGTTTACGGCGCCAGTCAAGGCTATCTGGTAGTGACCAATACTGACAGCAACAGCGTGGTCTTCTTTGACGCGATGGCCGATGGCAACATCGCCCCGGTGCGAACGATTGCGGGTGGCAACACTCACTTCGCACGCCCATTGGGGGTTGAGATCTATGATGGGGAACTGTATGTGCTTAACCACGAAGCCCACGCTATTGAGGTTTTTAGCCCGAGCGATGGCGACAACGTCGCTCCCAAGCGCCGAATTATCGGTGGCATGAACTTTCCCTCAGGCTTCGCCTTTGACAACGCTGAGATCTACGTCACCAACTACTCTGGACCCATCACGGTCTACAGCACCAATGATAATGGCAACGTGTCCCCAAAACGCACCATTGATAATAGAAGCAACGCCATGTCCATCGTCGTCGTCGGCGATGAGCTATTTGTCACCACGTATGCCGATGCGGCGGTCTTTGTCCATGACAAGAACACCGGTGATCTTAAGCGAACGCTAACGGGCCCCGAGACAGGTTTGTCAGGTCAGCTCTATGGTCTAGCCGTCAGCGGCGGAGAGCTCTTCATCTCCGACTACCAGAACAAGGCGATCAAGGTATTTGCCCTCAACGCCAGCGGCAACACCGCCCCGCTGAGGGTGATCAGCGGCCCGCAGACCCAGCTGCTCAATAACCGCGAGCTGTGCATCGCCAATGGCGAACTGCTGGTGATGAACCAAGATGGCAGCAGCAGTGCCGTGACCGCCTACGGCGTTGGCGACAGCGGCGACGTAGCTCCTAAGCGCGTCATCAAAGGCCCGAACACGACCTTTGCAGGTACACTGGGTCCTCAAGACCTGACCATGGTGGCCGCGACGCTACCCGATACCCTCTTCACCGTCACTTTCGACGTTCAGGGGGGGAGCGCCATCAGCACCCTGACGATCCCCGCGGGTGGCTCCCTGAACATCGCGCCTCTCACCACCAGAGATGGCTACAGCTTCAACGGCTGGTTCGGCGCGGCCACAGGTGGGACGCCGATCGCCTTCCCCTATACCCCGACCGCTAGCGGGACGCTCTACGCCCAATGGACGAAGACCTTGACTGAGGCCGACAAGCTCGCCGCGGATCTAGATGCTTTGACCTGGGAGACGATCAAGGGCACGAATACCTCGGCCGATGGGGTGACTGCTCACCTAAGTCTACCGACGACGGGGGCGGTCCAAGGCTCCACCATCGCTTGGTCATCGACTGACGCAGCTAGTATCAGCCCAGACGGAATGGTTTTCCGGCCTCCTTACGCCCAAGGTGATGCCCTCGTGACCCTGACCGCGACGATCGTGCGCGACGGCGCCACACCCGTAACCAAGGAGTTTGTCGTTACAGTTCTGAAGCAGCCTGCCGAGACCGTGCTGCAGTCGGCCGTCACCAACGAGGATGGAACCAAGCTTATCCTCACCTTTGCCCAAGAGATGACCGATCCAACTGGCAAACATGGGCAGTTTTGCGTCAGCATCGATACTCTGTCCATAGTTCCGACGACAGCGGCACTGGTTAGCGGCGACGCCAACCAGATTGAGCTTACCCTAGCCAGCCCGATCACCAGTGCGCAGACGGTTAAGGTCAGCTATACCGCTGGCGATCTCATAGCTGTGGATGGATCGCCGCTGATGAGCTTTGCGGATCGGGCAGTGGTCAACACCTTGCTGCCTCTCACCCTCACCGTCACCTTCGACGCCCAGGGGGGGAGCGCTGTCAGCACCTTGTCGCTCTCGGTTGGCAGCTCCATAGACAGCGCGCCTGTCACCAACAGAGACGGCTACGGCTTCAACGGTTGGTTTGACCCGGCCGTTGGCGGTACGGCTATTGCCTTCCCGTACGCACCCACCGGCAGCGTGACGCTCTACGCCCAATGGACGAAGCTCCTGACCGAGGCAGACAAGCTGAGCGCTGATCGCGATACTCTGACCTGGGAGATGATCAAGGGCACGAATACCTCGGCTGATGGGGTGACTGCCAATCTCAGTCTACCGGCGGCAGGGTCGGTCCATGGCTCCACCGTGATCTGGATCTCGTCCAATGCAGCAGTCATCAGCCCAGACGGAGCGATCACTAGGCCTTCTTCATCCCAAGGCGATGCCAGCGTGACCCTGACGGCGACCATCATACGCGACGGAACTCTGCCTGGGACCAAGGAGTTCAACCTGACGGTCCTGAAGAAGCCTGCCGAGACCAACTCCTTCCTCGCGAGCCTCTTGGTCAGCGGCGTCAATCTCTCGCCCGCCTTCGACAGTGCGGTGACCAGCTATAGCGCTAGCGTCAGCTACGAGACCAGCACCGTGGCGGTAACGCCAGTCGCTGTCAGTAGCCTCTCGACACTTCAGATCGATGGCAGCCCCTTGGTTGGCGAGAGCAGATCAATCGATCTTTTCACCGGTAGCAATACCATTGCCGTCACGGTGATGGCCGAGGATGGTATCACGCACACGAACTACACAGTGACCATCACCCGCGCCTCCGATAGCGGCAACAACAGAGTCACCATCGTACCGGACCTCTCCGCCTACTGGCATGTTGATCAAGTCCACTCGTACAGCAACCTCAGGATCACGCTCAATAGCGGCCTCACCGGCGACGTCATCCTACGCTTGCTCGATGCGCAGCGGCAGATCGTGGCGATTAGTGATCTGGCGAAGCTGACCGGCAACAGCGACTTTTATCCCTATCTGCATAGTTCTCCAGGCTTGTCACCCGGAGAATATACGGCTGACCTCGTCTGCACGAGCGGTGAAACGACCGAGATCGTGACCGACTTCTGGTTTGATGGTCGCAAGCCGCAACTGACCGTGACCGATGACACTGTGATTCTAGACATGGAACAGTGGACTGTGAATGACCGTCCGTCCATTCCTGGCGATGACGAGATTTATGTGAAGGTCACTGCCTTTGGGGTGCGCGACCCCAGTGAGCTACAGCTCAAACTCTGGAGTAAAGATGGCAGTGGTACCGATCAGCTCGTGGCCCAGTCAACCACCGGAGCCTGGTTCGGGCGTTCCGACATCGGGGCTAGCCAGATTCTCTATCGGCTGCAGACTGAGAGCGGCTGCCTGCTGGAGAAAGACGTCATCTACAACTTAACGGCGGCACGGGTCGATGATCAGCCCGTCATCACCACGCAGCATAGCTTGGCGGTGACATTCAACCAACCCATCGTCTATCAAGCTACCGTTGTCGATGGTGCTGTGGGACGTGTCCAGTTGCACCTGCTCAATGTGCCCTCAGGCGAGTGCGAGCTACAGCTTGTCGCTCTCGACTCCGATTGGAACGAGCTCTTCTCCCTTAGCCAGACAGCAGACTATGATGGCTCTGGCTTCCTTGATGTCCAGCTACTAGATGGCGGTTTGCCTGTCTATCTGAGCGGAAATTACATGCTAAGTCTAAAGCAGAACGGCGTCGAGGTCTGGTCTCGATCCCCCTTCCTGCCTGTCTTCTATGACTATGAGATGTTCGGCGAGCGCTATCTATCGGCTGCCCTCTTAAGCGCAGCGCCGCTGGCACTGCCAGCAGGGCCGACAGTAGACTTCTCAGCGCGGGTTGCTAATGTCGTAGCCGATCCTATTACCGTGGAGTTGGTGGAGGTTGACCAACGCGGACGTGTACTAAGGTCAGTGAGCCCCGAACCAGTGGCATTGGCGGCGCTTCCTGCCTATGACCCCAACGGCTACGTCTTCGCCAATCTCTTGACCGTCTCCGGTCAGGTGCCTGTAACGCCATTTGAGCAAGGCAAGGACTATCGCTGGCGCATCAACTGCCAGTCCACTGTCGGTGAAGCTCGCCAGTTGATCTCTGCCACTCCGCTACAGCTTAGCGCAGGGCCGGGTGTGGGGCAGATCATGATCGAAGGGGCGCTGGCGGGCATGCAGCATCATGGCGAGGGTAAATCCCCCTCGTTCGGCCCGCCAACCATGGTTCACTACATCGGCTGCGATACTACCGACCTGTTTGTTCTGCTGCTGGATGCCAGTGGCTTTAGCGATCTTGGGCAGGTAGCAATTGATCTACTCGGCCCCAACGAGGTGGTTGTCGGCCGCTTGGATCGCGAATGGCTCAGCGAAGCCTCGCCCGGTTTGTTGCGCGGCCGAGTTGCCGTGAGTACTACCCTGTCAGCCGGATCATACCAGGTCGTTGTCAGCTATGCCGGGCTTGAGGTAGCCAGAGCACCAGTCACAGTGCTCGATCAACCCATGGTCGGCGAGAGCTCGCTGAACACCTACGGTAGCCTCCGTGCTCTGCCGGCAGGCCAGTCCTTCGCTATCACGTTGACTCATCCCTTCAACCTCGATCCTAGTCAGTTGCAGGTCAGACTCTGGCCCGCCAGCGGCGGGGCACAGATAGTCGTGCAGGTGAGCTCGGCGCGATCAGGTAATAGTCTGACCCTGCATTGTCAGGCCTCTCAGAGTCTGGCAGGGGTCTATCACGCCGCGGTCCTGTATGACGGCCAACCGCTCATGCTTTATAGCCCGTGGGGCAGCGAACCGCTAGCGCCCGTGGCCGTGAACTTCCTCGCATCCGCGCATGTCGCCGCCGCTATCGGGGAGGACGAATCCTACCATGTGATCGGTATGGGCTTTTCACCTGCCAAGAACTATCAGGCGATGCTCTATCGCCCCGATAACCCCACGGAACAAGTAGGACCGATCGCGTTGACCGTGGCCAACAGTGACTGCCTAGTGCTAGCGGCTAACCAGCTGAGCGCTAGCACCAAAGGGCTTTGGACGGTGCGCGTCCTGGAAGACGGGCGATCGCTACCTGTTAGTCAGGAGTTGCATATCATTCTACAACCGTCCGAGCAACCGGTGATCCAACCAGTCGTCACGCTCAATAACGGTGCCACCTTCACCCTCAGCGGGGAGGTACAGGTCAGGGTCTCGTCGGGCACCTTTGGCGAGATGCGCTATGCTACCTCCAGCGCTGAACTCAGCGGTGCCGCCTACGGGCCTGTCCGCAACGCCTTTACCCATACCTTGAGTGAGGGCTTTGGCAAAAAGACTCTCTACCTGCAGTTTAGGGACGCGGCCAAGCGGGAGACCACAGTCATAGCACTGAGTATCGATTACCTTCCGTCGGTAATGGCTGAACCGGTGGGCTATGGGGTGAGCACCTCCACCATCAGCAGTGGCATGCCCTTGACCATCTGGGCCAAGAGCTCGGTACCGGTCCAGGCAACCTGCGAGTTCCTCGATGCCGATGGCAACCTGATCCCAGAACTAACCTTAACGTTGGCTCGTACCAGCCTGGAACAAGGGATTGGGACGTACTCCCGCTCGCTCCATGCCAATAGCGCCTTCGAAGCAGTACGCTCGGTTCAACTGACATTAGAGGACCTGGTCACCAAGGCCAAGTGGAGCAAGACCTTACCCATGATCTACGAACCAACCATCTTCCTTGGGCAGATACAGACGGAGTATGACCAGGCCTACTTCTTTGCCGCATATGTCCGTCAAGGCAGCGTCTTGCACTTTCGTGTCAACGGCACACCGGGGATGAACGGCCAGGCAGGCTTGACCTACCGCAAGGTCGGAGCAGAGGCAACGAATACTACTGTGGCCACCGATCTGGTCGAGAGCTCGCCAGGAGTCTACACAGCGACGGCAACGCTGTCCGCCGATGCCGCCTTCGTCAGTCATGTGACCTATCGGCTGTCCAGTCCGTCGACTGAGCAAACGGCGGAGCGGCAAGAGCCGATCAATCGACTGGTTGTCGCCGCTGCGCAGTTCACCGGCTTGCCCAATAGCACGGGGGCCTTTGACAACGCCGTCCTCAGCATCGAGCGAACCAGTGGCTGGGGCAACTACCAGCAGACGGTGACTGGGTCTGCACCGCTCACCTTTGCCGCCCTTGAGCCTGGTAGCTACCGCTACGCTCTCCGTGATGGCCAACGCACCTACGCCACCGGCCGTTTTGAACTGGCCGCCGGGGCAACCGCTGAAGTGAGCCTGGCTTTGACCCCGCTGCCCGCTAGCCTCAGGGTCGTGGCCCCACTTAACGCCAAGGGCACTGTCAGCTATCTCATCACCGATGCGTCAGCCAACTCCTGGCGTTGGTTCGACACTTTGGGTGAACCGCTGCCGGGATTGGTGGTCGGCGATCGGGTTAGTTATGAGATCTATCTCCTCGATCCATCCAACCAGCAGTACTATCAGCCTAAGTCCAACAGCATCACCATCAGCCAGCCCAACGAGAGTGCCACCTTGGAGCTCCAGGCGATTACCAAGGTTACCATGAGTGGCAGGGTGATCGACCAGGCCTTTGCCAAGTATGGCAAGACCATGCCCGTGGCCGGTGCAGTGGTCTATCTATCACAGAGCTTCCCTAATGGCAACACCATGATCTACAACAACCAGAGTGCCACCACCGACCAAGAGGGCCGCTTTAGCCTATCGGTCTACCCTGGGAGATCTGGTGAACTACACGTCAGCAAGGACAACTACGACAACCTCTGGCAGGAGGTCACTACCCAGGCTGCGAGCTTCAGCCTTGATGATGACCTCGAGCTTCAATACGTGGCCACCGGCTACATCAGTATGGAGCTCGAGGTAGCCGCCCCCGAACTCCTAGATCAGGAGCATGTCTACCTCCTGTCCCAGGCTCCGGCTTGGATTATCTCCGTCACCGGCCCTAACGGCCAACCGGTATTAGGTTGGTACCACCCTCAAACCAGGAAGTACCACTTCGGCGGCGGCCATGGGCTGCAGCCAGGAGATCAGGTCACGGTCAGACTGCAGACCGACAGTGCCCAGGGTCTCAAGCTGAACCAAACGGAGCTTACCACCGAGCTCGATCCGCACTGCTCCGCGCATGTCATCGCCCAGGCGGTGTCCCCCGGTGAGATCCAGTTGGCCGCAGAGAGTGCCGCAGACACCCCGATCCAGATGCTGCTGTTCCGCCAGGGCAACCGCATCAAGCAGTACTCGGGAACCAGTCTGTTCTCCACTCGTGAAGAGAAGCTAGCCCCCGGTGACTACACGGTGGTCCTCTTTAGCGGTGACAACTTGGTGCGGCTGAACCGACTAACCACGCTCAATGCCCTGCAACCGCTAGGGCTGCTTGAAGGGCTCAACTATGTTCAGCGAACGGTGACGGTCGAACAGGGACGGATCAGCGACTTAGGAACGATTACCGTACCAATCGTCACCAATGAGGAGCTGGGCTATCTGGCGGATCAGGGGACCAGTCTCTCCTTAACCGCCGGTGCTCTGGTCGAGCCAGGCAAAGCACGGGGTGCCGTGACCGTCCGCTATGCCTTGCCGGAGCGGCTGGTGGCGCTTGGCTACGAGATCGCCAACGTTAACATCCAGCTAAGCACGGGTGCGGTCGTTGACCGGCAGTTCTATCTCAATGGTCAACGCTACTGGGCCGGATATTCCAACCATATTACGACTCCCATCAATATGGAGGATAAGGCCAAAGGGACGATCTACTTCCAGCTGGAACTTGAGGGCGAGAGCCAGCTACAACTGACGGCTTGGGCAATGGTCCAGACCCCCAATCGGCAGTCCGTCAGCGATACCATCTTCGATGGCCAACTCAACCTGCCGGTGCTAACGCTGACTGCTCCGGAGGAGGTGGCGCTCGGCGCGACCGATGCGGTGCAGTTGCAGGGCGTAGCCTATAGCGGCCAAAAGGTCAGCCTCTACGATGGTGGGGTTCTGATCGGTGAGACCGTCGCCGATGCCCGGGGCCGCTGGCAAACCACCGTCAACTTTCCCAACGCCAGTTTCTTAGGCGCCCATCAGATCACCGCAGCCATGACGGTGAATGATCAGACCATTGAGGCCACTACCATTACGCGCGTGGCGCGCTCTCTGATCACCGAAGCGCGGGTCTGGCAAGAGGGAAGGTTCGTGATGAACTTCGGCATGAGCGATGACGTGATCCGGCAGACCGTCGCCATCAACCCCAGCGTACCGGTCATGGCTCGCTTCAAGCTGACCAATGCTGATCCTGCTGATGTTGAATACGCCGGTCTGGCCAATGACTACCACGGTAATGTCACTATCTACCGGGCAAAGTACCAGACATCGGGTGATCATGCTGGCTTTTGGCTGGTGGATGATGCCTACCTATACCAGCCCGGTGCACTCTCCATTGTTTACAGCCTCAAGGTGCAGTCCGATCCACTAGCCGAGGCTAGGGCAATGACCGAGCTCACCAACACCCGGATGATCGACATCACCGAGTTGTCCGACCAGCCGCAGGTGGATCCCAACACGCTACCATCGTTCATGCGCGAGGCTTACCAAGGCGCAACTGAGCCATCCGATCTGCTTGTGGAAGGCAGTTACCACGATGGCTCCGATGGCGGCCCCATCTCATCGCAACTCGATTTGGGTGGCGGGCGGTTGATCCAGTTCAGTGGTACCCAGCAGACGCTGGCTGACGGCGCCCTCGACAAGACCGGCTTGATCCGCATAGAGACTGAGCAGGGTCATTACTGGACCGGTGCACCATCGGTCACGATCGACGAAGTGGCTGGTACGGTCAGGGTCGTCAAACGGGTCTACTTCTCGCAAGCGCTATGGGATGCCCTGAACCCGCCGGCGCCTCAGGGCAGATCGATAGCAAGGTCGGTGCGGGTACAGACGATGAGCACGCAAGAGACGCTACAAGCCGTGGAGTATACCTCTACCGCCACGGGACTCGCCGGCGACCTCTACGAGCTCAAGAAAGGTGCCGACTCCCTTGGCCGAGTGGGAACTGGTCTGAACGTTCTCGGTGGTGTATCGCTTGCCGGCAATGCCCTGCTTGGCAGCATGGGCCTTGACCCCGCCGAACTGCGAGCATCCGCCAACCTGATCACAGAGGATGAGCTGCTGCCCGAGCGCGACCGCATTCTGCGGGATATCACCGAGTACCAGTCCGCCACGCGCAAAAGCCACTATATCAACACCCTCATTGGCGGGGTCAGCTATGGTTCATCCTTCTTTGGTCCGTTAGGGAAGGGGCTAAGCTACGTCACCAATGCCGGCAGCATGGCCTACTCCAGCGCGATCGGCTCGGAGTACGATACCTGGGGCAATGCCATCCTCAGCATGATCCGCAGCGCGCTGGCCAAGCAGGAACGCATCCGGCTGCTGGCCAAGAAGAAGAAGCTCAACGACCCCAACTGGAAGATCGATCCGAGCGGCTACGTCTTTGAGGCGACAGAAGCAGATCGCGTCCCCGGGATCACTGCTACCGTGCTGGTGAAAGACGGCGATAGCTTCCGCGCCTGGTCCGAGGCCGAAGACTGGGGTGAGATTAGCCCGCAGCAGACCGACAGCCTAGGCAAGTACGGCTGGGATGTCCCGGAAGGCGAATGGAAGGTGCGTTTTGCCGGGCGGGACTACCAGACCTATGAGACCAAGTCCATGCAGGTCCCACCGCTGCACGATCAGGTCAATATCGGCCTGCTCGCCACAGCAGCGCCACAGGTGACAGCGCTCACCCTCTATCCTGATGCAGTCGAAGCGACCTTCGATCGTTACATGCTGCCGAGGTCGCTCGAAGGCAATATCACCATCACCGATGCTGACGGCCGCCTCATCCCCGCAAAAGAGATCCTGCCGCTAGACCCCGTCGCTAACACTGGTTATACCGGCGCTGGTCCTTACTCCGAGATCGTGATCGCAGCCGAGCAATTCGCCAAGAGCTTCCGTGTCATTCCTGATACCGTGATCGGTGGCTTTGCCCAGGTTCTCGATGACGGTACGACCCCGGCGACCTACACGGTGCGCCTGCACAAGAGTGTCGCGAGCTACGCTTCGGTGCCTATGACCGGCGACTACAGTGCGACCGTAGCGGTCAGCGAGCGAGTGAGCATTCCTTTGACGGTACGTGCCCGGGCACAGAGCAAGGTCTATGGCGAGGCTGATCCGGAGCTCACCTATGAGATCGTCTCCGGTGCCCTCAGCCAAGGGGATGCCCTCAGCGGACAGCTGCAACGCGCACCGGGTGAGAGCGTCGGCCGCTACCAAATCCAGCAAGGAACTCTCTCTGGTGACGGTAAGTATAGCATCACCTATGAGCCGGCAGAGCTGACCATCAGCAAACGACCGCTCACCGTCACAGCGGATGCCTAGACCATGTTATTAGGCGGGGTCGATCCTGCCATGACCT
>CAZINL010000002.1:21975-42489 GCA_964540595.1 uncultured Clostridia bacterium
CTATCGCCTGAGCTCAGGAACGCTTGTCAGCGGGGATGCCCTGTCTGGTCAGTTGACCAGGGCTGCAGGGGAGAGCGTCGGCAGTTATCCGATCCTGCAGGGCGGGCTGACCGCCGGAGCTAACTACCAGCTGACCTTTATCCCGGCTCAGCTTACTATTCAGCCTCAGCCGTATACCCCTCCCACCGACCCGGGTCCGAGCGATCCGGGCACTCCTCCGATCAAACCCCCGGTCAAGCCACCCGTTACCCCGCCCACTCCACCGAAGCCGGTGGTTAGTGTCACTCCCGAGGGCGTTGCCCAGCTACCCCTAGCAGCGACTCCGATCACCGACCAAGGCGGTGCATTGCTCGCCTACGAGTACGCGGCGCCGGCCACGCTTATTGACCAGATCATCGGCGCCCGGGAGCAGCGAGCCACGGTAGTTGACCTAACTCTGGAGCAACAGGGCAACATGGAGGTCACTGTGCCGTGCCGGCTCACTCTCCCAGCCACCGCCCTGACCGCCGCCGCTGAGGGCGAGGCGCTCAGACTGACCATCAGTACCCCAGCGGGCACCCTAACCCTGCCGCCAGCACTCGTCGCTGCACTGGCCAAGCAAGGCCAGCCCTTGTCATTGACCATACACCGTGCCACCGCCGCGCCAGCTGCAACCCTGCCCGTTGGGGCCACCGTCATGGACCAGGCTTTGAACATCGAGACCGAGCTTGCCGGTCAGGTCCTGGTGCAGACGCCGCTCGATCTTGATCTACCTGTCGATGCTGAGGAACGCGAGGCCTTCCTCCAAAGTCTTGCTATCTTCGCGATCCACAGCGGTGGGGATCAGGAACTCATCCACCAGCTGCAGTGGGTGATCGATGAGACCGTCTTGCCTGCCAAGCTGAAGACAGTTAGCTTCCTAGTCGACCGCTTCAGCTCCTTCACCCTAATCCAGTTCGCCTACGGGCAGCTGATCACCACGGTGGGGGTGCGCGGCTATGCCATCGACGGCGTGACCAAGGATCTACCGGCCTGCTACTACGAGCTGGGAGATACCATGATGCCGATGCGCATGCTGGAGAGCTACGGTGTGATCTTCGGCTGGGATGATGCCACTCAGACCGTTACCGCTCTCTACCGCGGCAAAGTGATCAAGCTCATGATTGGCTCGACGACCAGTGTCATCGACGGCGTCGAACGAGCGATTATCGGTGCCAGCGGTCGCGCCATCGCTCCAGTGACAATTGATGACCGCGTCATGATCCCGCTGCGCTTCGTCGCCGAACAGCTGGGCTTTAAGGTGTGGTGGGAACCGACCCATTTTATCACTTTCTGTCGCTTGCGAATGTAGGTACTTTTGTAATCAGACGCGGCATGGCCCCCTGGGGGGCCATGCCGCTTCTGATTGTGATCAGGGGTTACTTAAGAAACTTAGGGCCTGCCCTACTCTCGCGTCCCATAGTAGTCGAGCCCGTAGGACGACCACTTGATGGTCTTGTCATTGACCATCATCAGTGTGTAAACCCATCCATCGGTATCCCTCATGGTCAATTTGCCTGGATTTGAGGGGTTAGATGCATAGACACCCTTGTAGACCTTGTTATTCTGTTCCCAGACAAAGGTGCCGTACTGGTCAAAGGTAATCTGACCACCCGCTGCCCCCTTGGTATAGCTGGAGATCCCCGTCACTGGATCTGGAGCAGTCCAACCGCCCGCGACCCAGACGTACCATGTTCCCCAATAGGCTTTGTGCTGGGAGAAGTAGTCATCCTCAGGCTCAGGGGTTCCGCTTGTCGGCGGTTGTGGTTGAGGCTGGGGTTGGGGTTGCGGTTGCGGCTGCGGCTGCGCTGGGGACTTCGGCGTGTAGGAGATCGTAGCCGTGCCGGTGGCAGCGTCGAACTCCACCGAGGCTCCCAGGGCCTCACTGACGAAGCGCAGCGGGATCAGCGTCCGGCTGTCGACTAAAGTCGGCGGGACGTCCATGGTCTTGGTCACACCATTGAGCGAGGCGTTCTGTTGGTTCAGCCAGAGGAGCAGGGTGCTGCCATCTAGGTTGTAGGTGACCTTGTTCGTGCTGCCATCGAAGTCAACCGCAGCGCCCAAGGCTTCACCCAACGGGCGTAGAGGGACCATCATCCGGCCTTCGATCGTCTGGGGTGCGACGTCCAGTTCACGACGAACGTCGTTGACGTAGGCGACCTTACTATTCAGCGTCATGCGGATGACGCGAGTGACCGGCTTCGCTGGGGCAGTGGCCACGACCTTGACTACCTGCGAGGAGCCACCATCGATGGCCTGAACGAGGTAGTAATAGGTGTTGCCAACGGTCGCCTTGGTATCGGTGTAGGTAGTCTGAAGGGTCGGGAAGTCCATCTCCGGGGTCACTGGTTTGAAGTCCGGGATCGTACCGCGGTAGACGTAGTAACCCTTGCTGGGGGCCGGATAAGCGGCAGCCCAAGTCAGAACTACAGCCCCATCCTGGAAGGTGGCGCTGACGTTGGCAGGCGTTCCAGCTTTAGGCTGCGGCTGTGGAGTCGGCTGTGGAATGGGCTGAGGTTGAGGCGTAGGCTGAGGCGTGGGTTGGGGTTGTGGTGTGGGTTGGGGCTGTGGAGCGACTGTGCCAAAGTCATAGCTGCCGGCGTCGGGCAACACCGCCGCGGGGTCGAGGGTACCGCTTTGATACTTGATCGTGACCGCGGGCAGGGAAGACTGATTCTGCCCCTTGACGATGCGCACGATCTGGAACTTCACAACTCGGTCCTCGCTGAAGAACAGATAGACATGATTGGTCGCGGCGATTAGCTTCTTGGAGAGGTCGCCGCTCAGTGGTGGGACGCTGTCAAACGACACGGCGCCAAGATCGATGAACCCACCGCTAGGACTGGTGATGAAGACATCGGGCAAGTTCTGCGAGACTTCTAGGTCATTCCATGCGCTGTTGAGCCCGGTTCGACCAGTGGCGAAGTCTAGACCCGGTGCGATCCAGCCAGCAGCGTCACCGACCGTGACGGTCTTGGCCGCACTCCAGGAAAAAGCACTAGCGGCCCAGACATCTGTGGAACCAGTTACCAGAACAAACAGGAGTGCGACCGCCAGCGCGGTCCGTAGGAAGTGGGCCCTTTTGCCATTACCCGTGTTCATAGCTCTCCTCCTTTAAAATGTGTGATCTCCCCGCAAACGATCGCCCGCCGCCTAGTTCACGGTAAATCGTAATATGGGATTGCTAGCATGTGGCTAGTAATCCTAGTGTTCGACTAGGAATTGTCGACTCCTGCCGTTAGTTGGTACATTTGCCAAATTTTTTTCTCCCCTCATCTGTATGAGTGGTGGGACTATGTCGAGAACCGCTGGGAGTGGTTGGAGTGATGCAGATAAAAGGGCGTGGCCCCCGAACCGGGACCACGCCTTCGCGTAGTAGGGATCACTTCTTATCAGATTACTTAGGTAACCACCCCTTGAAGGAGTAAATGAACAACTTAACACCTGACGCCAGAGCAACAAGAATGGCCCCCGAGGGGGCCATTCCTGATTACTCAAACGTCTTGACCACTTGATCCACCAGCGAGCCGACGTAGTCGACTGCTTTGCGGATGGCGTCGGGGTTGCTCATGTTGACGCCGGCGATCTTGGCCAGCTCGACCGGCGGCTTGGTGCCGCCAAGCTTCAGCACGGTCAGCCATCTGTCGACAGCCGGTTGGCCCTCTTCTTGGATCGCCTTGGCCACTGCGGTGCCGATAGTGAGACCAGCGGAATAGCTGTAGGGATAGAGGCCCATGTAGTAGTGGGGCTGGCGCATCCAGGTCAGGCGGGCGCCGTCGTCGATCTCCACCTCGCCACCCCAGAACTCTTCGAGGATCTCGCCTTGGACGCGGCTGAGCACCGTGGCGGTGATCGGCTGGCCCTTCTCAGCGAGCACGTAGATGCGGCGCTGCAGTTCGCCCTCGATCAGATGGCGGACGAAATTGTGATGGTAGGTCATGAGCAGCTGCATGTTCAGCCAGCGCAGCATGCGCGGATCGTTGCTCTGGGAGCGGATATAGTTGCCGACCAACAGCTCATTGATCGTCGAGGGAGCCTCAGTGAAGAAGACCGAGCCGCGGGAGTTGATCGAGCGCTGATTTCTCTGGGTCAGCACACCGTGGCCAGCGTGGCCGAGCTCGTGGCTGAGGAGGAGAGCACTGCGCATATTGTCGGTCCAGGTGACCAGGATGTAGGGATGGACGCCGGGAGCGCCGCTGCAGAAGGCGCCGGTGGACTTACCGACATTGTCAGCTAGGTCGATCCAGCGGTTCTCCAAGCCTTCTTTGATGATCGCCGCATAGTCCTCGCCCAGGGCGGTGAGGCCCTTGAGGATGGTCTCCGAAGCGGTCTCGTAGGTGGCCGGCGGGCTAAACTCAGGATCGATGGGCGCTTCGATATCGCAGTAGAGCAGTTTGTCGAGGCCCAGCACCTGCTTGCGCAGGCGAGCGTAGCGGCGCATGTGGGGAGCCAGTTCCTTCAAGATGATATCGTGGAGATTGTAATAGGCTTCGAGAGTCACTTCCTGGCCGTGTAGGATCATATGGGTGGCGGACGGGTAGCCGCGCAGGCGGGCCAAGACCACATTCTTCTTCACTTCGGTGCCCCAGGTGGCGCCGTAGGTGTTCTGATACGCCTTCAGCCCCTTGGTAAAGGAAGCAAACGCGTTGCGGCGCAGGACCACGTCGGGAGACTTCTCATAGGCCTCTTCATACATGGCAAACGACATCGGATAGGTGACGCCCTGGCTGTCGACGATCGGCTCGAAGGTCATATCAGCGGCCTTGGAGCGGTTGTAGACCAAGGACGGCGAGCTGAGCACTTCGCCCAAGGAGGCCAGCGCCACTTCGGTCTCGGGGTGGAGCATATGCGGCTTATCCGCGATCATACGGGTGATCATCCGCTCAAACTCTTTCAGCTTGGGCTCTTCCTTCAGATAGCGCTCCAGAGTGCCCTCGGGGAGGCTCAGCGCTTCCGATCGGATAAACGAGGTCTCGGCCTGCACCTTGGAGCCGAGCGCCGAGGCGCGGCCCATGGCGACCTGGTTGGCGGGATCGGTGCCATCAGCAGACTGCTTCAGGTTGGCGAAGACCATCACGCGACCGAGCCGCTTCTGTAAGGCCTCCATGGCCTCAATGCAGTCGAACAGGACAGCCGGTCCTTCACCGAGGCGGCCTTTGTACTGGGTGACCGTAGGCAGATCAGCAGCCACAGCAGCGAGTTCTGCTTCCCAAGCCTCGTTGTTCGGGAAGATATCGTCCAGATTCCAAGTGAGATGAACAGGGACTTCAGCACGGGTAAGTCGCTTTTTCATCCAGATCCTCCTTCTTGGTGGCCGGAGCTTGGTGACAGGGCCAGCCGTGGCCGCATACGCTCCGTCCTCGTCTCTTAGGATTAATTCGCATTCGGGGGCGACTTTTCCTCCTGGAGAAGGAGTAATTCGTCCGTCTCTCGAAAGATATAGAAAGTAGAGATCGAAACAGCTAAAGGAGGAGAGCACACGATGATGAAGCGTCTCACCCGCTCTGAGGTTCCAGTCGAACAGACCTGGAACCTTGCCGACATTTTCCCAAACGTTGATGCCTGGGAGACGGAGCTTGCCGCACTGCCCGAACTGGTCAAGACGGTGACCCAGTACAAAGGCAGATTTGGCGAGGGTCCCAAGGTCCTCTTGGCCTGCCTAGAAGCCCAAGAAGCCCTGCAGGTAAGGGCTGGCAAGGTCTTTGCCTATGCCTCGCTGCACAATTCTGCCGATGGTACGGATCCTGCGAATCAGGCCATGGCTGGACGGGCCGCCTCTCAGGGCGCAAGTATGCAAGCGCAGATCTCCTTCATCCAGTCCGAGGCCCTCGGCCTGCCTGCCGGGACTCTTGAGCGTTACCTCGAGCAAGAGCCGGGTCTCGAACCCTACCGCATCACCATCGAGAAATGGATCGAGCGCAAGCCCCATCGCCTCAGCGCCGAGACCGAGATGGTGTTGGCCGCCTTCAGCCAAGTCATGAACGCGCCAGCTGAGATCTATGAGCGTTCGAGAACGTCCGATATTGCGGTTGAGTCCGCCGCGGACAGCCAGGGCAACCTGCATCCGATGTCGGTGGGGAGCTACGAGACCTCGCCCGATATCGTGCTGCGCCGCAATGCCCATGCTGCCACCACCAAGGCGCAGAAGGCCTATCAGCACACCTATGGTGCCGCCTGGGGTACCGAGGTCAAAAAGAACGTGGTCGAGGCGAAGTTGCGCGGTTTTGAGTCGGCCGTCCATATGCTCTTGGAGCGCCAGGAAGTCACACCCGAGATCTATCACAACCTGCACGACGTCATCCTCGGCGAGCTCGCTCCGCATATGCGTCGCTATGCCCAGCTGCGCAAGCAGGTGTTGGGCCTCGACAAGATGATGTACTGCGATATCGAGGCACCGCTGGATCCTGACTTCAGCCCCAGCACGACCTACGAGCAGGCGTCGAAGATCGTACTCGACGGCGTAGCGGTGCTTGGCTCCGAGTATAAGGCGATCATCGCTGATGGGCTCAGTAATCGCTGGGTCGATCGCGCCGCCAATATTGGCAAACGCACCGGCGCTTTCTGCAGCTCGGTCTACGGGGTGCATCCCTATATCAGCATGAGCTGGAGCAACCAGATGCGCAATGCTCTGACCCTGGCTCATGAGCTCGGCCATGCCGGCCAAGGGGTCATGGCGCAGCGCTATCAGCGTATGGCCAATACCCGTCCGACCATGTTCTTCATCGAAGCCCCCTCGACCATCAATGAGATCCTGGTCGCCAACCATATCCTCTCTCAGAGTGATGACGTGCGGACCCGTCGGTGGGTGCTGATGCAGATGCTGACCACCTACCATCACAACTTTGTCCGCCACCTGATCGAAGGCGAGTTGCAGCGCCGTACCTATGTCATGGCCGAGAAGGGTCAGCCGATCACCGCCACCGTCCTCAATAAGGTCCAAGGCGAGATCCTCGAAGACTTCTGGGGTAGCGAGGTCGAGATCGACGACGGCGCTCGGATGGTCTGGATGCGTCAGATCCACTACTACCGTGGCCTGTATCCGTACAGCTACTCCGCAGGCTTGACCATCGGAACCGCGGTCGCTGAGGATATCCGCACTCAGGGCGCCCCTGCGGCGGAGCGGTGGGTGAACGTCCTCAAGGCCGGCGGCACCATGAAGCCGGTTGAGCTGGCCAAGATGGCCGGCGTCGATATGACCCAAAAGGACACCATCCGCAAGGCGGTCGCCTTCGTTGGGTCATTGGTGGATGAAGTGGTGAAGAGCTTCTAGATGGCCTCTCGCCCCCAGCCCCTCGCCCCCAGCCCCTCGTGAGATTGAACCGATATCCTAGACGCAACTCGAAAGCTGAGCCACCTTCACATGTGGGATTATTCCTGTCTGTGAAGGATGGCTCTTTCCCTCAATGGAGAAGACTGTTCGTAATCAGAGGCCTTGTCACCCACGAGGGGCGGGGGGCGAGAGACAAGGGACTCCCAGAAAGGTTGGTTCACTCATGCACCTTACCCAACAGATCCCAATCACCCGCTACGATCGCGGTGAGGTGATCGTCAAAGACGACCTGGTGGTTGAGGAATATCCGCTGACCATCAAGATCAATGGCCACCGTACCGCGGCGCTGCTCTGCTCACCTGATGCGCTGGAGCCTCTGGTGCTAGGGTTTCTGCTCTCCGAAGGCGTGGTCAAGAGCCATAGCGAGATTGCCTCGCTGACGATCGATGAAGAGAAGAGCATTGCCGATGTAGAACTGCTTGATCGCGGCTACGTCCCCCTGCAGGAGCACGAGCGCGCCCGAAGCAGTGGTTGCGGTAAAGGGGCCATCTACCTCAACGTAGTGACCACCTGCAAGAAGAATGAAAGTTCTAGTCAATTTACTGCCCAGGAAATACTCGACCTATCCAATGAGTTCAACAAGGAGTCGGACCTCTTTCTAGCCACTGGCGGGGTGCACAGCGCCGCCATTGCCAGCAGCGAAGGACTACTCTTCTTTCACGAGGATATCGGCCGACACAATGCCGTGGACAAAGTGATCGGCGCGGCCGATCTGGCTGATGTAGACCTCAGCGACAAGCTGCTGCTCTGCAGTGGGCGCATCTCGTCCGAGATGCTGATCAAGGCTGCCAAACGCTCCATCCCGGTGGTTGTCTCCCGCTCAGCCCCCACGGGCCTAGCGGTGGAGTTGGCACTGCGGCTCAATATCACCTTGATCGGCTTCGCCCGCGGGGCGAAGATGAATATCTACAGTGCGGTGGAGAGAGTCGTTGGGTAAGGCACGGCGGGCTTCTCAATCATCGGCATTTTACTAATTGCCATACATGAGGTTTTGCTGATATAATACCGTGTAGGCAACATACGGAATATTAGGCTAGTGCCCTGTCATGATGACAGGGCACTAGCCTATTGAGGGGGCAAGTTCAAAAATGGACAAAGTGTTCATCCAGAAGAATAAAGAGCAAGTTGCCAAGCTTTATGAACTGATTAATGGCTATCGCGGCAAGCCCGGTGCCCTCGTCCCCGTTCTGCAAAAGGCACAGGGCATCTTTGGCTACCTGCCCGAGGAAGTGCAGTCGATTATTGCCAAAGAGCTGCGCATCCCGCTGCCGGAAGTCTATGGCGTAGCCACCTTTTACTCGCTCTTCTCGCTGGAGCCCAAGGGGAAGCATGTCATCCGCCTCTGCGACGGCACTGCTTGCCACGTGCGCAGCTCTACGCCGGTGCTAGAAGCCATTCGCAAGAAGCTTAACCTAGCCGAAGGGCAGAAAACCACACCGGATCAGCTATTTAGCGTTGAGACCGTCTCGTGCTTAGGGGCCTGTGGACTGGCGCCTGTGGTGATGATCAATGACCAGGTCCATGGCCAGATGACTCCCGCTGCCATTGACCTGATCATTGAGCAACTGATGCAAGAGGGAGGCGATGAGTCATGAGGGAAACAATGTTAGCCAATCGACAAGCACTAGACGATCTGCAGGCTCAGCTGCAGCAGGCGCAAAAGCGGGTCAAGACCAGGATTCTGATCTGCGCCGGGACCGGATGTGTGGCCAATGGCTCGCTCAAGGTCTTTGAGGAGCTGAAAAGGCTGGTCAAGGAGAAAGGCGCTTACGTCGATGTCGACCTGTTGCTCGAGGGCGAGGGGCATGAGGGTGTCGCCGTAGCCCATAGCGGTTGCCATGGGTTCTGCGAGATGGGGCCTCTGGTCCGCATCGAACCGGCCGATATCCTTTACACCAAAGTCAAGCTGTCCGACGCCGAAGAGATCGTCGCCTCGATCATGGATGGGCATGTGATCGACCGCCTGCTCTATAAGCACCCGGTGACCGGCGAGACCCATGCCAAGGAGCACGATATTCCATTCTATAAGCAACAGACCCGCGCCGGTCTGAAGCACTGCGGCCATGTCGATCCCGACGATATCCGCGAATACATCGCCGACCAGGGCTATCAGGCCATTGCCAAAGCCATCGGCGAGATGACCCCCGATCAGGTGGTCGACGAGGTTCTGAAGTCAGGCTTGCGCGGTCGCGGTGGCGGTGGCTTCCCCACCGGTCGCAAGTGGCAGCTGGCCAAACAATCCCCCGGTCCGAAGAAGTATGTGGTCTGCAATGGTGACGAAGGCGACCCGGGCGCCTTCATGGACCGTTCCGTCATGGAGGGCGACCCCCATCGCGTTATCGAGGCGATGATGATCGCCGCCTACGCTATCGGTGCCGATGAAGGCTATATCTATGTCCGAGCCGAGTATCCTTTGGCTGTCAAGCGCCTGCTCAATGCCATCGACCAAGCGGAACGCTACGGCATCTTAGGCGAGAACATTCTCGGAACCGGTTTCAACTTTACTCTACATGTCAAAGAGGGCGCTGGCGCCTTCGTCTGTGGCGAAGAAACCGCACTTTTGGCCTCTATCGAAGGCCAGCGCGGCACCCCGCGTCCGCGACCGCCCTTCCCTGCTGACAAAGGTCTCTGGCAGAAACCCACGCTGATTAACAACGTCGAGACCTACGCCAACATCCCGCAGATTATCCTCAAAGGAGCCGACTGGTTTGCCCGCGTGGGGACCGAGAAGTCCAAGGGGACCAAGGTCTTCGCGCTGACGGGTCAGGTGGGGAATACCGGCTTGATCGAAGTGCCCATGGGCACCACCCTGCGTCAGGTCGTTTTCGAGATCGGCGGTGGGATCCGCGGTGGTGGCAAGTTCAAGGCGGTCCAGATCGGTGGACCATCCGGTGCCTGTCTGACGGAGCACCAGCTTGACCTGCCTTTGGATTATGATTCACTGGCCTCGGTCGGAGCCATGATTGGCTCTGGCGGCCTGGTGGTCATGGATGAGAATACTTGCATGGTCGAGACTGCCCGCTTCTTCCTCAATTTCACCCAGAACGAATCCTGCGGCAAATGCCCGCCCTGCCGTCTGGGCACGCGGCGCATGCTGCAGATCCTGGAGCGCATCACCCGTGGCGAAGGCCAAGAAGGCGATATCGAGAAGCTGGAATCATTGGCCATGGGGGCTAAGGTCGGCTCGTTGTGCGGCCTGGGTCAGACCGCGCCGAATCCGGTCTTGTCCACCTTGCGCTATTTCCGGCACGAATACGAAGCCCATATCAAGGAGAAAGTCTGCCCCGCCGGGGTCTGCCAGAGCTTGCTGCGCTACACCATTGACCCGGATAAGTGCCGGGGCTGCACGCTCTGTTCCAAGGTTTGTCCGGTGAGTGCCATCTCCGGCAAGGTCAAGGAGAAGCATGTGATCAACCCCGAGATCTGCATCAAGTGCGGTGCCTGTGCCAGTAAATGTTCGTTCAAGGCGATTAGCAGGCGGTAGCGAAAGGATGTGACGAGATGAGCACCATGACAGTCAAGATCAACGGCCGATCATATCAGGCTGAGCGCGGGATGACGATCCTTGAGGTCGCCCGCCGGCATGAGATCGATATCCCTACCCTGTGTTACCATCCCAAGCTCTCTATCGTTGGGGCCTGCCGCATGTGTGTGGTGGAGGTCGTTGGCGGACGCGGGCTGATGGCAGCCTGCTCGACCCAAGCCACCGACGGCATGGAGATCTTCACCGAGACGGAGAAGGTCGTCGCCTCGCGTAAGAACGTTCTCAATTTGCTGCTGTCCGACCACCCCATGGAGTGCCTGACCTGTGAGGCGGGCGGGAAGTGCAAGCTGCAGCAGTATGCCTACGAATATGGCGTCGACGGCTCGGACTACCGTGTGCCGGCCCGCGACTTCCCCCGGGATACCGCCAACCCCTTCTTTGTCCGCGACATGAGCCTGTGCATCAGCTGCGGCTTGTGCGTGCGGGCCTGTGATGAGGTGGTAGGCGCGTCTGCCCTGGGCTTCTCAAAGCGTGGCGATGACACCTTCGTCGGCCCTGCCTTTGGCCACAAGATCACCGATACCACCTGTGTCTCCTGCGGCAGCTGTGTCTCCGTCTGTCCGACTGGCGCACTGACCGTCAAGGCGGCGCGCAACCGCCGCCGCAGCGCTAAAGTTCAACGCGTCCGCACCACCTGCAGCTACTGCGGGGTCGGCTGCCAGATGGAGCTCTTGGTCAACAAGGGCGAGGTGATCGGCGTGGAGCCGGTTGATGCCGCGCCCAATGAAGGCTTCCTCTGCGTCAAAGGCCGCTTCGGCTTTGATTTTATCAACCACCCCGATCGCCTCAAGACACCGCTGATTAGGCGTGATGGGCAACTGGTCGAGGCGAGCTGGGACGAAGCGCTGAACTTGGTTACCGAGAAGCTCGGCGCGATCAAGGCCGAGCACGGACCCGACAGCCTCGCCGCCCTCTCCTCGGCGCGCTGCACCAATGAGGAGAACTATCTGCTACAAAAACTCTTCCGCGCCGTGATCGGCACCAACAACATCGATCACTGCGCCCGCCTCTGACACGCTTCCACCGTTGCCGGTCTGGCAACTACACTGGGAAGCGGCGCCATGACCAATAGCATTGGCGAGGTCAAAGACAACGATGTCCTCTTCCTGATCGGAACCAATACCGCCGAGAACCATCCGGTGATCTGGTACCAGATGGTGCGGGCCCTACAGCGGGGTGCTAAGTTGATCGTGGCCGACCCACGCAAGATCGAGCCCGCCCGCCGTGCTGACGTCTTCCTGCAACTAAAGCCCGGTACCAATATCGCGCTGATCAACGGCTTGATCAATGTGATCATCAGCGAGAAGCTCTATGATGCCGACTATGTCAGCACTAACACTGAACACTTCCACGAGCTGGCCGAGTCCGTGGCCAAGTACACCCCTGAGTATGTCGCCGAGATCACCGCCGTCCCGGCGGAGTATATCCGCAGCGCCGCGCGCACTTATGCCGCTGGCCAGCGCGCCGGCATCTACTACGCCATGGGTATCACCCAGCACGCCACCGGGACCAAGACCGTCCAAGCGCTCTCGAACCTTGCCCTGCTCTGCGGCAATATCGGCAAAGAGTTTGCCGGGCTCAACCCGCTGCGCGGCCAGAACAACGTCCAGGGTGCCTGCGATATGGGCGCTCTGCCCGACGTCCTGCCCGGCTATCAGAAGGTCGAGAACCCGCAAGTCCGTGAGAAGTTCGCCAAGGCCTGGGGCGTAGAGCTCTCGGCAAAGCCCGGTCTTTGCTCCACCGAGGTGACGCACGCCATCGCCGACGGCAAGATCAAGGGGCTCTTCATCATGGGCGAGAATATCATGGTTTCCGATCCTGATGTGCAGCATGTGGACAATGCTCTGCGCAAGCTGGACTTCCTGGTCGTGCAGGATATCTTCCGCACCGAGACCGCCGAGATGGCCGACGTGGTACTGCCTGCCACCTGCTTCGCCGAGAAGGATGGCACCTTTACCAACACCGAACGGCGCGTACAACGGGTGCGCAAGGCGGTCGAGGCCCCGGGCGAGGCCTGGACCGACTGGAAGATATTGAGCGAGATCATGGTCCGTCTGGGCAACGCTAAGCGCTATACCAGCGCCGATGAGATCATGGCCGAGATCGCTGCGGTGACGCCGCAGTATGGCGGTATCAGCTACTCGCGCCTGGAGACCGAGGGGCTACAGTGGCCCTGCCCCGACAACAGCCATCCCGGGACCAAATACCTGCACCACGGCCATGTCATCCGCGGCAAGGGACTCTTTGTCCCGGTCGAGCACGAGGGCGCCAAGGAGCGCCCCGATAAGCAGTACCCGTTGACCATGACCACCGGCCGTATCCTGTATCACTATCACACCCGCACCATGACTGGACGGGTGGAAGGCTTAGAGGAACTGGCTCCGTCCAGCTTCGTCGAAGTCAACGAGAAGACCGCCGAGCGCCTGGGCATCGAGCACGGTGAGCTGGTCCGCGTCGTCTCCCGCCGCGGCGCTCTGACCACCACTGTTCGTGTCACCGATCGCATCCGCGAAGAGGTCGTCTTCATCCCCTTCCACTTCGCCGAGGGCAACGCCAATATCCTCACCAACACCGCCCTCGACCCCACATCCAAAACCGCCGAGCTCAAAGTCGCCGCCGTCCGCATCGAGAAGCTATAAACGCAAACATTGAAGATCGGGGTCAGACCCCGATCTTCAGTGTTTTCTCCTTACCGAAGGCATTTACGCCTATGAGAAGAATAGATTAGCACGAAACAGTTGATAAAGAGGTGGTTCAGATATTGATCGTCCAGCTAAGACAGGCAATGGCAGACTTCCTGCAGCAGAGCCCGCTGAATGTCGTCGAAGAGCTAGGCAACATGAGAATATATGACGCGCCATTAGTGGGCGTGGCTAGCCCGGAGGATCCGCTCTTTGATACCCTAAAAGAGGAGCACGTGGTCGGGCCCCATCACCTGTCGCCCAAGGTCTGGCTGCCTGAGGCAGGGTCAGTAATCTCGTATTTCCTTCCCTTCACGTCTGATGTGCGTGAAGCCAATCGTACCGAAGGGTTGCCAGCCTCCCAATGGCTCTATGCTCGCTATGAGGGAGAGATCGTCAATAACGCCATGCGTAGGTTCGTGGTCGAATGGTTCCAGCAGCAAGGTTATCAGGCGGTCTGCCCGGTGCTGGACGGTCGCTTCGCAGTAGCCGGTCGGCGCAGGAGCAACTGGTCGGAACGCCATGTTGCCTTCATCGCGGGCCTGGGCACCTTCAGCCTGAATCGCTCGCTGATTACGTCGCGGGGATCTGCCGGTCGGTTGGGCAGCGCGGTGGTTAGTGCTCGCCTACAGCCCACATCGCGACCCTACCGCAAGTATGACGAGTACTGCACACAATGCGGCGCATGCATCCATCGCTGCCCACCCGAGGCGATTACTGAACAAGGCAAGGACAATGATCTC
The DNA here is from genome assembly GCA_964540595.1 of uncultured Clostridia bacterium. Taxonomy (GTDB): domain Bacteria; phylum Bacillota; class JAAYKD01; order JAAYKD01; family CAYOCI01; genus CAYOCI01. Next base: position 36,292 of record CAZINL010000002.1, read on the forward strand.
TGTTCAGCATACCTTGATGCCGTTCTTGAGCAGTTCCACCCCCGCTATGGCTGTGGCAAATGCCAGACCAACCTGCCGTGCGAGGATCGGATTCCAGGCAGAGAGTAAGGAGACGTCAAGGAGCCATGACCAGACAAGGTCATGGGCTCACACATTGGGTTCAGCCAGTATTGGGCGCGACGCGCGAAGACCAGCTTCAAGTGTGGGGCCGTGCCATGGGTGCCAATGGTGGTGCCAGGAATCTGGACGAGGCTCCCACGGTTGCGAGCGTGGTCGTTGGTGATCTCGTGATGACACTGCTCAGGCTTGGGCTCAGAAGAATCCGAACAGCTGGGGTCAGACCCTGGCTGTTCGGATTCTTCGTTTCTGCATGCAGGATTCGCCACTCCTAGTTGAGAATAACGCAATGCGAACACACGTTTTTGGAGGGAGTTATGTGGCTAGAAAACCGCGCTGCCATCTGCCAGAGGCGTTCTACCATGTCATCGCTCGCGGCAACCATCAACAGGTGATTTTCCACGACGAAGGTTATTACCTACATTACCTGTCGCTTCTCGAGAAAAACGCTAACAAACACTCGGTGACGATCCACGCCTACGCGCTAATGACCAACCATGTGCATCTATTGGTGCAAGTGGGCGAGCAGCCCCTTGGCGAATTTATGCAGGGAGTACAGCAGGGCTATACGCAGTATGTCAACACGCGCAACCAGCAAAGCGGGCACTTGTTTCAGGGGCGCTACCAGGCCTATATAGTTGAGAACGACGAGTACCTGCTGACGCTAGTTCGCTATATTCACCTCAACCCGGTCACTGCCGGCCTAGTGAACAACCCGATCGACCACCGTTGGTCCAGTCACCGGCACTACTTCAATGGGGATGGCGAAGGGAAGGTGGAGACTAGCTTCATCAAAGCCATGATGGAGAGCAGTGGAACCGAGATCGGGGACTATAAGCTCTTGTCCCGGGATCGAAAGCGGCCCAAGAACCCGAGCGCCCTTGATTCACTGATGGATAACGTAGCGAGGTTTACAGGTCTCACACCCGCAGAGATACGGAGGTCTTCAAAAGATCGCGAGACATCCGAGGCTCGGCAGCTCTTTGTTTATCTTGCAGGAGAACAGGGATACTCTCTTTCCGATATGGCGGAGTGCCTAGGGCGAGCCCGCTCAAGCCTATCCGAGGCGATCAGATCCGTGAAGGCTGACGTGGAATTAGGTGGCGCGTGGGTAGAGCGGCTAAGGGAGTATCAGGAGTTCGTAAGAGCAAGAATCCGAACAGATGGGGTCTGACCCCATCTGTTCGGATTTCTCATTGCCTACCGGATGACACCGCAGGCGAGGCGGCGGCCGGAGTTGCCGGCGGGTTGGGTGCGGTAGTCATCGGGGCTCTCGTGGATGACCACTGCCTTGCCGATCACGTCCGCGACGCAGAATTTGCTGGTGAAAAAGCCCATGACGGCGCGGCCGTTATTGGAGAAGAGCACCGGGAAGTCGCCAGCGTGGTTGCCGTGGGGTTGGTTGGTCGGGTTCCAGTGCTCGCCCGCAGCGGTGAAGGGCATCGCCGGATCGCCGACCGCGCAGTCGCCATTTTGGTGAATGTGGAAGCCGTGGGGCCCGACCTGCGGCTGGTTACCGCTGGCGGGCTGGTATGGCGGCAGCCCGTCTACCATGACCGAGACCCAGGTCCCGCCTGGGACCTCGAAGAACTGCACGACGCCGAGCAACCGAGGTGCCAGCGGGCCGCCGCGAACGATGGCGGTCGCGGTACGTGGCATAGGCGGATAGGGCATCGGTTGATAGCCGGGAGCCATCATCGATTGCATAGGCATCAGCGGGACCTGTGGTCCGGGAACTTGATACATGCTAGACCCTCCCTTTGTTGTGGTGTGATTGCGGCTGGGGCCAGGTAATAGGTCCAGTGACCCAGGCTGCACACCCTGTCAATCTACTCTATGCCTATGGACTAATGACGGTTACAGCTCCTTACTGTCCGATGACCGCAAAAATGCCCGACGTCCTATCAGGCCGAAGGAAAGCCTTAGGCAGGTGCCGAAACACGGAGTCACGCCGCGATCCGACGACCGTGGGACATGACCGCAGGATCAGACGCTTGCCGATGGCAATGGAAGGGACGAGAGGTATGAGCAATCTGCACCGTATCGCCTGGTTCGACGCACAAGTTCGCGCCGAGCGCTATCCGACCACGCGAACGCTAGCTGAGCGGTTTGAGATCTCCGTGCGTCAGGCGACTCGCGATATTGAGTATCTACGTGATTCCCTCGGTGCCCCGTTGGCTTACTGCCATGTTCGGCGCGGTTATCGCTATCAAAGTAGCAGCTTTGCGCTTCCCGGTATCTTTGTGACTGAACAGCAGCGAGACGATCTAGAGCGTCTTTCGCGCTACTATCAGCAGATGCCTGACCAGAATGGGAGGCAACTAGCTGAACTCTTTGGGCGGCTCTGCGCCGCCCATCGGACCGAAGTTGCTGTTCGGTCTGATGATATTGCTCCCATGTCACAACCGGTAGGACCGTATGTCGTCGAGGTTGATTTCGATCTTCCCCAGGTGGTTGACCTCACAGCCGTCAACGCAGTACACCTCCACGGAGGGCGCTTCCGCCTTGAGGTGAAGAGCATGACGCAGCTGCTGCTCGTCCTCCTGGCATGCCCTTCTCCCTTCGCCATCCGGTCGCCGACTTGGCTAAGGAACCGGTTGCGCAGCACGCTGGAACGAACACTCCAGTCTCTGTTGAGCTGAGAACTGGGGCCACGCGCCTTGCCGACTGCAAATTAGTCGTTTTTATCCGATCACTCCGACATCATGTGTCCGACCCGCTCAGCTACAATGGAGCCACCAAAGATTAAAGGAGGACTAAACCATGTCGAAACAGCTACAGGGTCTACAGTGGCAACCCGCTTGGGTCTCTCACATGGGCTGTCTCAAAGGCTGCCTAAACTATCTCGGGCTCCCTACCTCGACGGCCTGGATCTATGGCGGTACCGGCCATGCCTTCATCATCAACATGGACCCGACTGGCTGTCCTAGCGGTCCCACTGCTTGGCGCACTGAGATGCTCTATAACCTCGGCCACAACCTCGGTTACACCATCGATGGTATCGCCGCCACCAAGGCCCAACCCGAGTTCGCGGACAAGCAGCGCGCCGCCTGGGAGCTCACTAAGAGCGCCATCGATCGTGGCACCCCCTGCTATGGATGGGAGCTGGAGATCCCGGAGTTCTACGTGATCACTGGCTACGATGACCAGGGCTATCTCTTCTCCGGTCCCAATACCAGCGGGGCGAAGGGCCCCAAGCCATGGATGGAGCTTGGTCAGACGGAGATCGGGTGCTTGGAGCTCTATGCCGTCGAGCGAGGTCACACCGCCGATGATCCCACGGTGGTCAAAGAGGCGCTGGAGTTTGCCCTTGAACACTCCACCAGCCCGGCCAAGTGGATCTACCCGGGCTACCAAGCGGGACTCGGTGCGTATGACAATTGGATCCAGGCGGTGCGCTCGTCGCAAGCCAATACCATGGGACTGGGCTACAATGCGGCCGTCTGGAGCGAGTGCCGTGATCAGGCGGTGGCGTTCCTCGATGAGGCGGCATTGCGTATCGGTGGTGCTGTGGCCCCGCTACTAAGCGAAGCGAAGTCTCACTATCAGGTCGTGGCACAGCAGCTCAATGAGCTGACTAGGCTCTATCCCTTCTGGCCGGAGCCTGCCACGAATAGCACAGAACTCCAATCCCGAGCGACCGAAGCTCTACAAACTGCCCGTCAGGCCGAGGAACAGGGGCTCAAGGCGTTGGCAAAGGTGGTCGAGGCGTTGAGATAACCCTAACGAGCGCAGAGAATCCGAACAGATGGGGTCTGACCCCATCTGTTCGGATTCTCTGTGTAACCACGTCTACCGGTCCAGTTCCCAAAGCGGGACACAGTCTGTTCTTCCGTCAGGATAGATCTTGAGCAAACGCACGCCGTCTTGGCAGCGATCCAGCTCCACTCGCTCCCAGCCATCCTGGTCCAACCAGCCGATATATCCCTCAACGCGCACCAGCGTCTTACCACTCCACAGCACTCCGCTCTTCACCTCCGCTGTCACGGGCTAATCCCTCCCCCCAGCGACGCAGGGCGTCGCTACTCATCAGGTCGCTCCTCATCACATCTTATTCAGGTCAGCGACCGTTGGTCAGTGCTGTGCGAAAAATGGTGAGCGGCGATTTGTGTCGATGGGGGGAGAGGGGGTAGGTCGATCCGGGGCGAAAGTAATGATGATCACACTGGAAGGCAAGACTATCCAGAAGTCCACATTGGGAGGCAACACCATGAAGATCAACCTTACTAACAAGCAGTACCGGTTGCTGCTTGACCTGGTCTACACCGGCGCATGGCTGATCAACGCGCATCGGGACGAGGCTCTCAAGGAGTATGAAGAGGTGGAGAGCTACGTCTATTCCTTTGCCAAGCAGTTCGGCTTGGACAATCTGGTCGAGTATGTGCGCGAGAAAGACACATACTATCCGACGCGTGAGTTTGAGGAAGGCCAAGTCAACGATTTCGTTGACGAATATGACGACGATACCTTCTGGTCGGAGCTTCAGTATCGCCTGGCAGATCGTGATGTGGATCAGGATGGCCCGATCGTGCCTGAGGCAGGGCGATCTGCAGAGGACACCCGATTCATGCGGATCATGGAGCGTGAAAGTCAGTACGAACAGGAGTTTATTGACCATGGGCTTGACCATGTGAAGGTCAAGCTGAGCACACCACCTGCGAAAGAGTGATACGTTGATGCCATCCTCGCACTTACCAAATGCCTTTGTCGACCGCATCGCGCGGCAACTCCCGCCGGACGAACTGGAGGCCTTCCTCTCAAGCTACGAGCGCGAGCCCCACAAAGGTCTGCGCCTCAATCCGCTCAAGGTCACCCGTGAGCGATTCCTTGTAGCCATGCCGTTTGCGCTCCGGCAGATCCCGTGGTGCAGCTCAGGCTTCTATTACGACGAGCTGGAGCGACCGGGACGTCATCCTTATCACGCCGCTGGGCTGTATTACATTCAGGAGCCCAGCGCCATGGCGGTCGTGGAAGCGCTTCAACCGCAGCCGGGTGAGAAGGTCCTCGACCTGTGCGCCGCCCCCGGGGGCAAGTCGACGCAGATCCTGGGTTACCTGCAGAACCAGGGGCTCCTGGTCGCCAATGAGATCATGCCCAACCGTGCCAAGATCCTAGCGGAGAATCTCGAACGCTGGGGCGCTAGTAACGCTCTTGTTACCAATGAACCTGTCGAGCGGTTGGCCGCTCGCCTGCCGGAGTTCTTTGATCGGATCGTGGTAGACGCCCCTTGCTCCGGTGAGGGGATGTTTCGCAAGCTAGATGAGGCGGTGGACGACTGGTCCGAGGAGAAGGTGACGCACTGCGCTGCCATGCAGAAGGATATTCTCGATCTGGCGGCGCAGATGCTGCGCCCTGGTGGCGTCATGGTCTACTCCACTTGCACCTTTGCGGCTGAGGAGAACGAGGAGCAGATCGCGGGCTTCCTCGGACGTCACCCGGAGTTTGCGCTGGAGCCAGTCCCGAACGCCCAGCTCTTCGACAGCGAAGTCACGGTGGCAGCTGCGCAGACCGTGCGCCTCTGGCCGCACCGCATCCAAGGCGAAGGACACTTCATCGCCCGCCTGCGCAAAGGGCAGGGGAGCGGTGGCAAGGCACCCTGGGTGGCCATGCACAAGCCCCAACGCCCGAGCCCCGAGCTACAGCAATTGTTGGGGCAGTTTTGCGCCGAGGCGCTGACTATTTCGTTCGAGGGCCCATTCATCCAGTTTGGAGATCAGCTCTACCAGTTGCCCGTCGACTGTCCATCACTGGACCAGCTGAAAGTCTTACGTCCCGGCTGGCACCTTGGCACGGTCAAGAAGGGCCGTTTCGAACCATCCCACGCCCTAGCCCTCAGCCTGCAGTCAGGTGAATGGCAGCGATCGGTGGATCTCTCCGCCGAGGGCCACGAGGTACGCCGCTACCTGAGCGGCGAGGCGTTGGCCGTCGACCGCTCAGGCCGCGGCTGGACCGTGGTCACCGCCGATGGTTACCCTTTGGGCTGGGGGAAGCTGGCCGACGGCCAACTGAAGAATCATTATCCCAAGGGACTGAGACAGCATTTTTGAGGCCACAGTCCACAGTGGGGACGAAGACGGAGAG
>CAZINL010000002.1:42499-49394 GCA_964540595.1 uncultured Clostridia bacterium
GAAAAAGCTAACAACGGGGTCTGACCCCGTTGTTAGCTTTTGTTCTGCTTACTTCGAAGCTATTGTTGGCTATCGCTTAGCTTTGCGGCAAGGCGATTGAGTAACGCCGCCATCTCGGCGCGCTTGACCGGTTGGCCGGGGCGGAAGCTGCCGTCGCCGTAGCCACCCAAGATGCCATGCTGCTGCATGACGCGGATCGATTCGTTGGCCCAGCTAGCCGGGTGCACATCGGCAAACGGCACCGGATCGGCGTTCTTCGGTGCATACCCCAGCACGCGATGCAGGATGACCGCCATCTGCTCGCGGGTGACTGGCATGTCCGGGGCGAACTGCCCTTGCGCGGTCCCGCGCAAGAGGCCGTGATGGCTAACGATGGTGATACTCTCCTTAGCCCAGTGGTCCGCCGCTACATCGGCGTAGACAGTCGGCTGCGCCCCACTAGGCAACCCCAAGCCCAATACTCGCACCAAGATGGCGGCGGCCTGGGCTCTGGTCAGGTAGGTCTCGGGTCCAAACTGGAATTTCGCGACCCCGACCATCCACTTGCGATTGGCCATGGCGAGAATGTCACCCGCTGCCCAATGTCCGTCGATATCGGTGAACAGCCGTCCCTGCAGCTTTAGCTCATACCAGTCCCAGATCTCTGGCAGCTCTTGCCCCAGGCTCCAACTGCCGCTGCCGCGCAGGCCATATCGATCCACCAGATCGAGCTTAGCCTTGATCGACTGGGCGTTCTCAAACCAGACGCCATACGTGCCAGCGGTTAACTTCTTCCAGCCTATGATGCCCTCTTGTCCATTCGGAATGGTGAAGGTCGCTTTCGGTGACTGACTGAGGGCATCATAGCTGACGGTACCCTTAAACTGCTTGACCAGGTCCATGGTCTCCCAGCTGCTGATACCATCGCCGACCATGCTGCCATTGCCACCCCAGATCCGACCGTAGAACGGCACCCCCAAGACCACCTTGGTCGGTGAGACCCCCTCATCGAGGATAGTCTTGATTGAGTTCTCAACAAACTGGATGCTCGCCACCGGCTTTTCCGCGCTGCCGCGATAGCTCTCGTCATAGGCCATCAACATTAGGTAGTCGGCATACTCGCTTAGCTTCAGGTTGTCATAACAACCGACCCAGCCGGTGGTGCGGCGATTAGGGTTGGCCGGCACCGCCACCGAGACCAGCTTGTCCGGCATCTTCTCCCGTAGCAGACGAACCAGGTCGGTATAATTCTCGCGATCGACCTCGGTCAGATTCTCGATATCGACGTTGACACCGTCGAGCTGATACTTCTTGACCGCCTCGGCGATCTGCGTGGTCAAAAGCTCGCGGTTGGCCAGAGCAACGCGCCCAGCCCCCTGGTCCCAATGGTTGGAGAGATACGGGACCACCTTGATCCCGCGCCGGTGCATCTCTTCGACAAAGTTTGCTTGATACTTACTGGTAAACAGTAAGCTGCCGTCGGCATTGAGGTCGAAATAGCTAGGCGAGACGATATCCACAGCTCCATTGGTCTTGTTGATGTACTGTAACTGCTGGGCCGGGGTGCCCAGATGCAGATAGGTCATGTTAATCCGCTCGCCTGGCGGCGTCCGATCGGGTATCGATGCCACCCCCACCGATGAAAAGGTTATGAGTACGATTACCAGTAAGGTAGCTGCAACTCGTTTCAGCATATGTCTTCTCCTTGTGTAGTAGTATTGAGTCCACAAGTCCGCAAGAACACAGGTCCACAAGCATAAGTACGATATAGTTCGTAAGAACGGATCATTGTGGTGACGGCCGTATTGTCATTATAGGGTCTAGTAGTAACTCGGGTCTACGGATGTTACACAACTGATAACTCTCTTACAGAAACACAAGAAGCGGTTAGCTGGGATGCTAACCGCTTCTTTATCGGCAACTTTGCGTTGCCAATCATGTGGACTCGTGGACTGGTGTTCTTGTGGACTCCTAGTAAACTCTCTTCCCACCCACGTACGTCGCCACCACGCGCACGTCTTTGATCTTCTCGGGTGCGATGGCGGTGATATCGTCGCCCAGCACCACTAGGTCGGCCAGTTTGCCTACCGTGATGGAACCTTTGACCTCCTCATCAAAGCAAGAATAGGCGGAGCCCATGGTAAAGAGTTCGATCGCCTCTTCCACGCTCAGCTTCTGGTCAGGCAGCCAGCCGCCAGCGGGATAGCCATCGGCGTCTTGGCGAGTCACCGCCGAATAGATGCCGAGCAGCGGGCTGCAGCTCTCTACCGGCGAGTCCGAGCCACCAGCGGTCGGAATGCCCATCTCGCGCATGGTCTTCCAAGCGTAAGTGGCTTGGGCGCGTTCATGCCCGACGCGCTGCTCGACGATATGCAGGTCGGTACCGACAAAGGTGGGCTGGATATCAGCGACCACACCCAGTTCCTGCATCTCAGCTAAGATGCTCGGGGTGGTGATCTGAGCATGGATAATGCGCGGGCGAGCATCGGGGTTCGGTTTCTTGGCTAAGACATGGCGGAAGCCATTGAGCATCAGCTGCATGGCATGGTCGCCAATGGCATGACCGCTCAGCTGTAACCCGTGCTCATGGGCAGCCTCGAAGATGCTGTTGACCTCGTCTTGATCCACTATCGCCACGCCGCGCGTGGAAGAGTCGTCGGCATAGGGCTCGTTCATCGCTGCCGTCCGTCCGCCGAGTGAACCATCGGTCATGATCTTAACCGGCCCGTATTCCACCGTGTGAGCGGGGAAGGTATGGCTCTTACTTATCTCCAGAAGCTTCGCCACCAATCCTGGTTCGGAGAGCCTCGATTGCAGGTTGATGCGCACAGGCAGATTACCCTCTGCGAGCAGCTCGCGGAGCGCCTGCAACTTGACCTCGACCTCATGCAGATCGCCCATATCGTCGGTCTGAACGCTGGTCAGCCCAAGGCTAGCGGCCAGCTGTGCGCCCTTCTGGTAGCGGCGCTTGTAGTCGGCGGGATTGGTCTTGGGGAAGATGCACCCCACCAGACCGCTCGCCTCTTCACGGAGCACGCCGGTGGGCTCGCCGTCAGCGCTCAGGTCGATATGACCGCCGCGGACCTGTTCCACCCCACGCCCGACGCCTGCCATCTCCAGCGCCTTGCTATTGACCACGCTGATATGTCCGCAGACGCGGCTGAAAAAGATCGGGATCTCAGTCGAGATCTGATCAAGGTCGTGGCGTGTCGGCATCGCCTGATCGTCGAAACGGTCTTGGTTCCAGCCGCGTCCGAGCAGCACCTTTAGCCCTGGATTGGCAGCCAAGAAGTCACGGGCGATGGCGACCAGCTGCGCCCTCGAGCGCGCCGAACCCAGCTCTACTCGTTCCATGGCGGTGCCCACATTGAGCAGATGCATGTGACTGTCGTTGAACCCCGGGACCACGGTCTGACCAGCCAGGTCGACTAGCTCGGTAGCAGCGCCCTTGTGCGCTAGCACCTCGTCATTGCTTCCCACGGCAACAAAGCGACCGCTCTCGATCGCCACCGCCTGGGCCCGAGTTACCTTAGGATTCACGGTGATGATATTGCCATTATAGAGGATCAGGTCTACGGCCATCGTCGTTCCCCCTTTGCGAGTCTTCGGATATCGCATAATCATTCGCTGGCGGTCGGAAGGTTCCTTCCTTCCATAAGTCAAGAGCCCGAAGTCAATAGTCAGCGGTTGGGAAGATCGGGTACCAGATAGATATCCTTCCGATATAGAAATTTTCTCACTGCCTCGGCAGGGGAAACTTCGTGCTGGCGAGAAAAAGTAAAGGAAGCTCTCGTCTCCCAGTTCCCCAACTCATAATTCTGCATTCCTAATTCCTAATTCGAAGGACGGTGACCGCATGGGAAGCCTGATGCTTACGTATGACCGTTATCTGACCTATACCGAGATCGAGGAAGCCCTGCACCGCTTCCATGACCGCTACCCTCAGCTCACCCGGCTATACCCCATCGGTAAGAGCTACGAGGGTCGCGACCTCTGGATGCTGGAGCTGACCAACTCGGCCACAGGTCCCGCCGACGACAAGCCCGGTTACTACATCGACGGCAACCATCATGCTGGCGAGGTGACCAGCTCGGCGGTCTGCCTCTACACCATCGATCACCTGCTGGCCCATTATGGTGAAGACGAAACGGTGACCCACCTGTTGGACCATATCGCCTTCTACGTTTTGCCACGGGTCAGTCCCGACGGTTCCGAGCTCTATCTGACCACGCCTCATATGCTGCGCAGCAGCGTGCGCGAGTGGATCCACCCGGAACCAGCTGACTTCGACGGTCTGGATGCCGAGGATATTGATGGCGATGGTCATATCCTCTCCATGCGCGTCCGTGACGATCTTACTGGTGCATGGAAGGTCTCTGCACAGGACCCTAGGCTTATGATCAAGCGCGGCCCCGATGACCGTAGAGGACCGTTCTACCACCTCTATCCCGAAGGCCGGATCAGAAACTATGACGGCTATGAGGCCAAGATGGCGCCGCGCAAGTGGGGTCTCGACCTAAACCGCAACTACCCCATGGTCTGGCGGCGCGAAACCCCGGGAGCGGGCCCCTACCCCTTCTCCGAACCGGAGACCCGTGCGGTGGGTGACTTCCTGCTCAAACAAAAGAATATCGCTGGCGCCCTCAGCTACCACACCTCCGGTGGCTGGATCCTGCGACCAACCTGCACTGAGCCCGATCAGAAGATCCCCGCCCTCGACCTGCAGGCGATGAAGACCATCGGCGATAAGGGCAAGGCGCTAACCGGCTATCCCTGCATCTCGATCTTTGAGGACTTCACCTTTGACAAGAGCCGCCCCTCGGCTGGGAGCTTCATGGACTTCATCTACGACTACCTAGGCGTCATCGCCTACGCCACTGAGCTCTGGGATATCAACGCCCAAGCCGGCCTGCCCAAGCGCGGGATGTTGGAGATGATCCGGCAGAACGAGAAGCAGGCGGAAGAGGCCGGCGTGAAGCTGCTCAAGTGGAACGACGAGGTCCTCGGTGGTCAAGGCTTCATCGATTGGCACCCCTTCAAGCACCCGGAACTGGGTGAGGTGGAGATCGGCGGCTGGCTGCCGAAGACCGTGCGCCAAAACGCCCCTGCCCAGCTTCTCCAGGCAGAGTGCGAAAAGAACATGCGCTTCTCCCTGGTCCATGCTCAGACGCTACCATGCTTAGCCATCCTCCAGCCCAAGCTGGAGCCGATCGGCGAGGATATCTACCGCATCACGGCGACCGTGGAGAATGTCGGTTATCTGCCCACCTCCGGTTCGGCCCGCGCTGAGCTGAACAAGGTCGCCAAACCGGTGGTCGCTGAGCTGACACTGACCGCTGGTGGCGAGTTGCTCCAAGGTCAGGCCAAACAGGAGCTGGGCCATCTGCCCGGTCGTTCCGGCGCCACCCCCGGCTCCCGCCGCAAGGTGGAATGGCTAGTCCGCCTGCCCGCAGGCGGCACCGTCACCATCACCGCCCATGCGCCGCGGGCAGGCAAGGCTACGGCTACGCTGCAGGCGTAGCCATGTAGGGGCGCTGCTATGCCGCGCCCGCGCCCCCAAGCCACCAAGGCCCACGTGGAGCCCACAAGTCCACAAGCGTAAGCGCGTTGAAGTGGCCAGTAGAGGCTTCTTCATTCTTCATTCTTAGTTCGAAAGGAGCGATACCATGAAAGTCCCATACAACCCCGCCCATTACTGCACCTATGCCGAGATCCTCGACCTGCTCAAACACTGGAACGCCGCCTTCCCCGAGCTGACCCGCGTCTATCCCATTGGTAAGACCTACGAAGGCCGCGAGATTATGTTGATCGAGATCACCAACCATGCCACCGGCTGCGCCGATGACAAACCCGCCTACTACATCGACGCCAACTTCCACGCTGGCGAAGTGACTGGCTCCGCTGTGGCGCTCTATACCATCCACTATCTGCTGGAGAACTATGGACAGGTGGAGGAGATCACCGAGCTGCTCGACCACAAGACCTTCTACATCGTCCCGCGGGTCAGCATCGACGGCAGTGAAATGTATCTGCATACCCCCTACATCCTGCGCAGCAGCACCCGCCTCTTCCCGTTTGAAGAGGACCAAGATGGCTTGCACAGCGAGGATATGAATGGCGACGGCTGGATCACCCAGATGCGCGTCAAAGACGAGCATGGTGACTGGAAGGTCTCAGACAAAGATTCTCGTCTAATGGTCAAACGCGGTCCCGATGAACGCGGCGGTGTCTACTATCGCGTCTATCCTGAGGGCAAGATCCAGAACTTCGACGGCGTCGAGATCAACGTCGCCCGTCCGCGTTGGGGTCTGGATGTCAACCGCAATGCCCCTGCCCATTGGGATATCGATGCCCGCCAACGTGGCTCTGGCCCGTATCCTTTCTCGGAACCCGAGACCAAGACGGTCGGCGACTTCATCATCTCGAAGAAGAATATTGCCGGCGCCATGTCTTACCACACCTCTGGCGGCGTCCATCTCCGCCCGATGTGCACCAAGCCCGATGACAAATTCCCAGGCCGCGACCGTGAGTACTACAAAGCCATCGGCGAGCGGGGCCAGGAATTCAGCGGTTACGCACCTACCGGTGTCTTTGAGGGCTTCACCGCTGATAAGAACAATCCGCTGCGCGGTGTCTTCATGGACTGGGTCTATGAGCATCGCGGCGTCCTTTGCTGGTCCACCGAGCTGTGGAACGCCCTGGCCATGGCCGGAGTGGAGAAGACTGACTTCAACTCGCGCTTGAAGAAGACCCCGCAAGAGCACGAGGCCGACCAGGTCAAGCTGCTGCAGTGGAACGATAAGGAGCTGGACGGCGAAGGCTTCCTCCCCTGGGCCCCATTTGTGCATCCCCAGCTCGGCGAGGTCGAGATCGGCGGCTGGAAGACTAAGTATGTCATCCAGAACCCACCGCTGAA
>CAZINL010000003.1:0-9035 GCA_964540595.1 uncultured Clostridia bacterium
GTAAAGATTGTTTTCGTCTTAACCTTACGATGCGTTCCACCATACTGATGGCCCCGTCACCGCTGACACGGATGATACCGATCCCCCCTTCACCTAAAGGGGTAGCGATGGCAGCGATGGTCTCAAACTTCATCTACATTCCCTTCCTTAACAGTCTGCTTAGCTTAGCGTCTTGCATACTCATTCTTCCGGAACCTGCATGACGTAGAATCAGCCACTTGAGGCCGACGAGCGCTTGCTATTATGAAGTCATGCAAGTTCCTGAGATGAATCCTTCCCTCAAACGGATAGACCTTAGCGTCAAATAAGAGAAAACCCAGTAATCTAAATTACTGGGTTTCATAGGCCTACTTACGAGCGATAACCACCTTGCGGTATGGTTCCTCGCCCTCACTATAAGTGATCACTTTGGGTGAATCCTGCAACGTGAGGTGGATGATCCGGCGTTCCTGGGCCGACATCGGCTCTAGCACCACCGACTCTCCTCGCAGTTCGACTTGTTGGGCTAAGCGGCGAGCCAACCGCGCCAGGGTCTCTTCGCGACGGCGCCGGTAGTCGCCGACATTGAGGATCACCCGCACATGCTCTTCCTCACCCTTATTGGCCACGAGACTGGTCAAATACTGCAACGCATCGAGCGTCACACCGCGCTTACCGATCAGAAGGCCTAGCTCGTTGCCTCCATCAAGATTCACGGTCAGCACTCCATCAGCCATCCGCGTGCGAATCTCACTCTTGATCTCCATCTCAGCCAACATATCGTGCAGAAACTTCTGAGCCCTCTGGGCTGGGGATAGTCTCGCACCTTCGACCACGACAGCAGCCTTCGCTTCGGGCTCAGCTTTCTCTTTTGGCATGGGAGCCTTGACGGACCGAGCTGGCAGAGATACGGAGGGCACTGGTGTTTCCACCACCGGCTCAGGTCCGATCTCCTTGACCAGAACCTTGGCCGGGCGAGCCCCTAATCCGAGGAACCCTTTCGTGCCAGCGTCCAAGATCGAGATCTCGACCTGGTCACGGCTCAATTTCATCTCTTGAAGAGCTGACCAAATAGCTTCATCAACAGTCTTTCCGGTCTTCTCAAGGCTTCTCATTTTTGACGGCTGCCCCTTTCTTGACCTCGGCGACAGTTTCCTCTTGTAGTTCGGGAATTCTAATCAAACGATTGGCCAGGTACTGCTGAATGATGGCCAAGACGTTACTGGTTGCCCAATACAGCGCCAAACCCGCAGGCGCGCTCCAGGTAATCCAGACCATCATCAGAGGGAACATGTAGAGCATGCTCTTCTGCGACGGTTCGCTGGCGGCACCGCCGATCTGGAGCTGGAAATAAGTCGAGAGACCCGAGAGAACTGGCAAAATGCGCAGCGAGTCAACCTGGCCGATATTGGCGATCCAGATAAAGCGGCTGGCAGGGCCCGCCGGGAACTGAATCTCACGCATCACCGCGAGGATGGCAAAGAACACTGGCAGGGTAACTAGGCTAGGGATACAGCCAGCAGCAGGGTTGACCTTGTATTTCTTCCACAGAGCCAAGGTCTCATCGGTTACCTTCTGCTTGTCGTCTTTGTACTTGGCCTGAATCTCCTTTAGCTTCGGCGCCATGACCATATTGATCTTCGAATAGCGCATCTGCGGATGCTTAAGCGGATACGTGATAATCTGGATCAACACCGTAAAGAGGATGATAGCGGTGCCATAATTGCCAGTCAATCCAAACGACCAATCCATCAACCACTTGGCTCCGTCAATGAGCATCTTGTAGACTTGTTGGAACATCCTGTCCCTCCTCGGATCAAAATTGCTTGATCTATCTACAGCAGGCGCATGCCTGAGCGGGTTCGCTGTCCGAATGATGCGGCGAAGCAGCGGAAATCACGGAAGCGGATCGCCGCCAGAGGCGTGCGACCGCGAGGACACACCATTGCCAAGGGCAACATCATGTCTTCATAATATCCGAGCGGGGAGGCCAGCACACACAGCGCAGTGTGCTCACCCTATACTAGCATTATTAGTCACCGAATGCAAAAAATCCTAGCATGTCGGCAAATAAATCACGGGACAGGATCATAGCCGCCAGGGTGAAAGGGATGGCAGCGCAGCAATCGCTTCCAGGCCATCCACCCCCCCTTGATCACACCATACTTTTCGATCGCTTCCAGCGCGTACTGGGAGCACGTAGGGATGAAACGGCAGGTGGGTCCCCCTTTGAGCGGGGATAGGAAGCGGCGATAGAACAGCAACAGCCTGATCACAAGCCACTTCATTGCTTCTGTGGCTCCTTTTTCGAGCGCAGCCAACCCTGCGCTCTACCAGCTACGTTTTGGAACGCCGCCTGTAGCTGATGGTAATCTGCTTCGGCGGCCTTGGGTCGGCCCAAGATCACCATGTCGACACCCTCCGCTGGAAGGTTGACCTGCAAGCGCGCTATCTCCCGCAGCTGCCGCCGCACCCGGTTGCGAATGACAGCATTCCCTACCTTCTTGCCGACCGAAAATCCCAACCGACTCGGCTGCCCCGCACGCGGCAATACGTACAGCACTAATAACGGATGAGCGAAATAACGCCCTCCCGTATAGACACGCTGAAACTCGCGGTTTAGTCTTAGTCGCTGCATGGTGTCATCATCCCATCTCTGCCGGGCACGTGGCGCGCACTACTAGTTCCCTATGTCGCTCACAGCACGACAGTGCATGAAACGTCCCCTATTCCGTTGACTCACTAGGGACTAGGGACTGCGGACTAGGGACTCGCTTCATATTAGTCTACTACTATGCCTGTCCCGTCATCCCTATTACTGGCTCTCATACCAAAAATGGGTGGAAAAAAAGACCACGAATCGTGGCCTTATGCGGACAACCTGCTATCAAACTTTCCTTATGCAGACAGTTTCTTACGCCCTCTGAGGCGGCGGCGCTTCAAAACCAGTCGACCCTTGAGGGTGGACATACGCTTACGGAAGCCGTGATCCTTCTTGTATTTACGGGTATTGGGCTGATAGGTCCGTTTCATGAGCTGCACCCCCTTTGTCCCTACTATCTATGACAAGGATAACCTTTGTCTCCACTTCAGACAAGACAGATAGATTATACCGGAGAAACCATTCAGTGTCAAACAGAAAACCCTGTCTCGATGGTGGCTAGTAACAGCTCTGCAGATCAGCAACCTAGGCCTTAGGCATAGCCATGTTCCATCCGACTACCGCGGCCAAGAATCCACAGTCTCTGTTGATAACTTTCGGCGAGTTTGCTATGATTGATCTGGTTTATGGTGCCGAAAAAGCCTGTTTCGACTACGCTTTGACGCATTTTGTCGAGAATAGTCCACAGTTGTGGAACAACCTGTGCATAAGTTGTTAGTTTACTTAAGAATCGTGGCATCAATCTCTTTTGGAAACAATCTAGGCAATTCCAGGGGTTAAGTGGACTCAGTCAGCGGTCATCGCGATCGAAGTTATCCACAGTTTTATGCACAAAACCTATGTTCTTTGTGCACAACTCGCCCGCTACCTGTAGCCACCTGTCGCAAACTGTAGTAATAAAGAGGTCTAGATTTGGTTGGTCTTGTTTCAACATTATCCACATTTTCTGTGGACAACTTGTGGATGGTTGGTGTTCAAGCCATCTTTTCCACCATAAAAGGGAGCGTTAACGGTGAAAGATCGTCTACCGGCCATCTGGCAAGCGGCGTTGGAGAATCTGTCCACGCGATTACATAAGACATCATATGAGATCTGGCTGGAAAAGACCAGACCAGTGACCTTATATGAGAATACGCTCATCGTCACAGCCGTGGATGAGTTCACCCGTTCGTGGGTTGAGCGCAACTACTCCGACCAACTCCGTGCTTCTCTTCGTGAAGTTAGCGGCCTCGATCTCCAACTCAAGTTTGTGATTCCTCAAGCAGTCGATGAAAATGAAGTGGTTCCAACCCCACCCCCCTACGTAGAAGAGAAACCAGTCGAGGAGACCGGCAGCTCGGCTTTTCTTAACCCCAAGTATACCTTTGATACATTCGTCATTGGCGCGGGTAACCGTTTTGCCCATGCCGCGTCTTTGGCAGTGGCCGAGGCACCGGCAAGAGCCTATAACCCTCTGTTTATCTATGGGGGTGTGGGTTTAGGGAAAACTCACCTCATGCATGCCATCGGGCATTTTGTCATGCAACAGAATCCTGCAGCCAAAGTCGTCTATGTGACCTTTGAAAAATTCCTAAACGACTTTATCCAATCCATTCAAAAAACAAAGACCAATGAATTCCGCAATCGCTATCGCAATGTTGATATTCTACTAGTCGACGATATTCAGTTCATCTCGGGTGCCGAGAAAACACAAGAAGAGTTTTTCCACACATTCAACCATCTACACAGCTCAAGCAAACAGATCATTATCTCCAGTGATCGCCCGCCTAAGGAGATCCCCACCTTGGAGGACCGTCTCCGCTCGCGTTTCGAGTGGGGGCTGATCACGGATATCCAGCCACCTGATTATGAAACACGGATCGCCATCCTGCGCAGAAAGGCCGTGACGGAGCGGTTGAGTGTCCCGGACGATGTCTTCTTCTACATCGCCAATAAGGTCAACTCTAACATCCGTGAACTTGAGGGAGCCCTCATTAGGGTGGTGGCCTACGCCAATCTGAATAACTTCAAAATCAGCGTTGACCTAGCCAATACGGTCCTCAAAGATCTCTTCCCGGATGCCAAGACCAGGATCATCACCATTGATCATATCCAGCAAGTGGTCGCTCGCTTTTTTGACCTCAAGGTGGACGACCTCAAGGCCAAAAAACGCACTCAGCAAGTGGCATTTCCTCGCCAGATCGCCATGTATCTCTCCCGCGAGTTGACCGACAACTCCCTCCCCAAGATAGGGGAAAGCTTTGGCGGGCGTGACCACACCACTGTGTTGCATGCCAATGACAAGATCACGAAGGCGATAGCCAATAACCCATCGACCGATAACATGATCAAAGAACTGATCAAACTGATCCAGGGGTAGCTGTAAAATAAATCGTTATAAGGAGAGGATAGATCATGCAGGTCTGCTTCAACAAAGACGATCTTCAGTATGGCGTTTCCATTACTCAGCGGATCGTCCCTTCCAAGGCGCCCGTGCCCATCCTCTCAGGTCTTCTGATCAGGACGGTGGATGACCAACACGTCGAGATCGTGGCCAACGATATGGAACTATCCATCCGCTGCCTGGTGGATGCTCAGGTGATTGAACCTGGTTCCATCGTTCTTCCAGCCCGCTTTTTTGGCGAGATTGTCCGTCGCCTACCCGATGGGACCATTACCCTCAATGTTAAGGGACCAGCCTTCATCGCCACCATCACAGGCGAACGGCTGGAGATGGAGCTAAACGGGATGGACCCGATGGATTACCCATCCGCTCCAGACGTGGATCAACTGCACACTTGGACCGTAGAACAAGGTAAGTTTAGGCGTGCTGTCGGACAGGTGGATTTCGCCATCTCCAGTGATGAGTCTCGTCCCGCCATGACAGGCGCCCTGCTTCGCATGGCTCCCGATGATTGCTCGATCGTGGCCATGGATGGCTTTCGGTTTGCCGAACATAGGATGGATCTGCCGGCTAGCGAAAGCAGGGAGTGCATTATCCCTGGCAAGACACTCAGCGACCTCATCAAACTACTCAGTGATGATGATGCCCCGGTCAAGATCCAGATCGGCAGCAATCATATCACCTTCAATTTTGAACGGGTCACACTGAGCTCGCGGCTGATCGAGGCGCAGTTCCCATTTAAGCGCGCCGCCGAACTAATCCGTGTTGAACCCACCACCATCATCCGCTGCTCAGTCAAGCGCCTAATCGAAGGGATCGATCGTGCGCTGCTAGTAACCAGGGACAGCGCCACCAGCTCCAATATCGTGCGCCTCCAGTTTAACGACGCCACCTTGACCATCAGCTCCAACTCGCCCGATGTCGGACGCCTCAATGAAGAGATCTCCGTCACCCAAGAGGGCGATGAACTTCTGATCGGCTTCAATGGCCGCTACCTCAACGATATCCTCAAGGCGGTGGGCAGTGAAGAGATCGAGTGCCGCTTTAGCGGCCCGCTCAAGGCCGCGGTCTTCACACCAGTAGGGGAGAGCAACTTCATCAGCATCCTCTCGCCGATCCGGATTTAACCTATATCGCCCTCAGCCCCTCCGGCAAAGGGGCAATCGTCGGAAAGCCACTGCCTCGTTAGAAGGCCGGTTGGTGCGGGTGGAGGGAACGTTCGAAGCCAGGTTCTTCAGAGAGCGAAGACGGGCGCAGGAAAGAGAACGGACTCGGAATCGCGATTAACCGATCTACAATAGACGGCAGACATGCGAATACAGTGTGTCACAATCGCATACATCAGCCTATCTCGCGATATTGTCCGTTCCCGAGCCCGGGTGAGCTCCTACCTTGAGGCTTCGAGTGAACGCAACCCGCCCAACGAGGTCTTCATTACCACTAAACGACAGGACTGATAGCATGGAAAAGACCATCCCCTTCACCGGCGACTACATCACCCTCGGCCAGTTGCTCAAGATGGAACAACTGGTCGAGTCTGGCGGCCAAGTCAAGCTCTTCTTGGCCGAGACCGCCATCACCGTCAATGGTGAGCCCGAAAATCGCCGTGGACGCAAGCTCCACCACGGTGATCTGATCGCTATCCAAGGACATGGACGCTTGCGACTGGAGTGAGAGGAAGTGCACCTTAAGAGCCTCTCCTTACGATCCTTCCGCAACTACGGAGCGTTAGAGGTCAATCTAGACCCACAGCTGAACATCTTTGTGGGCCACAACGCTCAGGGAAAAACCAATCTGCTTGAGGCCTGCTATCTTCTCGCTACCACACGCTCCCATCGCACGCACCGTGATGAAGAGATGATTCGTTGGGGAGAAGATTTTTACCATATCAAAGCCGACGTCAAGAAGCGCCTGGGAATCATGCACCTTGAGCTCCACTATGGAGCGACAATCGGCAGAATTACCAAGGTCAATGGCATCACCCAGCAGCGAAGCTCCGATTTTGTCGGTCACTTCAACGTAGTCCTCTTTGCCCCCGAGCATCTCGAATTGGTCAAGGGCGAGCCCGCCTTGAGGCGGCGTTTTCTCGACATGGCCATCGGGCAGATCAATCGACCCTATCTCCACCAGTTGTCACAGTACAACAAACTGCTGCAGCAAAAGAACAATCTGCTCAGAGGCAGCGATCCAGTCGATCTTGATCTGCTTCATATCTACAACCAACAGTTAGCCGACCTAGGGAGTCGCTTGACCATCAAGCGCGACCAGGTTATCAAGCGCCTGACCCCCCTGACCCGAGCCGCGCATGAGCAGATCAGCGGCCACGAACAACTGGAGTTGAGTTATCAGGCCAACGCGGGTCAGCCAAGCTCACTGGAAACGCTGCGGCAGGAGTATGAGCAGCTATTGAAAGCCAGGCAGCCCGATGAACTGCGGCGGCGACAATCGCTCGTCGGACCACACCGTGACGACCTGCGTCTGACCATCGATGGGATCGATCTACGCCACTATGGTTCTCAAGGACAGCAGCGCTCAGCGGTGCTCAGCCTGAAGATGGCGGAGACATCCTTAATGGCGCAGGAAACTGGCGAGCATCCGGTTTTGATTCTTGATGATGTCTTGTCGGAACTGGACCCTCTGCGTCAGGAAAAGCTACTTAGCATGGTCACCGGACTGACGCAAACCTTGATCAGCAGCACCGATCATCCTCCACTTTTGTCCGGCCGTCGGGTCAAAAGCTTCCTCGTCAAAGCAGGCAGTGTCAAAGAAATGAGATAGGGGGGACAGGGTTGTTTCTTCACCTAGGCAGCAACGTCAGTATCTCCTGGCGGGATATCATCGCCATTTTTGACCTGACCAGCACCCATTCATCCGCTACCGACTCTTTTCTGCGCGTGGCCCGCGACGAAGGCTTCTTGGTTGACCCGATTGAGGGGGATCCAAAATCCTTTGTTCTGACGGCTGATCGCATCTATCTGTCACCGATCGCATCGCTGACGTTACGCAAGCGCATCTTATCATTGGATACACTGGACGACGACGAGCAGAATTAGGTCGTTCTCACTTGAGCTCCATAACGCTGGACACAAAACCGCCCCATCCTACGTCACCATCGTCATCAACGATCGAAGCCCGCTGATGACACCGCCTATCAGGCGCTCATGTGACGACGATGGGGCGTCAGTGTATTCGTAACTGCTCTGTATGTGCATAATTCAGGGGAGCCGATGTGGGTAATCTGGGGATAGTTTATTTCCCCGAGTTGTTTTTGCAGACTGTGGATAACTCAAGGTCATCTACCCACAATCTATGCACAGCGACACTCGACAGGAATCAACACAAACTCCGCTTATCCACAGATTCACAGCCACTACTACTATTAGCACTGATTCTTATATCTTACGCACTCAAACAAGTATATATTCCACCTGACAAGAAATTGTTCTCGCACTGCATATGTATCCATCAGGATGTATATACAGAGTGATGAGTATACAGAAGTCCATGCGTCTTCATTTGTCTTGGTTGGTTTTCTATGGTATAATTTATTTTATGGCTCAATGAGTCCATCGCGATAAACACACACTTAAGTGGTAGGTGGACAGATTCCACTGCCAAAGAATATGGGGGGAGACAGATGCCTGAAGTGCCCGAGATCGGCGTATATGATGCCAGTAAAATACAAGTCCTTGAAGGGCTAGAAGCGGTACGCAAGCGCCCGGGCATGTACATTGGATCCACCAGTGCACGGGGCTTACATCAGCTTGTCTGGGAGATTGCCGACAACGCTGTTGACGAAGCGCTGATTGGGGCTTGTGACCATATCGTCGTCACTATTCATAAAGACAACTCACTCTCCGTTGACGACAACGGTCGTGGGATGCCTATTGATCCACATCCCACCCAAGGCATACCCGGTGTCGAGGTCATCTTCACCATCTTGCACGCCGGTGGAAAATTTGGAGGTGGCGGATACAAGGTCTCTGGTGGTCTGCATGGCGTCGGTGCCAC
>CAZINL010000003.1:9045-39761 GCA_964540595.1 uncultured Clostridia bacterium
GGTAGTCAATGCGTTGTCCGAGTGGCTGGAAGTCCGCATCAGGAAAGATGGTAAGATATACTACCAGCGCTTTGAACGTGGACGCACGGTGACCGAGCTGAAAGTGATCGGATCCAGCGAGGGTTCGGGGAGCAATGTCTGGTTTAAGCCGGATGCTGAAATCTTCGAGGACGTGAACCTGGATGTGGAGACCATCAGCAGCAGACTGCGTGAGCTAGCCTTCCTCAACAAAGGTCTGCGCATCGACTTAAATGATGAACGCAGCGAGGAGCAACAGACCTTCCAGTATGAAGGTGGAATCGCCTCGTTTGTCGAGCATCTCAACACGAACAAGGATCCCCTGCACAAGAACCCGATCTATATCGAGAAAGAGCGGGATCAGGTCCAGGTGGAGATCGCCTTACAATATACCGATGGCTACACCGAGACCCTACTCTCCTACGCCAACAATATCCATACCCATGAAGGCGGGACCCACGAAGCCGGCTTCAAGATCGCTCTGACTAGGATCGTCAACGACTATGCTCGTAAGGCCAATCTACTTAAAGAGAATGAAGCCAACCTCAGCGGTGAGGATATTCGTGAGGGACTGACCGCTGTTCTCTCGGTGAAGCTGCTCGATCCACAGTTTGAAGGCCAGACCAAGACCAAGCTCGGCAACAGCGAGATCCGTGGTATTACCGATGGCATCGTCGGTGAGGGGGTAGGGATCTTCCTCGAGGAGAACCCCACGATTGCCAAACGGATCATTGAGAAAGCAGTGATGGCTTCACGAGCCCGTGAGGCCGCTCGCAAGGCGCGTGAGCTAACGCGCCGCAAGAATGCGCTGGAGATCTCAGCGTTGCCTGGGAAATTGGCGGACTGTTCCACTAGGGATCCTTCCTTGGCGGAGCTTTACCTGGTAGAGGGTGACTCGGCAGGCGGTTCCGCCAAGCAGGGTCGTGATCGCCGCTTCCAGGCGATCTTACCCATTGGTGGTAAGATCCTCAACGTCGAGAAGGCTCGCTTGGATAGGATTCTCGGTCACGATGAGATTAGGACGATCATCACCGGCTTAGGGACAGGGATCGGCGAGGATTTTGCGCTGGAGAAGGCGCGTTATCATAAAGTGGTCATCATGACCGATGCCGACGTCGATGGCAGCCATATCCGTGCGCTGCTCTTGACCTTCTTCTATCGCTACATGCAGCCTTTGATTACGGCCGGCTTTATCTACTTTGCTCAGCCCCCGCTCTATCTGATCAGGAAGGGCAAGGCGCACCACTATGCCTACAATGACGCTGAGCGCGACAAAATCCTCGAAAAGATTGGTCGTACCGGAATCAATATTCAGCGCTACAAAGGCTTAGGCGAGATGAACCCTGAGCAGCTCTGGGAGACGACCATGAACCCCGAGAACCGCACCTTCTCGCGAGTGACCCTAGATGATGCCGCGGCGGCCGATGCCATTTTTACTACCCTGATGGGGGATAAGGTGGAGCCGCGCCGCGAGTGGATCCTCAAGCACGCCAAGGAAGTGCGCGATCTGGATGTGTAGGGGTCGATCGAGATCGACCCGTCCCCTAAAGCATATCCGGGGGAGGAAGAGAGCATGAACAGAGCCCAAGCCCTGGAACTGATGCAGCGGTATTATGAGGGTGATGGATGGAGCGTCGGCCATGCACAGAAGGTCTTAGGCTATGCTGAGCAGGTCCTGGGTGGAGAACAGGTTACCGACCGCTATCTGCAGCAGGTTGTGGTCTTGGCAGCCATCTTCCATGATGTCGGCATCCCTGTGGCCAAGCAGAAATACGGCACAGCGGCTGGCCCCTATCAAGAACAAGAGGGGGAGCCAGTGGCCAGACGTCTATTGACCGAACTGGGCATCCGACCGGATATCCTCGAACGGGTCTGCTATATCGTCGGCCACCATCACAGCCACGAGAAGGTCGACGGGCTGGATTTTCAGATCATCTGGGAATCGGACGCTCTGGTCAATATCCCTTCACGGCCGACTCGCCCCACCCCCGAACAGATACCTGAGATCATCGAGCGCAATTTCGTCACCACCACGGGACGTGACCTGATAACCAAGATCTTGGTGGGATAGGGTTCCATCGTCCTTACAGACGGTGGATTGCTCAGAAAGGTGGTGCCTAGAGTGGAGAACTACACTCACGGCAAGATAGTCCCTGTTGATATCGCCAGCGAGATGCGCACTTCGTATCTCGCTTACTCCATGAGCGTCATCGTCAGCCGTGCGCTGCCGGATGTACGTGATGGATTGAAGCCTGTCCACCGTCGCATCCTCTATGCCATGTATGAGATGGACAATACGCCGGATCGCCCGCATAAAAAGTCGGCCCGTCCGGTCGCTGACGTCATGGGTAAATACCATCCCCATGGAGACTCTGCGATCTATGACACCATGGTTCGCCTTGCCCAGGATTTCTCTATTCGCTATCCCTTGGTGGATGGCCATGGCAACTTTGGCTCTGTGGATGGTGATCCCCCGGCGGCCATGCGTTATACCGAGGCCCGTCTCTCCAAGATCGCCATGGAGATCCTGCGCGATATCGACAAAGAGACGGTCGATTTCGTTCCTAACTATGACAACTCGCTGCAGGAGCCGCAGGTGCTCCCTGCGCGTTTCCCCAACCTATTGGCCAATGGTTCGTCTGGGATTGCGGTCGGTATGGCGACCAATATCCCGCCCCATAACTTGGTCGAACTGATCGATGGCTCCATCGCGCTGTTGGACAACCCTGATCTGACCGTGGCCGATATGATGCAATATGTCAAAGGGCCCGATTTTCCCACCGCCGGCCTAATCATTGGCCGTGAGGGGATTAAGAACGCCTATTTGACAGGACGTGGCTCGATTAAGGTCCGGGCCAAGGCGCGCATCGAGCGGATGGCCAATGGCAAGAACCGGATCATCGTTAGTGAACTGCCCTATCAAGTCAACAAGGCGCGCCTGATCGAGAATATCGCGCACCTGGTGCGCGACAAGAAGATCGACGGTATCACCGACTTGCGTGACGAGAGCGACCGCGATGGCATGCGCATCGTCATCGAGCTGAGACGCGATGTCAACGCCAACATCCTTCTTAATCAGCTTTATGCTCATACTCAGATGCAGACGACCTTTGGCGCGATCATGTTGGCTCTGGTCAATGGAGAGCCCAAGGTGCTGAACTTGAAAGAGATGCTGCACTACTATGTGGAGCATCAGAAGGATGTTGTCACCCGACGGACGCGCTATGAGCTGAGGAAGGCTGAAGATCGGGCGCATATCTTAGAGGGCTTGCGTATCGCCCTCAATAATATCGATCTGGTGATCAAGATCATCCGTCAGTCCCGCAACGATGAGGATGCGAAGAACAACCTCATGTCGTCATTGGGGTTGTCCGACAAGCAGGCGCAAGCGATCCTGGACATGCGTCTCCGTCGTTTGACTGGCCTTGAACGCGACAAGATCGAAGAGGAGTATCAGGGCTTGCTGAAGGAGATCGCCAGGCTTCAGGCCATCTTAGCCAGCGACGAGCTGCTGCGCAAACTGATCCGCAACGAACTGGAAGAGATCAAGCAGCGCTACGGCGATGAACGCCGCACGGAGATCGTCCGTGACGAAGGTGAGATGTCGGCTGAAGATCTGATCGCCGAAGAAGATGCCGTGATCACCCTGACTCACCATGGCTATATCAAGCGGCTCCCTGCCTCCACCTATAAGGCGCAGCGCCGTGGGGGTAAGGGGATCACAGCCATGGGGACCAAGGAAGAGGACTTCGTCGAGAACCTCTTCATTACGACCACGCACCATAATTTGCTCTTCTTCACCAGTAAGGGCAAGGTCTATAAACTCAAGGTCCACGAGATCACCGAGGCTAGCCGTACAGCGAAGGGTACTGCCATCGTCAATCTCCTGCCTGTTGAAAATGACGAGAAGATCACAGCGGTCATCCCGGTCAAGAGCTTTGAGAACAACGAGCTCTATATGCTGATGGTCACCCGCCATGGTGTGGCAAAAAAGACCTCGCTCAGCGAATTTGAGAAGATCCGTAAGGGCGGTTTGATCGCTCTCAGTCTTGATGAGGACGATGATCTGATCGGCGTGCGCCTCACCAGCGGCGATGAAGAGATCATCCTGGCTACCCGCGATGGCAAGGCCATTCGCTTCCCTCAGACCGATATCCGTGCCATGGGTCGCACCGCGCGCGGTGTCAAAGGCATCACCCTCGAAGGTGATGACCAAGTCGTAGCCATGGATGTGGCCAACGATGATGCCGATCTGCTCGTCATCACTGCCAATGGGTTTGGCAAGCGTACGCCCATGGGCGAATACCGCAGCCAGGGCCGCGGCGGCAAAGGCATCTTGGTGATGAAGCGCAGCCAGCGCAATGGTCCTCTGGTGGCCATGCGCGTCGTGCGCGAGGGTGACGATGTGATGATGATCACCATGAACGGCATCATCATTCGCACCGAGATCGCCGGGATCTCACGTCTAGGTCGCGATACCCAAGGGGTCACGTTGATGCGACTGGACGAAGATGATCAGGTGGTCGCCGTCGCCAAGGTCGTCAGTGCGAAGGAAGAGGAGTAAGGTGGCGTCAGTGCCACCGCGCTCCGCCTTATCTTTGAACGAGCTCGCCAGCTCGGGAAGCGACCAAACTCGCCCTACGGGCTCAAACAGTGTTCGCTTCTGATCCTCACTGTCTGCGCTCCTTTAATGATCTCGCTGATGTCGCGCTACGTGGACTGACGCCAGCCGGCGAGCGAGGGTGTATATGGAGCCACAAGGGTTTCCCGAAGGTCCAGTCATAGCCATACAGAAGATCCCCCTGCCACTAAGGCAGGGGGATCTTTGGCTTGGCAGCGATCACACTCGGGCGCTGATGATGTGCAGCCAGTTGCCCATCAAGAACATCATTCGTCCGAGAAAAAGGGAGAAGCGGGCCATGACCGTATTGCCAAAAGCAGCTCCAAACGCGATCATCATGGTGTAGCGCCCGATCTGCCCACCGAGACCGTAGATCCCCTTTTGCTCCTTGGTGAAGAAGAAGAACATCAGCGTGCTGACCACACCGACGACCAGCATGACATTGCTGAACATGGTCATGGGGTCGGAGTGCACTAGCGGCTTAAACGTTGCCACGATCTGCTCGACGAAGAAGGACTTAAACTCCTTGGTGAGCACGATGCCGGAACCGATACCGATCCAGTAAGCAACTGGGATACGACTGAGCCAGGAGATAGACCTGCCCATAAAGCGAGTATAGATCAGGCAGCCAAGGATGACTGGGATGATGTAGATGACCTTGCCATCCTTCATGATATCCCTGGCTACAGTGGGTTTGAGGTATTGATCAAACGTGACGACGAACATATGTCCTGCCGAAACCCCAACATAAAGGAACTCAGCGATACGGTAGAAGGGGTTCTCCTTGTAAAGAAAGCTGAACAGTGCCAAGGTCAGAAAGGCGCTCAACCAGATGCCCAATGTCTCCACCGATCTCACCTCCTTATGATGACTTCTTCTTGCTAGCAAAGTAACCGATGTTGCCGACGATGATCAAGCCAACGACCATCAGGTGAGCCAGCGACTGGGCGTCCATCCCGGCAACGGCGCTGCCCGGTTTGCCGGTGAGGATCTCCAGTTCGGCTGCGCCGCGCATACCCATGGCGAGACCCTGGAGCTGTCCGGCCTGTAAGTAGGGCATGTATTCAGGGGTGCTGACCGCGACGCAAGCGCCGGTAATCGGAACCTTATGGGGAGTACCTACGATGGCGATATACTCACGAATACCAGGGGTACCGGTGGCTGCGGCGAAAATCAACTTGGCGTCTTTGATTGTCTTGAAGTCTTTCATGATGGGAAGTGAGTCGATGGCGGTACCATTGATATCAACGCCAGCAGCGGCTTCACTGACGTTGCGTGTTAGTTTCTCGAAGAAGATCGTCCCGCCTGGTTTGTAACCGAGGTTCACATAGTCCTTGCCATATTCTTTGTTGAACTCTGGAGCCAGGTCGGCAAAGAGCATCTTGGCCATGGCGCCCCCCTGATCCCAGGCGGCGGCCGCTACGACACGTAGGTTCTTCTGAAAGGCCAGACGTACGGCGCTGTAAGTGGCCGGATAGATCTCTGTCATCGAACCAGCATCGAAGTCGAAGGCCACGTAGAGGATATCGCCTTCCTTAAGGGCATTGATCGCATCATAGGCCTGTTTAGAAGGTTCGTTGATCGAGATGGATAGTCCCATGGGACTTACCAATGCGAAAGCCACGACCACGAAGACTAGGAGATATATCCAGCGGCGATCTAGGTTGTTGAGCTTCTCCCACATTGCTGTCCGACCTCCTTTCCTTATTCTCCACCACTTAAGTGGCCGCGCTCGATACCCAGGAGGATACGCAGGGCAGTGGCAGATGCCCCCAGTGTTGCTCCGATGGTGATACCACGCATACCGGCGGTGTTGGGTATCTGCATCAGCCATTTTCCTACAACAGGAAAGCCCTTCCAGATCATCTCGCCTGCAGGGACGTTGCCCATCATGATGATCACAGCTGAGATCATCAAGAGTCCGGCCTCAACTGAGCGAACCTTAAAAACACGATAGGCAGCAGACGAAATGTAGAAGGCCAGCATGGCATACATGGTCGCGCCCAGCGGCACCATGGTGTTGTTGAAGACCCACATGTAGTTCTTACCGGTGTTGGTCTCCGCGAGACCTAGCAGTATCACACCATACATGGCAACGAGCATCAGGATACTGTACTGCCAGTTGGTGCGTTTCTGCGACACAGACCGGCTGTGAACTAAGGTCAGGTTGATAATACCGAGCCCTACTGCGAAAGCAGTGGAGATCTGATACCACTTGTCGGCCTGGTCTTTGATCAAGTTGAAGGTTGGATTAGCGAAGAAGACCGAGATGATGTAGATCAGGCCAGCGATGAACGAGATCGCAATCGGTAGGCTTCGTTTCACAGCGTGCACCTCCTTCCTTTACGCATCATTGCAGCATTATCTTTGACAGGGTGTTATTACCGAACGTTGCTAGTAGAGCTCCCACGAGGATCAATATGGCAGCGAACATCTTTCCCCAGTCTAGTCCGATCAGGTTTCCGACTAGGACGGGATCCTTGGAGAGATAGGCACTAGCTGCGTAGATCTCTTCTCCGATCAGCGAGTAGTCGCAGGCGGAGACAAAGAAGGGGATTTGGTGAGTATTGGCGGTACCTGCGACCTGGATGGCGCCAAGTTGCTGACCGACCTCGGCAAAAAGCAGCGATTCTGCCCAGAACGCCCCGACCATAACTGAAGCCGCAGCCTGTTCGCGCTTCATGATCCCCTGCACACCAGAGGCATAGCCCCACTGTTGGTCGGAGAGGAACTGAATATTGGTAGCATCATACTTGTCTGGCTTGCCTACCGTGAGATAAGCTTCGCGAACAACCTCTTCGGTAATCGGCTGGACGGTGGCATTGCGGTTGCCAACGAGCAAGCGTGTATCGTAGCGTGCGCAGGTCTTGGCTACATGACCCAGCACAGAAAAGGACGCAAGTGTCTGCGCATTTTGTAGGTCGCCGATTCCCGGGGAGTAGAAGACGGGTCTTCCCATTTCAGTGGCGCGTCCGATGGCTTCATCCATGGCGTCCAGGCCTGCCACACGGCGGATTTTGGGAAGCTTGAGCCCTTGGCGTGCCCGGAAGATAAGGTATAGGATAGTCAGAGCAAAGGCGAGTTGAAGAAGAAACGAGGCGGTTAGTCCTTTGGCGATACCCACGGTTTCACCTCCAAATGTAGTGATGTAGAAGGGGAGATCTCAGGTCCCTGGTCTCGCTAGTGAGATCACACTCATGGCGCAAGCGAAGCCGTCACCCCTTTCCATTTAGACAAACTCGATCTGTTCCAATATATTAGCCAACATGCTCAAAGATACAGATATTTGGGTTGAAAGTGGTTTAGAGACTAGTAGTGGGGGCAAGACCGTAAGAAGCCTGCATGCCTTGAGAAGGGTGCGCCGTGACGCAGGTCGAGTAAGTCGGGCCGTAGTATACAAACATGAGAGAGAACGCCCTGCACCGGTTGGTGCAGGGCGTTTGTGCTTGATTCTTATTGCTTGATAATACCGAGCCACGGTCCGAGCAGGAATTGGGCGCGGCCGAGGAGCAGGGAGATACGGGCCATCACGGTGTTGCCGAAGGATGCACCGAAGGCGATCATCATCATCCAGCGGCCAAAGGTGGCGCTATGTTTCAGCACACCCTTGTGTTCGCGGGTGAAGAAGAAGTAGATGACGGTGCTCAAGACGGCGGCGACGAAGACGATGTTATTAAACGAGCTGAGGACGTCAAAGGCACCGGCCTTGTTGTAAGCGATGAGCGGCTTGAAACTCTGCATGATCTGCTGCATCCAGGGGACGATGGTCCGGACCGAGAGAGCGAGACCGGCATTGTAGCCCATCCAGAAGGAGATCGGGATACGGTTTAGCCAGGCGATGTTCTTAAAGGCACCGAGGTAGATCATCAGACCGATGGCGATCGGGATCAGTTCCCACCACTGGCCATTCTTGATCATGTTCGTCTCGACACCGGGTTTGATGGTGTTGTGGAAGGTGGCAACGATACCGTGAGCCGCCGTCAGGCCGACGAACATATGCTCAGCGACGCGGTAGATGATATTCTCCTTATAGAGAATACTGAAGATGGCTAGGGTCAAAAGAGCCGCTATCCAGTTGCTTAAGGATGGGGTCAGGATGGTCGCTAATTGTGCTGGCATTTGGTGTCACCTCCTGTTATTTGGCAGCCCCGGCCTTCTTGGCGGCCAGGTAACCGATATTGCCCACGACGAGGAAGAGTATTACGACCAGATGACCGAGGGACTGGGCATCCATACCGATGGTGGCATCACCGGGTTTGCCAACCAGCTTTTCCAGCTCAGCGCCGCCGCCCAAGCCGCCGACCATACCCTTGAGTAGACCAGCGCGGAACTGATTGGTACGGGTCGGGATCTCAACGGCGGTGCATGAGGTGAGTATAATCTTTACCTCACCGGTCGCATACCATTGGGAGATGTAATCGCTGACCCCGGGGTCGCCGCTGTTGAAGCTGAGTACTGCATCAAAGTTGCTCGCCTTGGTCACACCCTTCATGATCGGGTAGTCGCCGAGCGGCTTCTTGAGGATGTCAACACCGCCAATGGCCTTAAGCAGATCAGTACGGGCGCTCTCCAGCACGGCGCTGATCGACGGACGATAACCGAAATTGATATAGTCCTCACCATATTTGTAGCCCAGCTCTGCGGCGACAGGGTTCAACCACTGGGAGGCCAGGGTCGGGCCGTCAGCCCAGGTACCAAAGATGTAGACTTTGTGCTTCTTCTGCGCACAGAG
The DNA here is from genome assembly GCA_964540595.1 of uncultured Clostridia bacterium. GTDB lineage: Bacteria > Bacillota > JAAYKD01 > JAAYKD01 > CAYOCI01 > CAYOCI01. Next base: position 18,417 of record CAZINL010000003.1, read on the forward strand.
CCTAAGGAAGGCGATCATCGCAGGTTTGGCCTCGGCCTGCGAAGAGGAACTGGTATCGACTGAGAACAGGATCTTAGATCCTTCGGGAAGGTTCACTAGCGCATCGTAGGCTGCTTTGGTTGGTTCACTGACGGTAATTGGCATCCCGATGGGGTTGATCAGCGGGATGGCGATGGCCAGGAACATCAGGATATAGATGATCCGGCGGTCGACGTTCTGGATTTTATTGTACCACGGCATGTACGTTTGCCCCCTTCCGTAAATTAGTCGCCGCTCATGTAACCGCGCTCGATACCGAGCAAGTTACGGGTGGCCTGTGCTAGACCGCCTAGGGTGATACCTAGGGTCAGACCGCGGATGACGCTGGTATTGGCTTGGTCCATGATCCAGTTTTTGAGCCACGGGATGCCAAACAGACCAGTTTCGCCAAAACCGTCAAAGATGATCTTGCCGATCGGCACCGAACCGAGCATGACGATGACGGCGGAGATCAGCAGCACGGTCGCATCGATATTGCGCACGCGGAAGGCACGATAGGCGGCCGATGCGATATAGAAGCAGAGCACGGCGAACATGGTGGCGTTGAGAGGCACGTTCATGGAGTTGTAGAACCACAGATAGACGGGATCGTTCTGACCCTTGGCGCTGAGGATACCCAAGATCAGAAGAAAGGCAAAGGACGCGATCAGGATAGCACTGTTGATCCAGCCTTCACGTTTCCGCTTGACACGGTTGCCATGCACGCGCATCAGGTTGAAGGCACCGAGGCCGACTGCCCACGCACCGGAGACTGAGACTGAGCGGACCAGGTAGCTCTGGATCCACTTATTGAACTCTGGAGCCACAGTAATCGTATTGATGATGGTGATGAGACCGACGACGAACGTGATCGTCAGAGGTAGAGTTCTTCTCATGATGACACCTCCCTCTTATTCATTAATACAGCTGGAGTAGATCGGTCAAGAACGTGATCTTAAACGTAGCCAACAGAGTACCCAGGGCGATCAGCACCACGACGACCTGTTTGCCCCAGTCCTGAGCGATCAGGGTGGCGGTACGGATCTTGTCTTGAGAGAGGTAGCAGCTGGCGGCGTAGATCTCTTCACCGATCAGAGTGTAGTCGCAAGCGACGATGAAGAACGGTGTCTGGGAGGTGGAGTCAGTACCAGCAACTTGGATGGCGCCGGCTTGGAAACCTGCCTCGGCAAAGATCAGGGACTCAGCGTAGAAGAGACCGACCATGATGTTGGCGGCAACGCCCTCGCGGTTCATGATACCGACCACACCGGCGGCATAACCGAACTGGTCCTCGGTGAGGAAGCGGACATCGTCGGGCTTATAGGCATCGGGCTTGCCCTGTTCCATGTAGGACTGCTTGACGATTGCCTCAGTCACAGGATGGACGGTGGAGATGCGGTTACAGACGATCAGGCGGGCATCATACTTGGCGATCAACTTCGAGACATGGCCCAAGACACCGAAGGCCGCAAAGGTGGCGGTACCAAAGCCACCGATACCAGGGGAGAAGAGGACGGGGCGGCCCATCTCAGTGGCACGGCCGATCGCTTCGTCGATGGCGTCAAGACCAGCGATGCGGCGGATCTTGGGGATCTTTAGTCCTTTCTGCGCCCGGTTAGTAATGTACACAAGTGCGCCGATGTAGAGAGTCAGGACGATCAGGGACGTGAGGCCGAGGTTGTTGCTGGTGAAGAGATATTTCTTCAACCAGGATGCCTTGAGGGCTGCCGACAGAGCTTTCAAGTTTCCACACCTCCTATAAAATTGGACTACCACAGGGTATTCGGGTAATATTTCAAATATTACCTAAAGCTACAATATCACTCAAAAAGTGAACCTGTCAACAGGTAGAATCAGAAAACTACAAATATGTAGTAAGTTAAGAATAGATATAAAAATATGTGTAAATACATGATGTAGGCGCAGTGTATCCTGCAAGAATCGTTACATTAGAAGTACAAAAAAACGCCCTGCACCAGCGGTGCAGGGCGTTTGCGTCTCTATACAGACTAGAGCTTGATGATGTGCAGCCAATCGCCCAGGATGAACTGGAGACGACCGAGCAACAGGGAGATACGAGCCATAACGGTGTTGCCGAAGGAGGCACCGAAGGCGATCATCATCATCCAGCGGCCAAAGGTAGCGCTGTGTTTCAGCACACCCTTATGCTCACGGGTGAAGAAGAAGTAAATCAGGGTGCTCATGACGGCAGCGACAAAGACGATGTTGTTGAAGGAACTCAGGAGGTCAAAGGCACCATTTTTGTAGAAGACCACGAGGGGCTTGAACGACTGGATGATCTGCTGCATCCAAGGAACGATGGTACGGACGGAGATCGCGAGACCAGCGTTGTAACCCATCCAGAGAGCGATCGGGATACGGTTGAGCCAAGCGATGCTCTTAAAGGCGCCACAGTAGATCAGAAGACCGATGACGATCGGGATGATCTCCCAATATTGCCCCTTCTGGAGCATGTTGGTTGTGATACCGGGCTTGATGGTGTTCTGATAGGTTACGACGATACCGTGGGCAGCACTGAGGCCGACGAACATATGCTCAGCGATACGGTAGATCGGGTTTTCCTTATAGAGAATACTGAAGATACCCAAGGTCATCAGAGCGGCAAGCCAGTTGCCGAAGGTCGGGGTCAGGATTGGGGCTAATGCTGCTGGCATTTATACGTCACCTCCTATTATTTCGTGTCTCCAGCCTTCTTAGCGGCTAGGTAGCCAATGTTGCCGACGATGAGGAAGACGATAACGACTAGATGGCCGAGGGACTGAGCGTCCATACCGGTAGTAGCGGAGCCAGGTTTACCGATGAGTTTTTCGAACTCAGCTGCGCCACCGAGACCACCGATGAGGCCCTTGAGCTGCCCGGCACGATACTGGTTGGTACGGGTGGGGATCTCAACGGCCGTAACGGCACCGATGATGATCTTGACCTCGCCGGTCGCATACCACTGGCCAATGTAGTCAGTGATACCGGGGTCACCACTGTTGAAGTTGACCACAGCGTCAAAGTTGCTGGCCTTGGTAACACCCTTCATGATCGGATAGTCGCCGAGGGGCTTCTTGTTCATGTCTTGACCGCCGAGAGCCTTGATGAGGTCGGTACGGGCGGTCTCGAGGATAGCGGTCGGAGCAGCGCGGTAGCCAAAGTTGATGTAGTTTTCGCCATACTTGTAGCCAGTTTCAGCGATTACATCAGCCAACCACTGGCTTGCCAAAGTCGGACCATCAGCCCAGGTGCCATAGATATAGATCTTGTGGCCCTTCGATGCCAAGAGGCGGAAGATCGCCTGAGCGGCCGGCTTAGTCTCGGCCTGGGACGAGGCGCTGGTATCAAAGGAGAGCAGGACCTTGGAGTCTTTCGGCAGATTGGCAAGGGTGTTATAGGCGTCCTGGGTTGCTGGCTGAACAGTGATCGGCATCCCGATCGGGTTGATCAGAGGAATGGCGATGGCCAGGAGCATCAGGACGTAGATGATACGGCGGTCGACGTTTTGGATTGTCTTATACCACGGCATGTTGATTGTCCCCCTTTCGTTGATTATTCACCGCTCATGTAACCGCGCTCGATACCGAGCAGGTTACGGGTGGCTTGAGCCAAGGAACCAAGGGTGATACCCAGGGTCAGACCACGCACCACGCTGGTGTTGGCTTGGTCCATGATCCAGCTCTTCATCCAGGGGATACCGAAGATATGGTTGGCACCAAAACCGTCAAAGATGATCTTGCCGATCGGCACCGAACCAAGCATGACGATCACAGCGGAGAGGAGTAGAACGGTTGCTTCAACGTTGCGCACGCGGAAGGCACGGTAGGCGGCGGAAGCAATGTAGAAGCAGAGCACGGCGAACATGGTCGAGTTGAGCGGCACGTTCAGGTTATTGTAGAAGAACAGATAGAGGGGATCGTTCTGTCCCTTCTGGAGGAAGACGCCGAGAACCATCAGGAGTGAAAACGAAGCGATCAGAACGATGCTGTTGATCCAGCCCTCACGTTTGCGGCTAATGCGGTTGCCATGAACGCGCATCAAGTTGAAGGCACCAAGGGCGACGGCCCACGCGGTCGAGACTGTGACCGAGCGGATGACGTAGTCCTGGATGAACTTATTGAAGCCAGGAGCGATGATGGCTGAGTTAATAATCACCATGAGACCGACGATGAACGTGATGGCGAGGGGTAATGTTCTCCGCATAATGACACCTCCCTACATTTCGTTTAGAACAGCTGCAGAAGCTCGGTCAAGAAGGTGACCTTGAAAGTGGCGAGGATGGCGCCGAGGCCAACGAGAACCACAGCCACTTGTTTGCCCCAGTCCTGAGCGATCAGGGTAGCGGTACGGATCTTGTCCTGCGAGAGATAGCAGCTGGCAGCGTAGATCTCTTCACCGATCAGAGTGTAGTCGCAGGCGACGATGAAGAACGGGGTCTGCGAGGTGGAGTCGGTACCGGCTACCTGGATGGCGCCAGCCTGGAAACCGGCCTCGGCGAAGATGAGGGACTCAGCGTAGAACAGACCGACCATGATGTTGGCGGCGACGCCTTCACGGTTCATGATACCGACCACACCGGCAGCATAACCGAACTGGTCGTCAGTCAGGAAGCGGACATCGTCAGCCTTGAAGGCATCGGGCTTGCCCTGTTCCATGTAGGACTGCTTCACGACTGCCTCGGTCACCGGGTGGACGTTCGGCATACGGTTACAGACGATCAGGCGGGCATCATACTTGGCGACCAACTTGGATACGTGACCCAAGACGCCGAACGCGGCGAAGGTAGCCGTCACAAAACCACCGATACCAGGGGAGAAGAGGACCGGACGGCCCATCTCAGTCGCACGACCGATGGCCTCATCGACAGCGTCCAGACCAGCGATACGGCGGACCTTGGGGATCTTCAAACCCTTCTTGGCCCGATCAGTCATATAAATCAGTGCAACAATATAGAGGGCCAGGACGATCAAGGATGTGAGCCCGAGGTTGTTGCTGGTGAAGATGTATTTCTTCATCCAGGACGCCTTGAGAGAGGTCGAAAGCGCTTTAAGCAAGGTTTTGCACCTCCTTGTAAATTGGGGTCACCCCATCTTTCCTTTGGGAGACGGCTTGTCCATGTTATCTGTCCATTCAAAGGGAAGATGAATCAGAGGATGGCATCAGATTCAGAAGTTAATCATGTTGGCTAATATTGCGACGATCAAGGGCAAAGAGGGGTTACCGGTATACCGTTCTCAATGAGCACCTCCTATTCTCCTATAACATGATTTGGCATTCCTACCCTCCTTGCACCTCCCTCCTCTTGTATTGGTGAGATCTTTCTACTATCACCCGACAGAATCCTTCAAGAAATGTATAAAAGAAAAATTTAGCGCTGGTTGAAATAGTAAGATTATATATATTGGTGGATATGTATGAATAACCAGAGTAGGAAAATACAAGATTTTCAGACTTTATATTCAATAGTGAATTAATAGTTATTCGGCGCGCAATTTCGACAATCATACAATATTCGTATAATTTATCCAGCAAATCAGCAAATAAAGAAAATATGTACAATTGTGCAATATATCCGACAGCAAACACAAAAAGGACCGCAACGGCGGTCCTTAAGAATTAAGAGTTAAGAATTAGGAACTAAGAATTATGCGACCGAGGATTGGGAGGGGCGAACGGCTAAAACGTTGTGCTTCCGGTAAAGGTGAAGCCGTTGATCTTTACGGCGGGCAAAACAGAGATAAAGGTGCTCCACCAATCGCGGGTTAGACGTGTATCACGCGAGATGGCTTCAACATTGGCAAAGGCGCGGATCATGCTTTCCGTAAAGCGCAGATTTTTCAGTCGCCGGGTGATCTCGCCATTTTCGATCAGGAAGGTGCCGTCCCGGGTGGTGCCTGTCGCGATCACGCGCATCGGTTCGGGACAATGCGTATAGTGGAAGCGGGTGACCAAGATGCCGCGTTTGGTCTTCTTGATCATCTCATCGCGGTCAGAGTCGCCTCCTTCGAGGATCATGTGCGACGGCATTGGTCCCCAGTGGCCACTGTGGCCGGTGCTCTTTCTACCCTCGCGATGGGCGGTGGCAGAATCATAGACCACGCCTCGGGCGATGCCCTGCTCGATGATCGGCACGCGTGCTTTGGGCATCCCGTCATGGTCGAAGGGTTGACAGAGACTGCGGGGATCAAAGGCATCGTCTGTGATCGTGACCTGATCGGCAAAGACCTTCTGCCCCATGCTCTTAGCCATAAAGCTGCGCCCTTCTTGGACTGCCAATCCACCAAAGGCGATCATACCGAGGAAGCGGATTAGATCGGCTACGGCATAGGCCTCGAAGACCGTATCGTATTCGCCGGGGTCGATGCTGTGGCTCTCGTCCTTGAGTGTCGCCTTCCAGAGCGCCTCTTCCGCCAACGCTCTGGGATTGATCCTACTCACATCTTGATGCAGTTGATCAGCATAGCCGGTGGTCTCACCGTTATTGATGATCGTCCGCAGCAGGGCGCTGCAGCCGGTGTGATGGGCAAAGAGGCCCCGTGAGTTGGCCACCGCCAGTTCGGTGAGCGTGTTCGAGTAGGTGCCTGAGGCGACTAAGTGACGGGAGTTGGCTACGCCGATGATCTCACGGGTGGCCTCGGCTCGGTCTATGGGCGTCTGCTTAAGCGTCGCTTGCGCCAGAGCGTTCACGTTCTTCAACGGACGGGGCTCAGCCAGATCGGCCAGGTTTGGGTTGGCCTTTTGGAACTGAGCGTTGTGGAGGGCGGTATCGACCACCTGGCGCAGTGCGCCTTCGTCGAGACTGTTGGTGGTCGCCGTGCCGACGCGCTTCTGATCGATCACCTTGATGGTGATGGTGTGGTTCTCACGCAGCAGGTTCTGATGGATCTGGTTGTTGCTAAAGCGGGTCAGGCCTAGAGTCTCGCCATTGATCGCCACTTGAGTCTGCTCGGCCTTGGAGTGAGCAAGGATGGTCTTGACCAGTCGTTCTGTGCGTTCGCGCCCGATCATTCGCCAACACCTACCTTTATGTTCTGGAAGCGCGCTGGGCTAGCGCCATGGGCCACGTGGACCACCTGCACCGGTTCGCCCTTGGCACAGCTAGGCATTCCCCACAGCTGCCATTCGCTGGCATCAGCCACGGCATCGCAGGAGTTCCAGAAGACCGGGGTCATGGCCGTATAGGCCGGGTTCTTCAGTATCCGCCCTAGCTTGCCATCCTTGATCTCGTAGGCGATCTCACAGCCAAAATGGAAGTTGAGGCGTTTGTCATCGAGGCTCCAGCTCTTCGGTGTCTCCATGTACACCCCTTGCTTGGTGTCACGGATCATCTCTTCCAAGGTCCAGTTCCCTGGTTCCAGGTTGATATTGGTCATGCGGATCAGCGGTAGATTGCTCCAGCCGACCGCGCGCATGGTGCCATTGGAGCTGCCACCATACTCCAGACCGGTCTCGCGCGAGGTGAGATAGTTGGTGAAGATCCCGTTGGTGATGATCGGGATGCGCTGGGCGGGAACCCCTTCGTCGTCGTAGAAGAAGCCGCCTAGACCACGTTCGATGGTGGCGTCAGCGGTGATATTGACCACCTCTGAGCCATAGCGGAAGCTGCCCCACTTCTCGGGCGTCAGGAAGCTGGTTCCGGCGTAGGTCGCTTCAGTCCCCATCACGCGATCCAGCTCGACTGGGTGGCCGCAAGACTCATGAATCTGCAGGGCCACCTGCTCGCTGCCGAGGATCAGGGTCGTCTCGCCCCGTGGGCATTCGGGCGCGGTCAAGAGCTGAGCTGCCTCTTGGGCGAGCGTAGCGGCCTTCTCGACCAGGTTCATCTCCTCAATCCACTCGTAGCCGGCGTTCATATAGTTGCTGAACGAGCGCCGCTGGACATCGTGGCTATCCCGGGCATGGGCTGAGATGGAGGCCCCGGTCTCGGTCACCTTTTGTTCGATATAGGCGCCTTCGCTGCTGGCGAAGATCTTACGTTCTTCCCAGATGGTGATACTCCCTTGAGTTACCTTGACCTCAGGAACCTTCCTCATGGCTTCATGGCACGCTTGGAGTAGACGGATCTTCTCCTCCATCGGGACGGCAAACGGATCGCGGATGACCGTCGTCTCGCGCCGATCAATCACAGCCTTTACCGGTGTCAGCTTGATATCTCTGGTCTTGCACAGGGCGCTGGCCTTGGCGATCTGGACGGCGGCGTCGACCGTCTGAGCCAGGTCTTCGTTCTTGGCCGATGGTGTACTGGCAAAACCCCATCCGCCATCGACGATTACGCGTACACCAAACCCCTGGTCACAGAAGGTCGCTAGGTTCTCCACATTGCCATTCTTCATCTGCAAGGGCTGGTTGCGGCGCTCCGCCCAGCGGACGTCCGCATAGGTCGCCCCCTTCTCGCGGGCGAGATCAAGCACTGATCGCAGGACACTCTTCACTTTGTAATCACCCCTCTTTGGGAATTAAGAATTAGGAACTAAAAATTAAGAATTATAAGGCACAGACCGGATTCGAAAACTTGGCACGTTATCCATAGCAAGAGTTCGACAATGCAGCATCTCGTCCTCTCTTGCCTGTGACATTTAACCATGTGGAACATCTCAGGTAAGAAAATAGGGTCGCCGAGTGGCGACCCTTCTGTGGCAGGGTGATGAATTTTCAACTCCCAACTCCGAATTCTTAATTCTTCATTCTCAATTCTAAACTACTAATGTGCTGGTTGATGATCACCGGATAGGACCGCACCATCTCTTGGTTCTCTTTTAGGAGCTGGCGATAGACCTCAGCTACCTGCGGACTGAGAACGTGGAGAGCGTTGAGGGCCTCTTTCCCGATCTCAGTGCCGTGGGCGCAAGTAGGCGAACAAGGAAACAGATCCTTGACAAAATACGGCCAAGGTTCTGGGATGCCGCTGATGGTGGTGTGGAGATGAAGATCGCGAGCGGCTCGTGCCTCGACATTGTCGTCGCCAGCACGGTCCCGCACATAGGCCTGCACGCAGCAATCAGGATAACCGAGCAGTCGCCCCAGTCTGATCAGATACGGGGCGCTCTGTTCTTCGGGGTAGACTAAGAGGCTAATCGGGGTGTTTCGGGTTACCTTGGCCCATGCCTCACGCTTGAGTTGCTGGCGCTCCGCCATCAACTGCCGCAGTTCCTCGCCAACGGTCGGGCTCTTATAGAAATACAGCTCATGGATGCTGGGACGGACCTCCCAGTCAAAGACCATCAGGTCGAGTTGCTTGGCCCAGCGCAGATGGGCTCGATATGAAGCTGAGACGGTCACGATATCTTCATAGGCCTTACGAATGAGACGTTGTTTGAAGGCCAGCGGTCTCTCGATGACAGCGTGGTAGCGATACCATAGCTTTTGATATAGTCCGCCTTCTTTGCCTTGGGCGACGGTCATCTGGTACCGATCGTCAATGGCCTGTCCCAGATCACGCCCATCGACCAGTTCCCCGGGGACGGTGATGATGCTGAGGGGCTTGATCCCCAAGGCGACCAATAAAAAAGCCTCGATGCGTGCGCGGGGCATGACCAGGTCTTCATCTAGAAATAAGTCGACCAAAGATGCGGCGTCTATGGTTCTCACCTCCCAATACGGACATGGCTGCACAGCAGCATGCCCACGCCTAGAGTGGCAGATAGTAGATCAGTGTAGTACAACCTATGAGATCGTGGTCCGCAGTATGCGAGAATCTCTGATCCTAGACTTATGCATCATGGCGCCTGCGCCCGATCAGACTAAGGCGAAAGGGGAGTTGGATATGATGAAAAAGACCAGAGAGCATGTTCCGACCTGCGTGGCACTGGACAGCGAGTGCACAGCTTGCGGTGGATGTGGTTCCAAGTCACAGATTCTGCAAAGCATTGCCAAGTCCCTTTCAAGTGCGGAAGAAGAAATATTCGAGTAAGATCAAAGAGTTCTGATCGACCAATCCCCCTCGTTACCGAGGGGGATTGGTATTTTGGGCGTGGAACCGTTGCCTCGCAGCCGGGTCCGGGACTTCATCCCGATGGGACTCCCAAGACAGGCCGACCCAGGTGGCGGGACTCCAGGGGCAGGAATAGATATGTAGTGTGAAAGCGAAGGGAGGTGTCACAGCAATGTCTAGAAGTATTGGTCGCGTTACTCCAAGAGTGGCCTCGGTACAGGAGTGTATCAAGCCCGACTTTGACTTCGACTTCGGCGGTACTGCTGCTCAGTTCCTCCGCCAACTCAGCCCTGGCATCGGGGTTGTCCTGCAGTATGACGATCAACGCCCGGCTTTCGGCGTCTTCCAGGGCTTCCAAGGCGGCAATGTCATCCTCACCAACTACAATGGCTTCCCCGGTCTAGTTCGCATCGCTGCCAACCGCGTCAACGCTGTTTCCCCGTTCTCTGGCTTCGGCTCTGGCTTTGGCTTTGGCTTCGACTCCGGCTTCTTTGGTGGGGGCGTATTCTAGCTTAGCATCGTGCTTAACGCCTAACGCACAGAGCCTAGCACCCCCAGCACTCCCTATGGTAGTCCCTCCTCTAGTGAGTGGGCATACAACAACACTCTGAAAGGGGGTGCAACACAGATGGCATTCGGCTATAGTGGTTACGGCTTTGGTGGATTTCCTGGCTATGGCTACGGTGGTCTTGGTGGTCTTGGTGGTCTGGGCGGTTTTGGCGGCGGCTTCGGCTTCGGCTCCCAAGCAGCACAGTTCCTTGCTACGCTGAGCCCCGGTATCCGTGTCAGTCTCCAGTACGACGACCAGCCCCCAGCCTTCGGGATCTTCCAGGGCTTCCAGGGCGGCAACGTCATCCTCAGCAACTACAACGGCTTCCCCGGCTTGGTTCGCATCTCGGCTAACCGTGTCAACGCTGTCTCTCCGTTCGCCTAATAATGTGACTCAAGAGAGGGGTGCCACACCCCTCTCTTTCTATGCCCTCATCCTTACAGGCCGGGGAGTAGGTCTCCAGTCCTAGGACCCAAAATGGGCGGTCAGAGGCTCACACCACATCCGGATGGCGAATACCTTGTATAGTGAAAGGGGGTGGAACAGCAGTGGCAAAAGTAACTCGCGGCGCCCTAGGTGAGGCCCCAATCCTTGCCGAGTTCACCGGCTTTGACCATGGTGGTACTTCGATCTTGAACTTCCTCAGAACCCTCAGCCCAGGTATCGGGGTTGTCCTCCAGTACAACGATCAGTTCCCTGCGTTCGGCGTTTTCCAAGGCTTCCAGGATGGCAACGTCATCCTCACCAACTATAACGGCTTCCCCGGCCTGGTCCGCATCGCCGCCAACCGCGTGAACGCTGTGTCGCCCTGGAGTGGTGGCTTTGGAGGGTTCGGGTTCTAGTGGCATACCTCAATGGCCGGCGATGTAACCTTGCCCCAAATACGAGAAAGGATGTGCGCGTCACATGTCAAATAACGTGCTGAAAGAAACCGTGGGTGCCTTCGGTGGCAATTTCGGCGGTTTTGCCATCTCCCCGGCTGCTCAGTTCCTCACCCAGCTCAGCCCTGGCATCAATGTGGTGCTCCAGTATGATGATCAGTTCCCTGCATTCGGAACCTTCCAAGGCTTCCAGGGCGGCAACGTCATCCTGACCAACTACAATGGCTTCCCAGGACTGGTTCGTATCGCGGCTAACCGAGTCAACGCTGTCTCCCCGTTCTCTGGCTTCGGCTGCTAATACATCCGCCACGCCTAAACATTAATGGAGGGGTGCCATAGCCCCTCCATTTTTGAGTTTGTGATCAGAACGGTTGGTATCGCGGCTAACCGAATCAACGCTGTCACAAGCTCACTATCTGGTATGAGCTATGCCGAGCGAATATGACTGGACCCTATAGTCTGGGGGAGGAGCTAGCTCGCTGCGCTAAGTAGTCACACGTTATCCCAGCGCTGAATAAAGTGGATTAGGGCTGTGACCAAATGGCACCAGTCACTCTATAGAGGCGAAAGGAGACGCTAGGCTCGTCCGGCGTGCAGAGAGGATGACTAGAAGTCACGTGTATCGCGCTCCTCGGCCCAGGCGGTCGGATCTCGATCAGTTCAATTTCACCCCACATAGCCAACCGCTGTTTGGCGATGACGATCTGACCTTGTCAGTGGCGAGTAGGCCTTCATCCCTACGCGAGGAGGCAGGAGCGCTCTTGGGCGACGGGCACCACGGCAGCATAGCTGCGTTCCTGCGGTCGCTCACACCGGGGATCGGAGTTGTCGTGCAGTATGACGACCAGCCGCCTTCGTTCGGCATCTTCCAGGACCTGCGTGATGGCAATCTGCTACTGACCAATTACAACGGTTATCCCGGTCTGGTCCGCCTAGCTGTGGAGCGTGTTAACGCGGTCTCGGTCTTCTAGCCTCACTCGTGAAAGGGGGGATAGAGGTGGCCAAACCCAAACTGCCGCAACTGGAGTCTTGGGCCCAATGCATGAAAAACTGCGCCTCATTCTGCACCAAGACACCGGGCAAAGGATCCGTAGCAGACTGCAAAAAGAACTGCAAGAAGTTCTGCGATAAACTCTTCCCTGGGCATAAGAAGTAACTACATCCTAACCCATCATCAAGAATCCTCTCCGGGCGGGAGAGGATTCTTGCCTATCTAGCCACAGACCGCACATGATAATACGACACCCCATAAAGGGCAAAGCACCATGCTTTGCCCTTTGTTCATTTACTATTATATCAGATCGACATATGAACAACAAGGCTGTTAGTTCCAGTAGCTGGCGGGTATAATCAGTAACGTATGCTGGACCAAAGTGTGCTCGAAAGGAGGTGCTCACATGCGCAGTCTGACGCTGACTATCTCATTCGCCCATTCCCCCTCCACCGGCCTCGATGATGCCTTGGCTTTGGCGCGGCAAAATCGGTCGTTCATGGTGGTGGGCGACGATCAGGGACCGACCTACCGTGTGTCGTACGACCAGAACGCCTTAGATCAGTACCACCAGCTGTGGTCGATGGTGGGTCATTGGCGAGGGAGTGAGCATCGCCTCAATGGGCTGGTGGTAAAGTATGACCTCAGCCGCGAGATGATCCAGTGCTGCCAGGAGTGCCTACAGTCACCGGATGGTGCTAGCTACTGTCGTGGCGGTGATCTGCACCAGACGCAGGTCGGAACGGTGGCACCGCTCTTTCCCTGCCGGATGATTCCCATCGCCGAGACTAACCATCTCGGATGGTTTCAGTACGGTCAGTTCAACCGTGACAAGATCTTCCTCGTTGACAAGATCAAGCTCCGCCAACGCGTCAACCATTACCTGGAGAAGAGTCTTGCCAGTCACTGCCCGATGCTCAACGAAGAGGCCATTGACCAAGTTATTCACAAACTGCCCACCCGCATCAACCCTCAGGAAGACTCCAACTGGGTCTACCGTCAGGGGTGGGTGAAGGGACGCTATCAGATCATTGGCGTCGAGAAGCGGCAGGTGGGTGCCGGACGCAGCGCCGCTCAGAACCCAGAACGCCCCGCCGCGGCTGAGAACAAGAAGCCGACCGCCTTGGCGAAGAACCCAGCTGGGGATGTTGCCGCGGACGGTGATGATAAGCAGCGCGATATTCCGACGGTCAATTATCAGGATATCGGCGGGCTAGATGCGGTCATTGCTCGCGTCCGCGAATCCATTGAGCTGCCGCTGAAGATGCCGCAGATCTTTGCCCGTCTCGGGATCGCTCCCCATCGCGGGGTCCTGCTCTATGGTCCACCGGGGACCGGCAAGACCCTGATTGCCAAAGCGCTCGCCACTGAGTGCAAGGCTCACTTCATCTTAGTCAACGGTCCTGAGGTGATCTCCAAGTGGCATGGCGATACCGAGGCTAACTTACGTAAGATATTTGAAGAGGCCCGGGCCAAGGCGCCGACGGTGATCCTGTTTGACGAGATCGACTCGATCGCTCCCGTGCGCGACAACGTCACCCACAACTTCGAGGCGGTGGCGGTCTCGCAGCTGCTCTCGCTGATGGATGGCTTGGTCGATCGCGGCCAAGTGGTGGTAGTCGGCACCACCAACCGCCCCCAGAGCGTTGATCCAGCGCTGAAACGTCCCGGGCGCCTGGAACTGCAGCTAGAGATCGGGCTTCCCGATGAACAGGGCCGACGCACCATCATCGGGATCCATTCGCAGCAGATGCCGCTCAATCCCGATGTGGATCTGGATGAGCTCGCCGCCAATAGCGACGGCTTTAGCGGTGCCGATCTGGCAGCGCTCTGCCGTGAGGCCGGGATGTACTGCCTACGCGAACAGCTAATCCTAGGCTTGGGGGAGATCCCCACCCTCAGCGATGAACAGATTGCCGCCTTGACAGTGCGCATGGAACACTTTACCATGGCACTAGAGGAACTGCAGTCGAGGAGGGGTGAGGATGAGAAAACGAAGTCCCGCTAAGACCGTTATCAGCGTCATTGCCATTGTCGTTGTTGCTTTGGTCATGTTGACGGCACAACTCAGCTATGAGCTAACCGATCAAGGTGTCCTAGTCAAGTATCGCTACTTCGCGCTCATGCCGTATAGTCAGCGGCTGATCGCCTATGATACGATCCAGAGCACGGATGTGCTGCCACAGCTCCCGGCCATGCGTAAGATCATGGGGGTTGAGGTCTTTGGGCGCCTGTTTGTCGGCCGCTTTCGCAGCGATGCGATTGGCGAGTTTCAGGCCTATGTCGGCAATGCACGCATCCCACAAGTGCTGATCAAGACCAATGAGAAGAACTACCTGATCTCACCCGATGAAGCGGCAGCCTTTGCCGACCAACTCCGTGATCGGATCAAACGGTAGAGTCATGACAAGACACCCGAGCGCATGCTCGGGTGTCTCGATTTGCAGATGCTATTCCTGGACCAGCTCGTAGGTGACATAGATCCTGGCTGTGACTTCGACGTTGTTGGCGCTGATCGGGGCGGAGACGCCGTTGAGGCTAGCCCGATCCGAATAGGAGACCATCATCGGCCGCGGGTAGTCATAGGAGTTCTCGACATTGACGCTGCGGACGGTGCCTAGTTTCAGCCCTAGGGCGGTGGCCACGACCTCGGCCTGCTGACGGGCATCTTGAGCGGCAGCCTTTAGAGCTTCGATACGATGAGGAGCGCGGTCATTGACGTCAAAGGTCATGCCTTGGATGCTGTTGACCCCAGCCTCAGTGACGGCGATGATCACCTTGCCGGCCTGCTCGATCTTGCGGATCTTGACTACGATACTGTTGGTCACGCGATAGCCAGTGAGTTCCGAAGCCTTCTTATCCTGGTTATAGTCCCAGATAGGGGAGATGGAGAAGGCGGCGGTCTCGATATCGGCTTTGGCGACGCCGAGGGTAGTAAGGTTCTCATAGACCTTGTTCATCTTCTCGTTGTTCTCGATCTGAGCGGTGACCGGGCTGGGGTTGGTGGTAATCACCTCGAAGTTGAGCTGGGTGATATCGGGGGCAACGCTGATCTTGCCTGAACCGGTGACATTGATCGTCGGGGGCTGCTTCTCCTCCGCCGCCCAGACGGTGCCGGTACCCATGGCCAAAACAAGTAGGGCAACGACGATGGTAACCAGTAGCTTTTTCATATTGGTTCTCCTCCTTTGTAGTCGTGCTACATCGTAGACGAAGGATGGATGAGTTTGGTTCCAAGGGAAGAAAAGTCCACAAGTCCACAAGAACACAAGTCCACAAGAGGCGTTCGGGAGATCTCGGCCCGTCTCCCTATCTGCGAACATGTAGACTCGTGGACTTGTGTTCTTGTGGACTACGCATCGCCTTTGGCGATGATGTTACCGCGCCAATCCAATCATCGCCCGTAGCCCCTTGAAGGCCTGCAGGTAATCTTCACCGACAAAGCGAAGCGTGGTATCATTGACTCTTGTTACATCTGGAACGCGCGCCGCGTTATCACAGAAGCCGCTGTTGATCAGCTGCAGTTCGATGGTAACCGGTCCTTCGATACGTAGCGGCTGGTAAGAGCTGAGGTGAGAGAGGGCCTTCTTGGCTGCCTCGGTGATCAGGCGTTGTGCTTTCTTAGGGTGGAGACACTTAGCCGCGAAGCGGGTGATCGCTTCCTTGACCGCCACCGTCTCGACCTGACCCAGATCGGCCTTGGCCTCCTGCGCCACGGACCGATCACCAGTCACCAGTATCACTGGGACGCCATAGGCGCCGGCGATCAAGGCGTTGAGCCCGGTCTCACCCAGCAACTTGCCATTGACCCAGACGTTCTGGACCGTGGCACTACTGTAGGTATGGCTGAGGATGCCATGGGAGCCCATGCGGGCATGGTAGCCGACGAAGAAGGCCGCGTCATAGCCCTCCTCGACCCCTTGCATCATGGAGAATGGCTTAGGTGAACCGGTGATCAACTGAGCCTCCTCGTGCAATTCCTCAATGAGCAAGTTGCGCATGCTACCATGGCTGTCATTGACCACCACTTCGGTGGCACCGGCCTCTAGGGCCCCCTGCACCGCTGCGTTGACCTCTTGGGTCATCAAGCGGCGGGCACGCTGATACTCCGTACCGCCGGCAGGACCCGTATGATCGCCATCGACGACTCCGGTGATCCCTTCGATATCCGCTGAGATGTAAACCTTCATGGGATGCAACTCCTTTCGGTAATCTAGTATTGAGAGAGTCCCTCGCCCCTAGCCCCTCGTGGGATTGGTGGCGCAGGAGTGGCAATATGGATGAAAATATGTTTCGACCTAATAACGTCCAGTTCCTATCTCTGACCAACATAACGGAGGTACTATGAACGAAGTTGTAATCTACACCGATGGTGCCTGCTCCGGCAACCCTGGTCCCGGGGGGTGGGGGGCGATCCTGATGGCCGGTGAAAAGCGCAAGGAACTCTCGGGATACGACTGTCAGACCACCAACAACCGTATGGAGCTGATCGCCGCCATCGAGGCGCTCAAGGCGCTCAACCGCCCCTGCAGCGTTGATCTGTACAGCGACAGCGCCTATCTGGTCAACGCCTTTCTGCAGCGTTGGCTGGACAACTGGCAGAAGCGTGGTTGGGTGACCTCGCAGAAGAAGCCCGTGGAGAATCAGGACCTATGGCAGGAGCTGCTCCGTTTGACGCGCATCCATCAAGTCCGTTGGCACAAGGTCAAGGGCCATGCCGATAATCCGCACAACAATCGCTGCGACGAACTGGCCCGCGAGGCGATACGGGGCTGCAAGTAGCAGTACCGGATTCCCTCGTCCCCAGCCCCTCGCCCCTCGTGAGGAGGAGTCTAGCTCAAGCGCATCCACCCACTCCCCCAATTCCTACCGGAACATCTGACGGGGTCCGCCGTATAAGTTTCGTGTAGTCAGATAGATACAGTCCGCTGCTAAATCAATCACTGTCAATCACTGCTGGCGGGACGCGAGGGGGAGCATAGCATGTCTAGGAAAGTACGTAATCTGATCATCTTCTTGTTTGGGATCTCAATGCTGGGCATCGGCGTCTACAGTTGGGTGGAGAAGAACCTCGGCGATCGCTCATGGCCCGGGATCATTACCGAATGGGGCTCCAATGTCGAGCAACGGCAGACGCGCGTCGGCAGTTTCGCGTCCCAGGGGATCAAGTCTCTGCGCCTGAAGACGGTCAATGGCCAGGTCAAAATTATCCCTGCCGACGAAGGCAGCGAGATCAAATATGAGGCGACGCTCTGGGCTAGAGGCCGCGACGCAGAGGTGAAGATTAGCGATATGCAGGTCGTCGCTGATGTCTCAGGGGAGACATCCCTGTTGGTAGCCGAACACAGGAGCCGCAGTGTCAGCAATGAAGGGGTCGATTTCGTGGTCTACCTGCCCAAAGGGATCGGCCTGGTTCTCGACGTGGTCAATGGCAACGTGGAAGGCAGCTTGGTCGTCCAGCCTGAGCGTCCCATCTCGGTTGCAACGGTCAACGGCAGCATTGATCTGAAACTAGATACCACTGCTGGCGCTGATATTACGGCCACACTGGTCAATGGCAAGATTACCCTTGAGCCTGAGGGCAGGATGTATGACAGCATCGTGCAGAACGCTCGCAGCGCCAACGCCAAAGTCAATGGCGGCGGTACTCCGGTGACTGCCAAGACCGTCAACGGCCAGATTCGGCTGGATCTCGGTCGGTAGCGACCTCCATAGGAATCCCAAGAACCCTTTGTCTGCAACAGCAGGCAAGGGGTTCCTTTGTATTGGTGTATCATAACTCGCTCTTACAGAACTTCCATGACGTAGAGTCCATATTTCGAGGTCTACATGCGCTTACTATAACGAAGTCATGCAAGTTCCGGGTGTCTCAATTCGTGAGACGAAGGAAAAGCTAGATCCGCTGTTGAATTTAACACTAACCTGTAAGTTGGGAGGGATACCTTTGTCTACTGTCAAACGTCCCATGACCGTTGAGGATCTATGGTCGTTTAAGTTTCCCGGCGATGCCCGCTTAAGTCCCGATGGCCAGCGGGTCGTCTATGTTCTCACCCAGATCGATGCCGAAAAGAACGGCTATCGTTCCAGCCTGTGGATGGTCGAGAAGAATGGCCAAGGGTGGAGCCAGCCTCGTCAGTTTACCGTCGCGCCCAAAGTG
Organism: uncultured Clostridia bacterium; assembly: GCA_964540595.1. Lineage (GTDB taxonomy): Bacteria > Bacillota > JAAYKD01 > JAAYKD01 > CAYOCI01 > CAYOCI01. The sequence continues at coordinate 36,945 of CAZINL010000003.1, forward strand.
GATACCCTGGTCCGCGATACCAGTCCGCGCTGGTCCGCCGACGGTGAGCAACTCTACTTCATGTCCAACCGCGGTGGCAAGAGCCAGCTCTGGGTGATCGATCTGCACGGCGGCGAAGCGCGCCAGGTCACTCAGTGGGAGGAAGGTCTAGGAGAGCTCGCCTGGTCACCTGATGGCAAGTCGATCGCCTTCACCTCTCGCGAACCCGGAACCAAAGAGAAGCAGACCAACAAAGACATGCGTGTCATCACTAAGATGCGCTATAAGGCCAATGGCATGGGTTTCCTCGACCCACGCGCTAAGCATATCTTCGTCATGAACCTCGGCGACGGTTCGTTCCGCCAGGTCACTCAGGGCGTGTTTGACGAAGCCTCTCCCGCGTGGTCGCCGGACGGCACTCGTCTGCTCTTTAGTTCCTGCCGCAACGAAGATTGCGATGTCACCAGTATCCCCGACCTCTGGATCGTTCCCGCTGAGGGCGGCGAGCTGACCCGTCTCACCCACGGCGAAGGCTCGGTCGGGAGCCCGGTCTGGTCACCCGATGGTCAGTGGATCGCTTACTTTGGCCATGAAAAGGGTCAGGTCGGCTACGCCAACACCGACCTGTACATCCGCCCGGCTCAGGGTGGTCAGAGCATCAACCTCACCGCCCACCTCGACCTCTCCATGGGCTGCAGTGTCGGTAGCGATGCCCGCCTCGATGCTGGTTCGTCTCATCCAATCTGGACCGGCGACAGCCGCTTCATCTACGTTAATATCACCAAGGGCGGCGAGTGCCAGATCTTCCGCGTCTCGGTTCCCGACGGCCAGGTCGAGCAACTGACCGCAGGCGAGCACTCGATCACCTCCTTCAATGCGGTTCCCAAGCTGACCAACGAGCAGGGTCATATGCCGGTGGTCTATATCCAGGGCTGCAATGTCAATCCTGGCGACGTCTATGCGCTCATGCCTAACCAGAAACCTGAGCGGCTGACCGCGGTCAATGATGACCTACTGAGTGGCATCCATCTGGCGCAGGCTGAGCGGGTGACCTACAAGAGCGAGCTTGGCTGGGAGATCGAAGGTTGGCTGATGAAACCGATCGGTTTTGAAGCAGGCAAGAAATACCCGCTGGTGCTTCAGATCCACGGTGGTCCTCATGCGACCTACGGCTATGGCTTCTTCCACGAGTTCCAGCTCATGGCTGGCAAAGGCTATGGGATCTTCTACACCAACCCGCGCGGCAGCAAGGGCTATGGCGAGGAGTTCACCAAGGGCGTTGTCGCCGACTGGGGCGGCAATGACTACAAGGATCTGATCAATGGCGTAGACCATGTCGTCCAGAACTACGCTTGGGTCGATGAGTCTCGCCTCGGAGTGATCGGCGGCAGCTACGGTGGCTATATGACCAACTGGATCGTTACTCAAACCAACCGCTTCAAATCCGCCGTCACTCTGCGCTGTATCAGCAATATGTACACCAAGTATGGGACCTCGGATATCGGCTGGTATGGCAACCGCGCCGGCTTTGGCGGTGCGGATCTCTGGGATAGCGAGGACTTCATCATGTCCCGCTCGCCCATCCGCTACGCCCCCCAGGTCAAGACCCCGATCCTGATCATCCAGAGCGAGGAAGACTATCGTTGCCCGATGGAACAGGCCGAACAGTGGTTTATCGCCCTCAAGCGCCTCGGCGTGACCACTGAATTCGTCCGCTTTGCTGGCGAGAACCACGAGCTCTCCCGCTCCGGCAAACCGCAAAATCGCGCCGACCGTCTGCGCCAGATCATGCGCTGGTATGAGAAGTATCTAGACTAGAGTCCCCGAGACCATAGACCACAGTGAGTCTACGACCGCCTTCGGCAACCGCCGAGGGCGGTTTTTTGATTTTCCCGATAGTCAGCCCGCCCATAACCTTAGGGGCGTGTTGGCCATCCCCTTTTGCGAACACGCACCAGGCGGGCGGGTCCTAGGGCAAATGCCCATTTTGCCGCCTAGCGGTACCGGCGCAAGCCGCGCTCAATACTATATTGTAGTCAGGAACTTGCATGACTTCATTGTTGGTAGACTTACGCACTTCCTCAAGGCCCTGATGCTTCGTCATGCAAGTTCCGAGAAAGTGAGTTATGGACAGTGTCCAAACCCACCATGCATCTTTATCGATCGCAGCTAACTTCACAGCATCGGATCTGCCTAGACCATCGAAGGAGGTGAAGAGCATGGAGAGCCTAAGGGTGGCGCACTTCAAGTCTCCTTACCTGCCATCCAACCAAGCGTTCATCCACGATCTGCTTTGTTCGCAGACCCAAGGGGTGCACTTCGTCTACACCGACAAAGTGCAAAACCTGAGCGAGTTTCCTTGGCGGCCCATTGTGTTGTTTAGGGAGTTTCGCAGTCTACTCCACCTGTTTACCGGACAGCGGATCAAGCTGATCCATGCCCACTATGGGCCAAACGGCATTAAGGCTCTACGCCTCAAACGCAGCACCGGAATACCCCTACTGACCTCCTTCCATGGCGAGGACATTACTGCTCGTCCGGAACAGGACCCTCACTATCGAGACTTGCTCACGACGCTGTTCTCGGAAGGGGACCTGTTTGTGGTCAACGACCAGCATATGAAGCAGATGGCTATGCGCTGGGGCTGCCCTGAGGCCAAGCTGCGTGTGATCCCTAATGGCGTGAATCTGGAACAGTTTCATTACCAGCCGCATGTCTACCGGCGAACGGGACCGCTGATGATCCTGTCGGTCGGGCGCCTGGTGGAGAAGAAGGGCATGGACACCCTGATTGAGGCAGTCGATCGTATCAATAAGGCCGGGATCGAGGTTCATCTGA
>CAZINL010000003.1:39771-43949 GCA_964540595.1 uncultured Clostridia bacterium
TCTGACGATCATTGGCGAAGGGGAGTTACGCGAAGCGCTGGAGGCTCAGATCCAGCGCTCGGGATTAGCCGACCGCGTGAGATTGGCATTGGCTGGGCTTGTCAGCCGTCAGCAGCTCATTCGGGCACTGTGGGACGCCGACCTATTTGTGTTGGCCAGTCATACTGCTGTCAATGGTGATCAAGAGGGTCAACCTTTGGCTCTGATTGAGGCCATGGCCGTGGGGGTCCCGGTGATAAGCACCTTTCATGCTGGCATCCCTGAGCTCATCTACGATCGCGTTACCGGTTGTCTAGTCCCCGAGCGCGATCCCGAGGCGCTAGCACGCCGCATGATCGAGTACGCCCGTGATCCTGATCTATGGCAGCCGTACGTGGGAGCAGCCCGCCACACGGTGGAGCGTCATCACAATCTGAAGGAGCAGGCCAGCCGTCTCTATCGGCTGTATGAGGAACTAACAGCAAACAAGGGGGGGTAGGAGGAGATGAGGATTGCTCTCATCGCTCCTGAAAAGCTACCGGTCCCCCCCATTGGCGGAGGTCCGGTAGAGATCGCTATCCATGAGTTGGCCCAGCGGTTGCAGGAGCGCCATCAGGTGACTGTCTTCTGCCCGAACGCTGCAGGCCTTCTTGAGCGTGAGAGCTCAGACAGGTTGCGGTACTGTCGGCTCCCGCACCAATCGACTGATCAGTATCTTGCCGCCCTGATGGAGCAGCTGACCGTGGACGTGTTTGAGTTGGTGCATATCTTTGACCGACCCCAGTTCGTCTTGTCATTGGCGCCGCGCCTGGCTAGCACTAAGATTGTCTTGCACCTCTACCAGGACCTCTTGACCAAGGAGATCAATGGCGCCGAAGCGGCCGCCTGCGTAGACCAGATCAGTGCGGCGGTCACCAGCAGCTACTTCTTGCGCTTCCATACCGCCTTGAGTATTCCTGATTTCTATGCCAAGAGCCATGTCATCCGACCTGGGGTTGATCTAAACCAGTATCTTCCTATCTTGGAACGGGATGCAGAACAAACTCTCAGACGCCAGCAACTGCGCCTAGCCGGCAAGCGAGTCATCCTGTATGTTGGCAGCATCAGCTCTGTCCAAGGTCTTCATATCCTGCTGCAGGCCGTGCGGCCAATCATGCGTCAGGACCCTGGGCTCGTCTTGATGGTGACCAGTGAGTCCTGGTATGCGGACCCCACTGTCACCCCGTATGGTCGCGAACTGGCGCAGCTAGCGCAGAGCTTTAAAAGACAGATCTACTTTACCGGCAGCCTGTCGCTGGCGGAGTTGCCAGCTGTCTATCAGCTAGCCGATATGCTGGTCTACCCTTCCCAGTGGGAGGAACTGCAGCATCGAAGCATTCTCGACGCCATGGCTAGCGGGTTGCCGATCGTCGCCTCGGCTCGGGGAGCGATCCCGGAGATGGTCCGCCACGGTCGAAACGGCATCTTGGTCCACAAGCACACCGAGTCGACCGGCTACACCAAGGCCATGGGGTTCTTGCTCGCTAATCCCGGCATCGCCGCAGAGCTCGGACGGCAGGGCCGTCAGATGGTAGAAAGAAAGTACCGCTGGGAGCAGGCGGTCGCAGAGTTGGAGAGAATTCACGAGCAAGTCATGGTTGGTCAGTAGTCATGCGGGTGGCACACGAATAGGCGGTGAGCTGAGGCTCTCTGCCTATTTTTTGTCCTTATCAACAATTTCTGTGGATAAGGTTGTTCATAGTTGTGGATATGTACCGACTAAACGTGAATTTGACCCCACTAAAGCACCACAGAAACGTGACATAATCACAGGCTGTGGATAAGTCTGTTGATAACGATGGTGATAATTTGTACACAACCTGTGTGGAAAGTGTGGACAACGAGGTTGTCCCACAGGCCGAATCGTGCGCCCGCCAAGCGCGACTTGCCATACCAAGACTTTGGCTTCGTTCTTTTGGGCAACCTTGAGATAAGCAACGTCTTGCCTGACTCAGTCCTTCGGAACTTGCATGACATGGAATCGGAGCATTGGGGCGGTCGTCGAGTCTACCATAATGAAGTCATGCAAGCTCCTGGATGAGGGCAGAGAACCCATTTTCAGCGAGCTGATCTCAGGAGCGTGAGTGATTTCATTATGGTAAACAAATGTAGCCCTAAATGCTCCTGCTATCCGCTGGGCAAGTTCCGGAAGAAGGCGTTCGGCACGTTGCTAGATCAACTAATCAGTGCAGGTAGAAAGAAGGAGTACGTCGAATAAGCAAGGAAGTAACACTAGGGTCTTAATAACGCCGCGCAAGCGCCGTTTGCTAGACATAAGCTTAGCGTCCTACCCCTTTAGCCCAGTGCCATGGAGTTAGCTGCGCAGGGTGAGGACGATTTTACGTATAACGCCAGGCAACAGGGCGTCGGCGCTTAGCGTTGCCGGAAGTGATGAAGGAGAGATACCATGCCTCAGAAAGATACGAGTCCGCGGGAACCCCGCGAACCACGGGAGAACCGTGAGCGACCCACCGAACCAAGGGAGGCCAAGGAGCCTCGTGAAGGCGGTGACGCCGCCGCGGAAAAACCGGTCTATCGCCACCCTGGGTCGGGACAAGCCAATCGCCAGCAGAAGTTGTTCAAGCTCGATGACATCGTCAAGTGGGATATGAACTTTGGCGTCCTGATCGGACCTGTCGGTTACGATCCTCGCTTGCATTGTCCCTATTGCGAAGGCAAGATGCAGCTGGCCAGCCATGAGGGTGGAGCCGCGGTGAAAGGGATTCGCATTCTCTATCAGTGCGTTGATTGTGGCGCCCAGAGTGTGGTCAAATTCTATCCCCCGGGTGAAAAAGTGGTTCTGCCCGATGAAGACTATGGCGATATCACCGTGGTGATGCGTGAGGTCACACCACAGAAAGATCAGGCGGCACGCGAGGGGCGCGAACGCAGAGAACGTCCGTCTCGCTCCGAACCAAAGGAGAGAGAGGATCGCGAGCGTCCAGAACGACAGAGCAGATCGGAGCGCGGTGATCGTCCGGAGCGCCCTGAACGCTCCGAACGTGAGCGTCAACCGCGTGGGGAAAGACCTGAACGTTCCGATCGGGCCGAGCGCAACCAAGCTACGGAACGAGGCGAACAGCCTAGGCGATCGGAGCGCGGGGAGCGACCGGAACGGCGTGAACGGCGCGATAACCCTGGAGCTGCGGGTGAACGCCGCGAACCGACGCAGGAGCGGCGCGAAGAGCGGCGTCCGCGGCGCGATGAACACGGTCAGGAGATTGCTGTCATGACCAATCGCGAGAGCACCGGTGGGCAGCCGCGCCAGCGGCGCTATCCACCACGCCAGCGCCCACCGCGTGTGGAAGGGAAAGTGGAGAGCAAGGCGGAGAGCAATCAATAGAGCGTTCGGAGTCCACAAGTCCATGAACATGAGGCCCTTGGCAGTCGATAGGCTGCCAAGGGCCTTGTATCATGCCATCATAAATTACCTGCACTGTGGTAATGGTAAAGGAAGGAGGTGAAGGTTCCAACCGCTACTATGCAGACAAAAGACTTTGAGCTCTTATATCGTGAACTTACCGAACTCCCGACTGATGGTCGCCTGAAGGGTTATGTCAAAATCTGCTCCAAGCTGACCAACAATCAGAAAGCCAAGCTGCTGGTGGACTTGTTTGACAACGAAGCGCGCAAACAGCTGCTCCAGGAGCTCTTCAACTCTCGCCGCTACGCTCAGGCAGGGATCGTCAGCATCTACCAAAACGCCATCGAAGAGCAGCAGACTATCCTGTCCCATGATGTGTAAGCACAGTAAGACCTGGCCTATGGCCAGGTCTTTTCATCAGCGAACGCTTTGCCTTGTGGACTCGTGGACCCATATTAGCTGCATTCAACCGCCGCATCCTCCATTACATCTGTCTTTCGCGGCTTATACAAGCCGCTGCCGACACCGCGCCTATCCGGCGCTAGATGTAACTGCGGTCGGCGTGGGCATGTTGCTATGCAGCCACGCCCGACTTGTGGACTCGTGCGTTTCTACTTCGCCGCCACGGTGTTCTGCTGCCAAAACTGAAGGAACGGAAAGGCATTGATCGGCTCAAACGACCCATCGTAGATGCCGAAATGGAGATGGGGATCAAACATGCCGGTGGTGCCTTCGGGTCCATAGCCGCTGTCACCGACATAACCCAGCAACTGACCAGCGCGAACGCGGCTGCCCT
>CAZINL010000004.1:0-3298 GCA_964540595.1 uncultured Clostridia bacterium
AGCCCGCCGAGGATCGCGGGATCGACATTGAGGTCGACCGAAACCTCGCGGCCGGTCGATCCCATCAGCAGCAGGTAGCTGCACGTCCGCGCGGTACTCGCGGTCTGGCCCTCGACAATGGTGTTGAGGATCATGTGGCGGCGCTGGTCGTGCAGGAGCGGCGCGATGTGGAGTTTTGGATCGCTGGCGATACCGAGGTCTCGCCAGACACCCACGCCTTCTACAAGCGCTGCCGCCAGCTACGGCTGCGCCCCCATCTCCGAGTGCTCTCCTGTCTGCCCTACCATGAGATGCCTCAGTACTACGCTCTGGTAAGGGCCTCTGGGGGATGCGTGCTCTCTACCTCGCTCTCGGAGGGGATGCAAAACAGCATCCTCGAGGCCATGGCCTGTGCGGTACCGGTGGTCAGCTCTGCCATGGGTGGCAATACCGAGATCATCAGCCACGGGCGCGATGGCTTCTTGTATGAGCTGGGCTACCCGAACACAGCCGCTAAGTACCTGCTGCGGCTGCTTGGTGATCAGGAGCTGTGGCAAGACTTTAGCAGAAACGGCCAGCAGCGGGTCGAGAGGGAGCATTCCACCGCCGCGCATGTCCGTGCCTTTCTCGCGATCGTTAGCCACCTGCCAGCGCGCAATGACCTGTAAGTGAGTAGAAAGGAGCCCGCTATGACGCGCCAACCGATGCTCTTCGTCAGCTGGGCGGCCAATCTCGGCGGTGTGCCAAGCTCCCTTTATACACGCATGAAGGGACTACGTGAACTAGGGGTTCCGTCTGAGAAGTTCTTCTACCGCAGCGGTGCAGGCCGCGAGACCTTCGATGGTTTTCCCGTCACGATCGATCGGGAGCCGATGAACTTCCTACCGCACTTCCACGACGCCGATTACGGGGTCGTCTCCATGGTCAATTTCGTCCACTTCCTCAATCTCACGCGGCGAGCCAATTTCCGTGGCAAGATCATCTACGAGGTCAGGGGCCTGGCGGAACAAAGCCTGGAGTACTGCAAGACCCTAACGAAACAGGAGATCACCGCCATCATGGTCCCGTCCCAATACGTCGCTCAGCTAGTACAGCAGGCCACCGGTGGTACCACCATCCCCATCAAAGTGGTCCCCGATGGGGTGGACACCGAGCGCTTCCAGCCGATCGAGCACCCTCACGCTCCGCTGCCCGCCGAGCTCTGTGCAGGCCAGAAGGTCATCCTCTGGGTCGGTCGTCTCGATGACAACAAAAACTGGCGGCAGCTCTTGACCATCGCCGCGGGCTTGGCATCGCAGCGGGATGATCTACAGTTCTGGGTGGTCAGCGACACCCATGTCACGACCAGCGATCCCAGCTCCTTTGGCGCTCAGGTCGGACGGCTGGGGCTGCAGCGCTCCGTGCATCTACTCTCCTGCGTCGCACACGCTGCCATGCCGCAGCTCTACAGCATGGCGGCTCAGTCCGGTGGCTGTGTACTCTCCACCTCGAAGTCCGAGGGCTTCCAAAATAGCCTCCTGGAGGCTATGGCCTGTGGGGCACCGGTCGTCAGCTCGGCAGTGGGTGGCAACGTGGAGATGATCAGGGATGGCCAGAATGGCCGGCTCTACCCTTTGACTGACTCAGGCCGTGCCATGGAGTGCATCCAGGAACTGCTTGACCAACCTCGGGCGCGTTCGCGGGTGGTCGCAGGTGGTCTCAACTCCATCGCCCGTCACTATAACCAGCGGCAACACGCGCGCAACTTTCTAGACGCACTGGAGGCATAGTGCCAGTCGCGCAGGAAGGAGGGAAGACCATGCTGAAGCCACAACGTGCCTTGTTTGTTAGCTGGGCTGCGGCCTTGGGTGGGGTAGAGAGCTCCGTGCACGCTCGTATGCTGGGCTTGAGGGCGCTGGGAGTGGAGTCGGAGAAGCTCTTCTTTCAGAGTGGGGACGGGTTAGAGAGTTTTGCCGACTTCCCGGTCTATGTGACGGAAAGGCGAGACCAGTTTGCCTCCATCGTCAGGGACAGAGGTTACGACCTAATCTCGTTGATCAATACCGCCCATCATCTGAAGACACTGCTGGAGATGGGTTTTCGAGGTAAGGTGATCTATGAGGTCAGGGGCCTGAGCTCAGCGGCAGCCAAATACCTTCCGCAGCTCTCAGCGCGTGAGATCCACGCCATCATCGTCCCGTCGAGCTTTGTGGCCGGCCTGGTCCATCAAGGGATCAGTGATCGAGCTATCCCCGTTCATGTGGTTTATAACGCCACCGATACCAAGCTGTTTCGCCCCCTGGACCGGCCTGACCTCAGCCTTGCGCCACAGCTGTTTACCAAGCCAGTGGTATTATGGGTCGGTAGGCTGGATACCAACAAGAACTGGCGGGAGATGCTGGCCATCGCGAAGTTGCTCATCCAGCGCGGACAGGACCTGTCGTTTGCCTTCGTGGTTGATACCAGCATGTCCAGCGATCTGGATCAGTTCCACCGGTCGGTGGAGCAGTTTGGACTGCGTGATCGTGTCCGGCTGCACTCCAGCGTACCGCGGCCGGCGATGCCACACTTCTACGCTATCGCTGCGCTGTCCGGAGGCTGCACCATCTCTACATCCCGTTCGGAAGGTTTTCAGAACAGCCTGCTCGAGGCCATGGCCTGCGGCTGTCCGGTGATCAGTTCTGCTATTCCGGGTAATACCGAGCTGATCACCGATGGCAACAACGGTCGGTTGTACCCCATCGGCAACCTCACCGCCGCCGCCCAGGCCATCGAAGAGATCGTTCATCGGCTACAGGAACGCGAGCAGATGGTCCGCCGTGGCCTGGCACGGATCATGCGCGACCACACCCCCATTCGGCACGCCGAGAGTTTTCTGCGCGCGGTGTATCAAGCGCAAATAGGTGGGAGTTAACAGTTCAAACACAGGAAGGCCTATCTCTAGCCTCAAAGCTGGAGATAGGCCTCATTTACTGCATCTGCTTACGAGACGGAACACAATGCCCCTGGGCGCGGGAGTCAATTCTGAGCCGTATACCGAAACGGTACGTACGGTGGTGTGAGAGGACGGGAGCTAATCACTCCATCCTGCTCGATCTGATAGATCAGATGTTAGGAGAAAGTTTAAAAAAAATAACAAGACCACAAGGAAATTGACACACAATGCCTAATATATAAGCGGCTTTAGAATTAAGTTATGTTTCAAGCAATCACAAACGTGACTTTGGGTGTCGATCTTATGCTAGTTCACACGCTTATCGCGACATGAACTACTGCGTATGGCGGCATGGCTTGGTAGATCCCCCTGGCCCCAGCAAGGCTTAGTGGCATTCAAAGCCTG
>CAZINL010000004.1:3308-3747 GCA_964540595.1 uncultured Clostridia bacterium
CAAGGAGGTGAATATAGGTGCAGCTTCATGAGGAGATCAAGTTTCTTCGAGAACAGAAGGGATTAACTCAAACCGAGTTGGCCGATGATTACACCACGGCATCGTATATCAGCATCATTGAAAATGGTAAGGCAGTCCCATCGAAGAAGATACTCCGCAAGATCGCCGAAAGGCTGGGCAAACCTAGCTACTACTTTGAGGCTCGAGGCGGGCAAGATGATGATGCCCAAGAGCTGCGCACTAAGATTAAACAACTAATCGCACTGGCGAACGACAAACGCCTAGACGAGGCCAAGATCCTTGCGGAAGAACTTCGAGCCGATCTCCCTAACATCGCTGACGGTGACATTCGTGGACGCTATCTTATGGCCCTAGCTTATTTCTCCTGGGCAGATGACGATCTCGATGCGGCAACATTATATTATCGTCAAGCCCTGGA
>CAZINL010000004.1:3757-36421 GCA_964540595.1 uncultured Clostridia bacterium
TGGAGCACTTTCACTCCCTTCAATGGCAGCATCGGTGCATTGATGCTATCTATGGACTGGCTAATATCCACCTGCGTAGAGGTAATCTCAGTCAAGCAGATCACTATTTCCGTGATGCTTTAGCGATCGACGATGACACACGGAGCGGAAGCCCGAAGACACTATACCGCCTGCGCATTGATTACGCTAACTGCCTGTTACGCCTTGGCAAACCGAAAGAAGCGCATCGTCTCCTTAATGAGCTATCTGGGTCTACCGCTGACTACAGTGAGCGACTTCATTTCATGCTCAATCTTAGTCGTGCCTGTCAGAATATAGGAGACTGGCAGAAAGCCTCTGAGTATGCTCATGAAGCAAGCCGGCTAGCTCTAGAGCGCGACGATCTCGTTCTTAGGGCAGCGGCACAGGAGTTGGCGGCTAATATTCTCACCGATATGACTGACTATGAAAACGCTGAGTTGGCTCTCGCAGAGGCAGAGATTGCCTATCGGCGATTAGGACAAAGGCGTGAGTGCAGCCGGGTTGTTGTCCAGAGGGCAAGGCTGGCCATTTGCGCTGGACGTATGGATTATGCGGACACGCTGCTCGCATCGCTTGGCACGAATCTAGAGCCAGAGGTGTATGCGGATGCGTGCAGGGTGAAGGCAGAGAAGCATCAGAAATTGGGAGAAAACCAATGGGCAATCGAGCGCTTTGACAGTGCTGCCAAGAGCTTTGTAGAGGCAGAGCGCTTTGGCTCGGCAATCGATAGTTGGGGTCAAGCCGCTGAGATTGCTCGCGCGTCTGGGAATATCGCCCTGGCCGCTAACCTTCTGTTTAGGGTCCTGGATACTTACCATATATCAAGAAAGGGGTTGTCATCAGATGAAGTCAGTCCGTAAATTCCTCGCCGTTCTCTTAGTCTCCACCGTTGTTATTTCGGGGTGGGCATCTACGACCAGTCTGGCCACACGACCAAGCCATGGCTCATCCATCATCTACCTTGCCGATGGCCTATATGATCCCCCGATCCTGCCACCACCAGGTGGCGATACCAACTCCATTCCGAACACTGGCGTATAAGCGACAAACGGCCTCCATCTGGCTCAATCACGCCAGATGGAGGCCGTTTGTCGCTTGCAGATGACTATGCGGAGCAGCAGGCCAGCCTGCTGCTCCGCTCTGTTTCTGATCATTGGGGAGTGGTGCGAGAAACACCTGAAAGACTCCCCCGCGGCCTGCTGCAGCCTAGGTGCCCTGCTGCCGTTGCTGTCTATACTCAGTCGGGGTGGCTCCGAGTTGCTTCTTAAAGCACTCATAGAAGGTAGATAGACTCCCGAAACCACATGCCAGAGAGATACTCAATGTGCTGGCATCAGTCTCCTCTAGGAGCTGAGTGGCCCTAGCTAAGCGCAGTCGATGAAGGTACTCAGTCGGCGTCATATGCAGCTGTTGGCGGAAGAGACGGGTCAGGTGGTTGCGGCTAACCCCCAGTTGCTTGATCGCCAAGGCGAGCTTGCTGCTGTCGTCAAAGTGCATGTCATAGATCTGTTGCGCCCGATTGAGCAGCTCCATCATCGGTCGATAGTCAAGCAGGTCTGGTCTGCAGCGCTTGCAGGGGCGTAGCCCATGGGCGTACGCCTCTCCTATCGTCTCGAAGAACTCAGCGTTCTGCCGCAAGGGAGCCTTCGACTTACAGGATGGTCGGCAGAAGACACCCGTCGTCTTTACTCCATAATAGAATCGTCCGTCATAGGCGTCATCGCATTCGAGCACAGCCCGCCATTTTTCCTGATCGGTAAGCACCATCTCTAGACCGCCTCCTTAGCTCCCAGCCATCACTCTGTCGATAGTTTCCACAGGTAGATGGAAGCGACGGACCCGTAAGGAGAGTACCTTCGTCTATACTCATCAAACTGCTCTCTCGTCAGATCATCCAAGCTATACAGGTGCCTCATCCCACGGCGAATAGCCAAGTCGCCCCAACTCACGACATCAGGGCGCTGCAGCGAAGAGATCAGAAGCATCTCCGCTGTCCAGACGCCGATCCCACGCAAGGAAGAGAGGCGTCTGATCACCTCCGCGTCGGACAACTGATCGAGCTCGGCTAGATCCAGCTTGCCTTGGGCTACCACCTCGCTGGTTTCCTTAATGTAGCCCGCTTTGCGTGTGGACAGGCCACACTGCTGGATCTCCGCAACGGTGGCCGCAGCGATGGCCGAAGGGGTGATGGTGGGAAAACGTGCCTGTATTCTCTCCCAGATTGTCGCGGCAGCTTTGGCGGAGACCTGCTGAGCGACGATCGAGTGGATCAGGGCGGTAAACAGGTCGGGCTGGACCGCTCGCTCGACCCTGCCGATCCGCTCCATGGCAGCTCCGAGTACGCTATCTTGCCCGCGCAGATAATCTATCTCGACTTGTCCATACTTAAAGACAGCCATGCTGCTTCTCCAGAGCTAGAAGGTGGCCTTTCATGGACAGTCCGCCACGATAGCCCACTAGGCTGCCATCAGCACCGATCACTCGATGGCAGGGGATAAAGACCGGGATCGGGTTGCGATTGTTAGCCAGTCCGACCGCTCGGACCGCTTTGGCTCTGCCAATGCTCTGCGCGATCTCCTTGTAGCTTCTCGTCTCTCCATAGGGAATGGCGCGTAGAGCCTGCCAGACTGCGACCATGAACTCTGTACCCGCAGGTTCCAGGGGGAGTGCGAACTCTTGGCGCGCTCCTGCAAAGTACTCCTGCAGTTGCCGGTTCGCCTCTTTGAGCAACTGAGTCTCCTTGATGACAGCGCTGGCCGGAACGTCCTCTCTCCGCAGATAGAGATGGGTGATTGCACCGCCGTGCTCAGCGATTCCTAGCTCGCCGATCACGGTTGGGTAGATGAACAGATTCATGGTGGTCCTGACCTCCCTTGAGGGACGCTGATCTGATTCCTAGATACTGCATCCTCATTGTAGCAAAGGGAGCTAATGATTGTCTTTCGGTATTTCACTGTCTAATTTCCGGCACGAGAACGAATGAAGCCTATCTCTAGCCCCACTGTGGGAGATCGGCCCCTCTTCCTCACCAGCCCAGGGGTAACAAATTGGCATCGTCGCCCCTAGGGTTTTACAGAACGTCAGCGAATTGTGACTACATAGCGGCGTCCCAGATGGCACGTCATAGCTCACCAAATAGTGGGACGAGTCGCAAATGATCTCTCAGCAATGAGACGGCCTCAGCTGTGTCTGTTGTCCCGCTCGTGACCTCACGTTGGCATTCTCGCGCTAGGGAGGGATGGCTTTGCATTTGGTCGACGAACAGAGCCGACTACAAATGGCTCGCTCTTTGATCACGCGTTATGGTCAAGAACACCTGCTTGACCATTTCAATACGCTGAGCGAACATGAGCAAGTTGACCTCATTAAGCAGATCTTAAGTGTCGACTTTCCGCTAATGAGGCAGTTATATCGGGAGTTGGTGATCAATCGCACGTTAGAGACAGGGGAAAGCCAGATCCTGCCCATGCAGGCTACCTCCTGGCCTACGATGGCTCACGATCAGCAGGTGAAGCTGCAGGAGCTGGGCTGGCAGCAGCTCAAAGCAGGGAAGGTAGCTGCCTTGATGCTGGCCGGTGGGCAAGGCAGCCGTCTAGGACATTCGGGTCCAAAAGGGACTTTCAGTATTGGTCTGCCGTCAGCGAAGAGCTTATTTCAGCTGCATGCAGAGCGACTGTTAGCCCTATCTCGGCTAGTCGGACGATCCATCCCGTGGTACATCATGACTAGCCCGGAAAATCATGATGAAACCATCGCCTTCTTCTCGTCCCACCAGTGTTTCGGCTACCCGCAGGAAGAGGTCCATTTCTTTACTCAGGGCGAGCTGCCAGCACTTGATGAACAGGGCAAGGTCCTTCTCACCTCGCCAGGGCAGATAAGCACAGCTCCCGATGGCAACGGAGGCTGCTTCTTGGCCCTCGAGCAGTCAGGCGGAATGGAAAAGTTGCGGCGGCGCGGTGTGGAGTGGATCTATGTCTATTACGTCGACAACATATTGGCCAAGGTGGCTGACCCAAGCTTCGTAGGCTTTGCCGAGCACTCACAGCTGCCCATCGCTTGCAAGGTCGTCCCGAAGGTGAACGCCAGTGAGAAGGTCGGTGTACTCTGTTACCGCGACGGTAGACCGGATATCGTGGAATACTCGGATATCTCCACGGAGCTGAGTGAGGCGCGTGATCAGAATGGAGAGCTCCTCTACAATTGGGCCAACACCGGGATGTATCTTTTCCGGCGTTCTTTCTTGGAGCAGTGCGTGAGCATCGAACTGCCTTATCATGTAGCACACAAGCGTGTGCCCAGCCTCAATGCCAAGGGGCACCTGACGGAGCCGGCCGAACCCAATGCGTACAAGTTTGAGCTGTTTTTGTTCGATATCATGCGCTGCGCCGCGGACGTTGCCGCCCTTCAGGTGGTTCGTGAAGAGGAGTTTGCACCGGTCAAGAACCGTGAGGGGGACGACAGCCCGGCATCGGCACACCGACTGATAATCGATCTGCACCGGAAATGGCTGCGAGACGCCGGTCTGCCCGAAGAGTGTCTCGCGGGTCAGGAGATCGAGATCTCGCCGCTGCTCTCCTACGCAGGCGAGGGGCTCCAGGGGGTCATTCATGAGGTCCAGAACCGGACTGCCGGCTCTCACCATGAGAACAACATCTCTTCACACCCAATTGTCTGCTCGAGTAGTATGGCACAACTCCACTTCCGAAGAAATGGGTGATGAACATCTCAGGATACGTCTCAGAGCTACGTCTGCTAGTCGGCCACCGCCCGCTGGTAGTGGTCGGGGCGACGGTGATCGTCCGCAACGAGCGCGGCGAGATACTCCTGCAGAAACGCTCCGATACCGGTACCTGGGGGCTCCCTGGTGGGGCTATGGAGCCAGGGGAGAGCTTGGAGCAGACCGCCCGCCGGGAGCTGTGGGAGGAGACGGGCTTAAGCGCGGATCCGTTCCGGCTGGTTGATGTCGTGTCTGGGCCAGAGCTCTTCTTCTCCTATCCCAATGGTGATCAGGTGCATACCGTGGTCGTGCTGTATGAAGCAATGGCAGTGACAGGTAGTCTCAAGATCAATGACGACGAGAGCCTCGATCTACGCTACTTCCTCATGGATGCGTTGCCTGAGTTGGAGAGCCGTGCTGCAGCGGTGTTGAGACGGTTGCGTAGTTGAGATCGCATTATGAACGAAGGGCAGGGCGTCTTTTATACGCCCTGCCCTTTGTTGCTTTTACTGATCAATCCCCTTCATCGATCTTCGCCTTCCGCCAATTTACTATACAGTGCTTTCAGCGCAGCTCTCCCAATGCCCGGTTTATCGTTCAACACACAAAAGTTGCCGATCTGACTCATGGTCCCAAAGAGCGGTAGACGCTCCAGCACGGTGCCTTGCAAACACGTTTGCACACTTGCCGCGAAACGGTCAGCATAAATGACCTTGATATCGCGAGTAAAGTAGTCCGTGACCTCGAGCGACAAAGGTTCAGCAATGCCGCTTTCATTGTGTACACGACCGATCTCAACCTGAGCAGCTACGAGGTACTTTTCTCTTTCATAGATGCTGTCAGCGCGGGATGCGTCCGTGATAGCAGCAATCAGCGCTTCGTTCGTGCAATATCGTTGGAGGGCTGTGCCAAACCACTTGCTATAGGGAGCGTACTGTCTGTTGTACAAGAACCACAAGCGCGCTATACGCTCCAGAATCCTCATGCATACAATCCGCGAACCGAGATCATCGTCACGCGAGGCGCAGCGTTTGACGAAAGCCTGCTCTTCGGCGATTAGGCTCGATTGAGACGCGATGAGGTACAACCGAACAGGCTCGGGATAATACTGCAATTGGGCACGCAAGTCCTTAACCCCCAGATGGTCGACAAACAACCTGCCCGATGTCAGGCAGAGCAGTCGGTTTTCCGAAAAGCTCAGCCAGTCAAAGAGATCATAGCCCGACGGAGGGTACGCACCGAGATAGTCTTTGACATAGCCCTCAACCGTGTGGACAAAAACAAGCGGATTGACCCGTCCACTCGCTATGGCAACAGGATGACGAACCCCGTGATCGTTCTTATCCGGCTCAGAAAAGTTGACCGGGTATCCTTGATAGCTATATGGAAAGTTGTTACCGAACACCTCCATGATGTGGTCTTTCAGACGGTAATCATCATTTCTGAGGAACAGGTAAAACCTTGGCCCCCACATATGGTCGGTGGAAACCGCATCATCATAACCCAAGACATCAGACCCATATCCGATCAGTCCCGATGTATAGACGAGACCAGGGAAATGCTGATCGATCAGCGGTTTGGCGACATCATTCCAAAATCCCTCGCACAAGTCAAGACCCTTAATGAACTGTTTGTCCATAAACATCACCCTCAAAAACAGTAATCAGCGTACCCTCATCTTTGCTCCCACCAAGTGGAAGTGGCATACGGCCTAAAGCCGATGCTGTAATAAAACTGCTGTGACGAGCCGACAAATGCCCGCTTTGCCCCGAGTTCTCCGCAACGCCGAATCGCCTCTAAAACCGCTGCCCGCCCAAGTCCCATCTTGCGGTACGCGGGGTCGGTGGCAACCGGCTCGACCAATGCGCTATCGGAGGCATCATCCAGCCACATGCCGCAGTAGGAGACAAAATCTCCGTTTGGCGCCACGACGGCGACCTTCAGATCCAGATTCACGTTCGGGCGTTTAAACTGGATCTCCCGTTTTGACCGCTCCTCTTCCCTGAACACATAGGGGCCCTCGCCATTGAGCTCATGGTTAAAGCCTTTCCACAGTACTTTCCCATACTGATACAGATCAAATCGGTCCTTCATGCTGGTGATGCTGAACCCATCCGGCAGTGAGTATGAGATCTGATCCGGATCGATCGGGTAGATGGCATCACACTCTCGCTCTTGGGTGGGGATGAGACCGTGCCGCGCTGCGATCTCCTGCAGCATCTCATCGCCATCCAAAATGAGGATGCGGCATCGGCCCTCTTTCGCCAGCGCCTCCTTGGCATACAAAAGCGCTTCCTCGGCCAAATGCCTATGCGCCTGGTCGAACAAAAGATAGGCACCGCCAAGGATTGTGTCGTAAGTAGCGGCTGCAACTATCTCACTGTCTTCTTTCCAGAGCCCTATCCTGTCTAGGCCGCTTGGATCAAGATTAATGTGCGTGATCATCCAATCCCAACGGCCAAAATGGTAGTTGTGGTCATCCAGACGGATGAGGAAAGCGCGGAGCTTATGGTAATCCTCGCCGAATAATGGTTCGGGGATGTAGTTGCGAAAAGCAGCAGTCATCATAAATCCTCACTTTCTTGCGCCGACAACCTGTCTAATTCTAGCAAAAGGTATCGTTTTCCTTTACACAATAGCACCCACGCGGTTTTGCCCACGTGGGTGTTATCGAGCGATGCTATGCCTTACTGACTTCGAGCACCTAGCTTGTCGCCACTACGGGTTCGCGCAATGCCCCCGTCTCCATACGGTCATCCGCATAGTACTGCGCCTGCGCAACCCACAGCTCACGATATTTGCCACTCTCGTCTGCCACGAGCTGATCGTGGCTACCCTGCTGCACCACTTGGCCCTGGTCGAAGACCAGGATCTCGTCGCAGAAGCGGCAGGAGGAGAGGCGATGACTGATGTAGATGGCAGTCTTGTCGCTGACGATCTCATTGAACTTGGCGTAGATCTCAGCCTCAGCCACCGGGTCCAGTGCGGCGGTGGGCTCGTCGAGAACGATGAAGGGGGCGTCTTTGTAGAGCGCACGGGCAATGGCGATCTTTTGCGCTTCGCCACCGGAGACCTCGACACCCTTCTCGTCAAAATCCTTGTATAGGCAGGTGGCGACACCAGCGGGCATCTCTCTTAGCCGATCACCGAAGCCAGCTTCCTTGAGGCACTCTTCCACTCGCGCCTGATCATAGTCCATAGTGGTCGCCACGTTCTGCCCCAGCGGGTAAGCGAACAGCTTGAAGTCTTGAAAGACCACAGAGAAGACCGACAGGTATTCGTTGTAGTCATACTTCTTGATGTTGATGCCATTGAGCAGGATCTCGCCTTCGGTCGGGTCGTAGAGGCGGCAGAGCAGCTTAATGAAGGTGGTCTTGCCACTGCCGTTTTCGCCGACGACCGCGAGACGCGAGCCGATCTTGAACTTCATCGAGACATGACGCAGGGCGTAGATGTCAGACGTCGGATACTTGAACGATACATCGCGAAACTCGATCTCGTAGTGGCGGTCGGAGCGCTTTTCGACGGTGAGCGACCCCTGATACATATCATTGGGAGTATCCAAGAGCTCGAAAGTCTCACGCAGGAACGCGGCGTTGTTCTGCATATCGCCCAGCGTGGAGATTAGCGACGCCACCCCACCGGAAAACGAGGTGATCGCGCTGATATATTGCGTGACTGACCCTACACCGAAGGCGCCGCCCCATGCTTTGAGACAGACAAAGACGTAGACGATTCCGGTAAAGACATGTGATACGGCAGCGGACAAGGCGCTCAGCGCTCCCATCGGACCGCGCGCATAGCGAGCCAACTTGCCTCGGGGTCCAAAGACATGGTCCTGATGGAAGTTCTGTCGGCAAAGGATATCCTGCCGATACATGCGGATATCGAGCGCGCGGTCGTGGTCATAGGCCATGAAACCGTAGAAGCTGAAGCGACGGTTCGCTTCCCTGGCACCATCGGCGGATCTGGTCCAATAGCTATTGGCTTGGTTGGATAGGACGGGGGCCAGAAAGGTCACCGCGAACATAATGGCAATGATCAGCACGATGAAGATGGGATGATTTAGCCGGCTGAGAGTTCCGGCGCTGGCGGGAACGCGCAGTGTAAACAACGAGATACTCAGGGCGGCAGCCCCAATAATCTTCATCAGCGCGGTCAGTAGACCCTCCGTGTATTCAAAGAGCTTGCCAAGCCCCCAACCGCCCCAACTGCTGTTCTGGCGTATCTGCGAACGCAGGTCATGGGTATGGGGATCATCGACCGAACAGAAATCCATGGCCAAAAGCTTATCAGCAAAGATCTTCTCCTGCCGGTAATAGCGCCCGGCGTGCGCGGAGTTCTTCCAGCGCTCTAGGGCGGCTTTGAACAGTGTCAGCAGGGCGGTCGATGCCAGCGTGACCACCACCAACCGGGAAAGACGCTCAAGCTCTCGAGCCCCAGCCAGCTCATTGATGATCTGTGCGGACAGGTAGATGCCGACATAGGGTGTCAGCGCGTTGACCACAGCGTAGATCGCCGAGGAGACAAAGATCAGCGGATAATGCTGCCACCAGATCAGGAACGCCTTCGCATTAAGCTTCAGGGCCTCACGCACCGGTACCTTATCCGCAACGTTTTTGTTCGTCATTCTGCGCACGTCCCTCCCGATAATAGCGGCTCTGGATGGTAAACAGCTCCGCGTACCTTCCACCTTGAGCCAATAGATCATCATGGGTTCCTTCTTCGGCGATCACACCGTCTTCGATGAACAAGATGCGATCGCAGAAGCGGGTGGAGGCTAGGCGGTGGGAGATGTAGATTGAGGTACGCCCTTCAGTCAGGTCGTTGTATCGCTGGTAAATATCGCTCTCCGCGATTGGGTCGAGGGCCGCGGTGGGCTCGTCGAGGACGATGATGGGCGCATCCTTGTACAGCGCTCGCGCCAGCATCAGTCGCTGCAACTCACCGCCCGAGAGCTCAGGGGCATCTTCAAAGACCTGCTTGCCAAGGCGTGTCTCATAACCATCGGCAAGGCTTTCCACCTTGCGTTTCAGCCCGGCCCTCTCGATGCAGGCGCGCACCTCATCCATGTCGATCCCCTCATTAGTCTGGGCGACATTGCCGGCAATGGTCGCCGCCAACAGTGAAAACTGCTGAAAGACCGCGGCGAAGTGCCGGTAGTAATCGCGGCGGTTGTAGGCCTTGATATCTCGACCGTTGAGCAGCACCTCGCCGCTGGTGGGGTCGTAAAAGCCACAGATCAGCTTGATTAGCGTCGTCTTGCCTGCGCCGTTTAAGCCGACGACCGCTAGCTTCTCACCCGCCTTGATGGTGAGGTTAATGCCATGCAACGTATCCCGGTCAGCCCCCGGGTAACGAAACGCCACGTCTTGCAGCTCGATCTCGTAAGCCTGGTCGAGGTCTGGTTCGAGTGGCTCGCCGTCCTCAAAACGGAAGCACTCCTCAGCCTCGAGAAATTCGCGCACCGTGGAGATGTCGAGGCTCTGCTTATGCAGGGTGGTCAGTCCGGATAGGATGCCACTAACCCAAGTCGTAAAGCCGCCAACCGCTGTGAAATGCAGTAGGAATTGCGCAGCACTTAGCCCGCTGCGCAGGGTGAAGGCGATCAGGTACGCATAGGCGATACCGTTACGTAACAGCGACAGCACCACATCGATCACATTGGCCCAGATATAGACCTTTTCCCGGCGCACACAAAACGCCTGGTACAGGTTGAGGGTGCTGCCATAGACGCTCTCCAGCCAGTTCTGCATGCCGAAGATGCGGATATCCTTGGCAAAAGTATGATCACCGGCTTTGCTGCTGGCATAGTTCATCCGGTGCGAGTATCCCGCCGCCTCTTCACGGTGGCGATAGCCCCAGTTGTTGATCTCTTTGGTGATGAAGTAGCCTATCACTGTCGTCGCCAGTGTGATGATGACGATCAGCGGGTCCAGCGACGCCAGCAGCACCAGGTAGATAACAAACCCGGCGCTATTTTGCACCAGCTCGGTCAGCGTCTTCCAGATAGCCTCGGTCGCCTCGTCGTTATTGTTAACCGCCATCCGCGCTTTTTCGAGCTGTTTGAGGAAGCCCTGATCCACAGTATTGGGAAAAGAGGTCTGCGAGAACTTATCATGGATTTGGGAAACCAGAGCTCCGCGCACCGCGACACGACCGAAAAGCGTGTTGGCACCGACATAGGCGCTCGCCGCACCGACCAGCATCAGGGCCAGCGCGAAGGCGGCGATGGTGCCGAGCAGCCTCGTGAGCGGAGCCGCGGCCTCGATGGTCCCCAGCACGGTCGGCACAATAAACAGACCGAGCAGGCTGCTGGCCACCGCCAGCGCAGCTTGGATCAGGCACAGCCAGAGAACGCTCCTCTCGGTCCGCCAGGCTAGGCTTATCATATAGACGGCATTGCTCCAGATGCCATGTTTTGGTTTGATCCGGTTCTCTCTTTGGGCAGCATCCACTTGCATCATCCTCCTCGACACCGAGTTTACCACCGATTTCCTTATTGCTGCCATTTTGGGGATGAGATGCGCGTTGCGGGGGACGAAATGCTAAGCGGTCTACTGCGGCAGGAGTATCTCGGTGGTAAAGGCGCCATCCTCGCTGTTGCGGCTGATATAGCCACCATACCGCTCCACGATCTGGTCAATGTGTACGAGTCCATAGCCATGTCCTTCGCCCTTGGACGTAGCGAAGCGTCCGTTCTCCTTGCGCTGCTTGTTCGTCGCCGTCAGGTTGGTAAACGACATGTAGAGCTGCGTGTTCTTCATCTCCATGTAGACGCGGATCAGGCGCTGATCTACAGGCAGAGCTAGGCTGGCCTCGATGGCGTTGTCAAAGAGGTTGCCGATGATCACGCACAGGTCGAGCTCTGCGGTGGTCAGCGCCACCGGGATATGGGCGTCGGCCCTCACGGGGATTAGCTTGGACCGAGCGAGGGAGATCTTGCTGTTGAGGATCGCGTCAGTCATCCGGTTGCCCGTCTTGATGATCGTCTCCACCGCCGCTAGGTCTGTATCTAGCTCATCCAGATAGCGCTGGATGGCCGCCAGGTCGCCTGACGCAGCGTAGCTCTTCATCGTCTGGATATGATTGCGGTAATCGTGCCGCCAGCCACGCATTTCGTTGTACATATTCTCGACCTCGGCATAGTGGGTCTGGATCAGTTCGCTCTGGTAGGTGGCGATCCGCTTGTCGATCAGCTTTGAAATGAGCCACATGGCGGCACCTCCTTAGAAGTAACTAATCATCGCCCGGTTCAGAGGCTCGTACATCCCGCGCGACAGGGGGATGACCGCTCCGCTCTTGAGATGCACGTCTGTCTTGGTGATCTTGCGGATGTAGCGCAGATTGACAATGAATGAGCGGCCGACACGGAAGAAGCTCTCGTCCAGCTCCTTCTCAATCTCGCCAAGCGGCCTTTTGACGACATGCTCCTCGCGGGCGTGGATGGTGACATAGTTCTGCCGGACTTCGAGGTAATGGATCTCGTACAGTGGGATGCGGACCGCCTCGTCGCGAGAGTCTAGCAGCAGAGCCTGCTCATTGCGCTTGAGCTTGTCCGCCGCTCGGTTTAGCACGGCACACAGCTTCCCTTCATTGACCGGCTTCATTAGGTAGTGCAGCGCTTCCACGTCGTAGCCGTCGGCGATATACTCCATGTAGCCGGTGACAAAGACGATCTGCACTTCCTTGTTCGCCGCCCGGACGGCTTTGGCAAGGGCGACGCCGTTCATCTGCCCCATCTCAATGTCCAGCAGCAGAATATCGTATGCTTTGTCCTCGGCATAGCGCAGCAGGAATGCTTCGGCCGACGGGAAGGTCGCGATCGCAGCGCTATGGCCGGTCGCATCGGCCCATCTAGCCACGAGTGTGGCGATGAACCTCAGGTCGGCGGGTTGGTCGTCGCAGATCGCAAAGCGGTAGTGCATGATCATTCCTCCTGTGGCTGATCTGTCGTGATATGGTTACGCCGCGGCACCCATCATGACCTTTGCCACGAGAGGGAAATGTGGGACGATCACGGAGACCCGCTCAAAGAGGCGTAGCCTAGCGCGATCTTCCGGGCTGGTAACCGCATGGGATCGTGGTGGTCGAGGAAGTCGCACGGGGGGTAGGGGAAGTCATAACGATGGGCAGGGCGTACCGTTTACGCCCTGCCCATCGTTATGACTTGTTCATTTTTGCTAATCTCGCGTTGCTTCGCTCAGCATCTCCATCGAGAGCGGCAGATGACTGACCCTGTCAAGCACCCAGCCGCGGTAGTGACAATAGTGCCTACGCGGAGCGCCTTCGCCGTCTCTGGTGCTCAACATCTGCGGCAGGAAGTGAGGGATATTGTCTACTACCGTCTGATCGGGGTTGGTGCAGACATACTCGATGGAGAACCAGTCGAGTAGTCCTTCGTCGCTCTGCCGGCCGCGCGCGACTTCGGGCGAGAGCTCTTTAGGCCAGTCGGCAAAGTAGACATACATGCCTGCCTCACCCGTCTCCGCCGCTCCGCCCCACGTGACCACCCCGGCAAACTGCACGCGGCTGATACGGATGCCGACCTCTTCACGAATCTCACGGATGATGCACTGGCGAGGCGTTTCATCCGGCTCTAGCTTACCACCCACGCCGTTGAGTAGGTGCGCGTTGGGGGTCTTATTGCGGCGCAGCATTAGGACTCGATCGCTGCGAAAAATGAAAGCGAGCGTATACTTGAGCAACCTTCTACATCCCCTCTGCCGATCAGTGTTGTCTCGACCTTTGGGGTTGTATTCGCTTGGTGAAGACTCGTTCCTGCTTGGTGTCCGCCTAACTAATGGAACAGGGGACCTATGACAAGTGAAGCACGACCTCACGCCAGCGAGGGTACATCAAACCACCGCAGCTGTGAGCAAAGAAAATAAGTCGAAAAAGATCAGATTATCACGAAAAAGAGGAAGGAAAAACCTGATCAAGGTAGTAATTAATAATCACTATTGCTAGCAGTCAGATCTCATTACTGTGAAAGGAGTTGAGATAATGCTGTATCGTCAATTTCAGCAGCTATCACGCCAATTTCTCTATGGGATTGGGGTGCAGTCGGCGCTGATACTGGGGCTGTTGCTGCTCACTCGTGGGCAGGGGGAGATGGTTCATGGCGTGCTGCCATGGCTGTTGTGTGGCGGATTGGTGATATCCTCACTCCTGCTGTGGACGGCTCTGCGCGTCCAGAAGATGATGGATGCCAGCATCCTCACTCCGCTCAAACAAGCGTTAGCTGTTCTGACCAAGTCAGGAGTGATCGTCAAACCAGGCGAAGATGAAGTTCAGGCGATCTTGTCTTCAGTCATGCAAGTGGATTATATCGTCAGTGTTGATCGGATTCGTCAGAAGGTCTATGCCCTCTGGAACTCGGTCAATAGCGACTATGAGGCAATCAATGGTTCATTGGCTCTCTTTGGCGAGGCAGGGCACATTCTTAGCGGTGCCTACTATCACTATGATAGCTTCACCGACGAGCTACGTTTGACCGCCTCCTATGCCTTTCCCGAGAGTGGCAAGACCGTTCTAAGGTATGGTTCCGGTCCCGTGGGTGAGGCTGCAGCGCACAATCGTACCGCGATAATCGAGGATCCCGACATGAGCATCTCGGTAGGCCTGGGGCAGATAAAGCCAGGTCTCTTGGGGTGTTTCCCGGTCCAGGGGCAGCGCTTGCATGGAGTCTTTGTCTTGGCTTTCCCCAGTCGTACGACCCCTGATCATCTTAAGATCATGCAAATGTATGCCAATCAGACAGGGGTTGTCCTGGATCGTATCCAGCAATACGATCAACTGAAGAAGGTCTCCCATGATCTGAGGGACAGAACCAGAGAGCTAAACAAGGAACTGAAGCATAGTGTCTCGATTCTCAATAGCTCTGCCGATGGGATCACCATTTTGACACCAGAAGGAGTGATCACCTCTTTTAGCCGTGGTGCCGAGATCATTACCGGGTATACCACCGAAGAGGTCATGGGGAGGCCCTGCTGCGAGATCTTAAAGCATTCCTCACAAAACTACGAAGATCTCTGTGATACGCCGCTCTGCGCCCTCTGTCAGGCCACACTGACTGGGGAGCCTGCCACCGGCAAGGAGCTCTACTTGACGCATAAGGATGGCAGCCGTGTTCCCATTCTCCTGAGCGTCAGCCCCATCAAAGATGAGAACGGCAAGGTCATCGAGGTCTTGCAGATCTTCAAAGATATGACGGAGATCAAGAACAACCTGACGGCACTGGAGCAGGCCAGCCGTAGCAAGAGTGAATTCCTAGCGACCATGTCCCATGAACTGCGTACACCGCTCAATTCCGTGTTGGGTTTTGCGGAACTCCTGGATGCGCAAAGCTTTGGCGATCTCAATGACCGGCAAAAGCGCTACGTCAGCAACATCATGACGGCTGGCAAAGACCTCCTGACCCTAATCAACGATATCCTAGATCTCTCACGTATCGAGGCTGGCCGCATGGAATGGGAGAGGGAGATGGTGGATCTGCGCCAGTTGATCGGTGGTGCAGTCAATCTCCTGCGCGAAAAGGCGGCCAGCAATGGCCTCAAGATGGCCATTCATGTGGACGATGCCGTGGACCGCTTCATCGGTGACGAGAGGAAGATCAAGCAAATTCTCTACAATCTACTCTCCAATGCGGTGAAATTCACCCCCAGTGGGGGGCAGGTGGGGGTCGACGCCACGATCCGTGATGGGGTGCTAGACCTGAGCGTGTGGGATACCGGGATTGGCATCCCCAAGGAAAAGTGGCAGACGATCTTTGAGCCCTTCTACCAAGTGGACAACTATCTGACCCGCAAACATCAAGGTTCCGGTCTAGGACTGGCCTTGGTGAAGAAGATGGTCAGTCTTCCCGGTGGCGAGATCTGGGTAGAGACACAAGAGGGGAGGAGCACTGTCTTCCGCCTGCGCATTCCGCAGGGGCCAACCATGCCCACAGCGAGTGTTGCGCCGGAGGAAACGATACCCATGGCCACCTTCTCCTTGCCAATGCAGGGCCCTAGTCGCCGCTGCCTGGTGATCGAGGATGACCGCCCAACGGCGGAACTGGTTGAAACCTATCTCCGCGGGCTGGGGTTGGAGACCACCATTGCTGCCTCCGGGGAAGAGGGACTGGCGGAGTTGGCCAAACAGGTTCCGGACCTGATCGTCTTGGATCTGCTTCTACCGGGGATGAGTGGATGGGACGTTTTGGCACAGATCCGACTCTCGCCGTTCCTCAGCCATGTCCCTGTCTTGATCACCTCCATTCTTGACGAGGCCAGGAAAGGGTTGGCTGTCGGCGCTTGGGACTACTTGATCAAGCCCATCGACCAGGCGCAGCTGTCCGAGTGTGTCCAGCGCATCTTACGGATGCGCGGCCAAGGCTATCACGCTCTAGTGATCGATGACGATCCCCAAGCCCGAGAACTGATATCCACCCATCTTGGACTGCTGCATATGCAGGCCCATACGGCGATGACCGTCGAAGAAGGGCTGCAAAAGGCCCGTGCGCTGCGGCCAGACATTATCTTTTTGGATCTCATGCTCCCCGAGGTCAATGGCTTCGAGTTCCTCCAACGCAAGGAAGAGTCCCACGAAATCTCTTCTATCCCTGTGGTCGTGGTTAGTTCCAAGACGTTGTCCTCTGAAGAGCGCCGTTTCCTCGAGTCTCGTGCACTGGTGGTGGCTCGTAAGAGCGAGTTTGGTAAGGAAGACTTCAATGTCAAGGTGTTAAGGTTGCTCAAAGAAGGGGGGACAGCATGAGAGCGTTGGTTGTTGAGGACAATCCGTTGAACATGGAACTGATGGAGGCCATTCTCATCTCACAGGGCTGCGGTATTATCAAGGCGTCCACTGCTGAGGAAGCAGAGCTTTTCCTGGCCGGCGAGCACCCGGATATCATCTTCCTCGATATTCAGCTGCCGGGGATCGATGGGATGACCCTAGCCAGCCGCATTCGCAGCCGTGTCCAGTTTGCTCGTACCCCCTTGGTCGCTGTGACCGCTCATGTCATGCCGGGAGATGCCGAGAAGATCAGAGAAGTGGGCTTCGATTACTACCTACCAAAACCAGTGCAGATCAGCGAGCTGGTTCGTTTACTTCGTAGGCAGGGAGGCGGCGGCACTGGGCAGTAGGATATGGTCCATCGCTGTGGTGGAGGACAACTCGGCCAATGCGGAGCTCATGGAGGCTTTTCTGCGCATCAAAGGTTACGCTGTCTCGATCTACAGCAACGGTCAAGACTTTTGGGCGGCAGTACAGCAGAGAGGGTTTGATCTGATTATTCTCGATGTCATGCTCGGCGGGATCAATGGGTTTGAGATCTGCCGGCGCCTAAAGGCGGACTCGGTGACCAGGATGGTGCCAGTGATCCTTCTGACCGCGTTGGACACTCTGGAGCACAAACAGGTCGGCTATGCTGCCGGCGCCGATGATTATGTGGTCAAACCAGTGAACTGGCCGGAGTTTTACCTCAAAGTCGGCTCCCTGCTACGCAAAAAAGAGCTGCACGATGAATTTGAGGCCATGGATAACGTCCTTTCCACCTTGGTGAAGACCGTTGAAAGCCGTGATCGTTATACAGCTGGGCATTCGGAGCGTGTGGCAGCCATTGCCACTTGCCTGGCTAGGGAGATGGGGTTGCCGGTCGAGGACGTGGCTCTGCTGCACCGTGCCGGGGTACTGCATGACCTGGGCAAGGTGGCCGTGGATAGTCATATTCTCAACAAACCGGGAGCGCTGTCTGCCCTAGAGTTCCGAGCTGTTCAGCAGCACCCCTCTGTTGGTGCGGAGATCCTCGTTCCCATGAGTCGGGCCCAGACGATCGTGCCGCTGGTACGTAACCATCACGAGAAGCTGGATGGGAGTGGCTACCCCGATGGCTTGAAGGGGGATGAGATTGGCTTGTTGACGAGGATTCTGACTGTGGCCGACATCTACGATGCACTGACCAGTCAACGGCCTTATCGCCGAGCCATGGTTCCCATCGAGGCGCTGCAGGTGATGTTTCGGGATGCCAACGCCAACAAGATTGACCCCGACATTACTCGGATATTGGCGGAAGTAGCAACAGGGAGGAGATTTGCCGATGAAATTAGGATGGTTGCGGCAGAGGCTGTTGGGCGGGTTTAGTCTCGTTTTGGTATTCATGTTGGTCATTGGTGGGGTCGCCTACTGGGGGTTTGACTCCCTACATCACATTGCGGAGGAGCTTGCCGGGGTGGCTCGGGTGGATACGGAGACGCTGAAGGCGGAGTCGGCCCATCTCGAATTCATGCAGCGCTTCTATCAGATGTTCCTGACGGAAAAGCTGATCGCGGAACCGGTGGGACCCCATGACTGCAATTTCGGCAAGTGGTATGATCGTTTCACTCCTGATGCCCAGGTCGCGACTACCTTCATAGCCATGGACAAGCCTCATCAGACGGTTCATGACGGTGGCAAACAGGTCTGGCAGCTGGCCTCGAGTGGCAACTTCGCCGAAGCCAAGCAACTCTTCAACAGCAAGGTCGCTCCAGCGGTGGACGAGCTGCGCTCCTACCTGGGGCAGATGCAGCAAGAGAATGCCCGCCATATGACCGCACAGGTCGATGACAGCGAGGCCATGGCGCAGCAGATGAACATGATCATCCTGGCGGTGGTCGCTGTCGCTTTCATTCTCGCCCTGCTTATGGCTTTGACCACCGCTCAGGCGATCGCCGAGCCGGTCTTGACGTTGACCAAGGGGGCGCAAGCGGCAGCCCACGGAGACCTCACCGTCGACCTCGAGGGGGTACGGGCCAAGGGTGAGCTTAAGGAACTGGTGCACTATTTTAGGGTGATGACTGAGAACCTCAAGACTCTCATCCATGAGGTACTAAACAAGGCCCATGATGCCAGTGGTTCCAGTGAGATGCTGGCGCAGAACGCCAATGAGGCTGGTCGTGCAGCGGAACAGATCGCCGCATCCATTGCCGAGGTGGCGGAGCGAGGGGAGCATCTGACCGATGAGGCCGACAAACTGCGCCAACAGGGAGATCAGCTCAACAGCGCCGCTCTTACACTGCAAGAGAATGCGTCCACTAGCTTGGGCCTGATTCGTGATACCGAGAACTTGGCGACCAAAGGCAGCCAGGCGGTTAACCAGGCTACCCAACAGCTGCAGGTGGTCACGGAAACAGTGAATTTCGCTACCGGTGCCATCCAGAAGCTGGCCAAGCGTTCCGGCGAGGTGGGAAGCATCGTGCGGATCATCGATACCATCTCTTCTCAGACCAATCTCCTGGCGCTCAATGCGGCCATCGAGGCGGCCAGAGCCGGAGAAGCGGGGCGCGGGTTTGCCGTCGTGGCCGAAGAGGTGCGCAAGCTAGCAGAGGAATCGGCGGTGGCGGCCCGCAGGATTACCAGCCTGATCGAGGATATCCAGTCGGAAACCACGGTGACGGTCAACTCCATGGAGGTCAATGCCGAAGAGGTTGCCCGTCAACTAGGAATGATCAGCACCGCTGGCGAGACGCTGAACACCATCGTGGCGTCAGCACAGGAGAGCCGCCGTTCGTCCGAGAAGGTGATGGAGGTCAGCCGCTTGCTGCAGGCCAATCGAGAGCAGCTAGCTAGGATCATCCATGTTCTGGCTGAGTCGCTGGGCGGCAATGCCGCCAGTTCCGAAGAGGTGGCAGCGGCAGCGGAGCAGCAAAATGCCTCTACTCAGGAGGTGGCGGCAGCCGCAGATTACCTGCACGGCATTACCGAGCAACTGCAGGCTGCGGTCAGCAAGTTCAAACTGAGCTGATCAGCCCTTGAGCTAATCCTAAAACCACAAACCACGGACGGAGGTGAACCATGCTTAACGTTGAACGCAAAAATGGTGCTCTCATTGTCCATCTCACGGGTGAGCTGACCTTTGCCAATTCGACCGCCATCAAGGAAGAGATCAAAAGCTTGATGGAGCCCGACGAACAGCGCTTGATCCTAGAAGCAGCTCAACTGCAACTGATCGATAGCTCAGGTGTCGGTGTGGTTGTCTCACTGCTCAAACGGATGAACGGTCAGGGGATAGCCTTAGCCGGGCTGCAACCTCGTGTACGGCGAGTCTTTGCTATTACCAAGATCGACCTGATTGTGCCCACCTATGAAACATTGGATGAGGCCCTGCAAGTATGAAGTGGCGTGGCGTCTGCTACAGTGAAGCCGCTGCTCTGACCAGCCTGCGTGATCAAGCTATCGCCGCGGTCCAATCATGGCAGGTGGTCGATGACGATACCCTCTTTGATCTGCAGGTGATCTTATGTGAGTTGCTCTGCAATGCCGCGGAACACGGTAACCAGTGGGGCGCTGCGACCGAGGTACGACTGCAGATTCGTTTCCTGGTGCATAGGAGACTGATACTGATCTTGGTCCGCGACCAGGGGTCTCAGCTCATCGCTGGCCCCGTCGAGGGTGGCAGCGATGACGAACGTGGGCGCGGCTTGCAGCTAGTCCAGGCTCTCTCCGACCAATGTCGACTGGGGCGTGGCATGGTCTGGATACGGAAGGGGGCCACAGTGTGACACCCAAAATACTGATCGTCGATGATGAAGCACTCAACCGTGAACTGCTGCTCGGTTATCTCGAAGGCAAAGGGTATCACTTACTGGAGGCGGATTGTGCTGCGGCAGCTCGGGCAGCCATCGCCCAACATGACCCCGACCTCGTGCTGCTAGACGTGATCATGCCGATGGAGGATGGGTTCTCGCTATGTGAAGAGCTGAAGAAGAACATGATCGAGCCCTACCTGCCCGTCATCCTGGTCACTGCCCTGGCCGACAAAGAGAGCCGTGTTCACGGTCTGGCCTGTGGTGCCGATGACTTTCTCTCCAAGCCGGTGGATCGTTTGGAGCTGGTGGTCAAGGTGCGCAACATGTTGAAGATCCGCGCCCTGCATAAGAGTCTCTTCGATGAGCTGCTCTTTGCCCAACAGGTCCAACAGAACCTCTTCTTCGCCGATATCCAGCTACAGGATAGAGATCGGCTTTACTATGAACCCTGCCGTCGTGTGGGCGGCGACCTCATCGAGCTGTGGGAGCAGGACGGGGCGCGGTGGGCGCTGATCGCCGACGCCTCCGGGCACGGGCCTTCGGCCGCGCTGATCGCCACCGCAGCCAAGGCGCTGATTGATCAACGCAGCGCTACACCGGCGGAACTGCTGGCCAAGATGAACTCTCGTCTACTGCAGTTGTTACCGGGCGAGACCCCCTATCATCTGACCGCTGCCTGCCTCTGCCACCGCGGGGGTCAGCTGCTCTTTTCCGGAGCGGGGCATCCACCGGGCTATCTCACTTCCGAGGATGTTCACGCTCTGGAGAGCCGATCCATACCTCTGGGAGTGTTGCCCCACCAGCGCTATAGCGATCAGATACTCCCGGTGGCTCCCGGCGGCTGGGCCTTCCTCTATAGCGATGGGTTGCTGGATCTGATCAGCGAGGAAGAGCTCCACGCGCTGATCGACCAAAGCGCTAACGGCCAGCAGCTGGCTGACCGTCTTAAGGGGCTGATCGCTGGTCAGACCCTCAGCGATGACATCTCGTTCTTGACCATGGCGCTGGGGTAGCCAGTGACGGGTGCACATCACGAAGGGCAGGGCGTGTGGTACACGCCCTGCCCTTCGTGATCATCCTGTGCGTTGTCAGTCATGGTATGTTACTTGAGCGGTCTCAGCTTGGCCGTGAAATGCCTGAGGACCTTCGGTTGCCAGACGATCTCATAGCCCGTCACCTGTTCAGCACGTTTCTGGATATTGATCAGCGCCTGCGCGACCACATCCAGATGCGCCTGGGTGTAGACACGGCGCGGCAGACATAGACGGGTGAACTCCATCTCGCTTTGTGGTTGCTCTCCCGTAACCGGATCGGGATCCAACATATACGAACCAATGTCGCAGCCACGGATGCCGGCTTCGAGGTAGAGTTCCAACGCCAGTGCCTGCGCCGGGAACTGATAATACGGAATATGCGGCAGCATCTTCTTGGCATCGATAAATACCGCGTGTCCGCCGACGGGATACTGGATCGGCACACCGCCTTCACGCAGCAGCTCACCGAGGTATTCGACCTGCCCGATACGGTAACGCAGGAAATCAGTATCAGTACCCTCATAAAGGCCAATGGCCAAGGCTTCGAGATCACGTCCAGCCAATCCGCCATAGGTAACAAAGCCCTCGTAAGGGACGGTGAGACCCTTTACCTTCTGGAAAAGCTCCTCGTCTTCCCTAACACCAATCAACCCGCCCATATTCACAATGGCGTCTTTCTTGGCCGACATGGTAAAGGCACAGGCATAGCTGAACGCCTCGCGGGTAATCTCGATGATCGACTTATCTGCGTAGCCTGGCTCTCTCGTCTTGATGAAGAAAGCATTCTCGGCAAACCGTGCCGCGTCAATAATCATCGGGATCCCATACTCTTCGGCGACCCGGGCAGTCTCACGAATGTTGGCCATCGAAACTGGCTGTCCGCCGGCGGTGTTATTGGTGATGGTCATGATGATCACGCCGATCTTCTCGACGCCGACCTTTTCGATGAAGGCACGCAGGGCCGGGATATCCATGTTGCCCTTAAAGGGTGCATAGCGGCTGGTATCGCGTGCTTCACTGACGACGACGTCGATCGGCACTGCTTGGCACAGACCCACATGACCACGGGTGGTATCGAAATGCATGTTGGCAACCGAGTACTGGCCAGGTTTGAGTAAGCAGGGGAGCAGCACCTTTTCCGCGGCCCGCCCCTGGTGAACCGGCTGAGCGAAACGGTAGCCAAAGATGTCCTTGACTGCATCCATCAGACGATAGTAGCTGCGAGCACCGGCATAGCTCTCATCACCCTTGAGCATGCCTGCCCACTGGCTGTCACTCATGGCACCGGTGCCACTGTCGGTGAGCATGTCAATATAGACATAATCGCTCCGCAGTGCGAACACGTTGTAGTCTGCTCCCCTGAGATACTGCTCTCGTTCCTCCCTAGTGGTCATCTTAAGCGGTTCCACCATCTTGATCTTGAAGGGTTCAGCGATATAGTTTGCCATCCAAGATTCCCCCAATCTATCTCTAATCTAACATTAAAGTCCACTCGGCATGATCATATCCCTTGTGTCATCGCCAAGCAAAAGACAGATGAAGATAATGAATTAGTGAAGCCTGACCCCGGGGTCAGGCTTCACTAATTCATTAACTCTGATTACATACTCTTCAGCATGTCGCGGGGGTTGGGGGCTTTGACGACGAAGAACTCCAGCACCTCGTCGTGGTGATTGCGCACGTCCATCTGTGTAAGAAAGGGAACGTTGACGATCTGGCCGGTGGTGTACTCCTGCGCCTCTTGGTCGCCTAGCGTTATGGTCATGGTCCCGCTGACGATGATCATGTGGACGTGGGAATTGGCTGGGTGCGGCGGCAAGGCGGTCCCTTTGGGCAGGATCATATGGTTGATAGCCACATTGGGATGGTCGATGACCTTTTCCATCAGGCGCTCAGGTGACGAACGGGCGAATTGATAGACGGTTTCGATCATGCTGTTCCCCTCCAATCTCATCCCGGCGCTACTTCTTCAGCACGCGAGGATGCAGGATGTTGTTCTCGAGGTGGATATGTTCGAAGAGATCGGCCTCCATCTCCTGCATCTGCTCATAGGCTTTGGCGTAGGTACCGCACGCGTCGGCAGGGACTTTGTAGTCGGCGGTGATGGCACGCAACTCCTTGAGGATGTCGCCCGCTCCCGTGTGCTCGGACTCCACCCGCTCGATCTCCGTCCTCAGTTTAGTCAAGACCGCTTGGTCGCCGTTCGCTTCGTATTCCTTAACCAATGGGAAGACCGTTTCTTCCTCAGAAATCAGATGCTGATCCAAATCCATCTTCAGGGTATGAAAGAGCTTGTGCACTTTGGTCAGTTCGCTGTGGTTGGCTCCATGGGCGCGCAGGACTGTAGTGGTCAGGCGGCTCAGTTCCGGCAGAGCGGTCTGTAGATAAGCGTGATGGGTATTAACGATATGGTCGACCAGCTTAGAGAGCGGCTCCTTCGTCCAATCGGTATTGGTGCTACGGGAGGCAAGGCTCTCTTGGTAGGCTTGGTTCAGTTCAGCCAGGAGTTGTTCAGCATCGGCCCCATGTGCCTTCGCCGCCTCGCTAATCGGGCGGTGGCCACCGCAGCAGAAGTCGACTTGGTGTTTGCGAAGGATCTCACTGGCTTTGGGGAAGCGTGCCACGATATCCCCGAGTTTGTCCTCGTGACAGAAGCTGTTAGTCATGTTCTTAGCCCTCCTTCGACACGCTGATGGCGCTGACGGGACATTGTCCTTCGGCCTCTTGGGCGCAGTCCATTAGCTCCGTGGTTAATGGATGGACCTTAACGCTAGCTTTCCCATCCCCATCCATGAAAAACACTCGTGGACAGATCGACTCGCAGATCCCGCAACCGATACAGAGTTCCTTGTCGACAGTAGCTTTCATAGCAGACACTCCTTTCCCATGTCCACTCAGGATGCCTTTGGACTGGTAAAGGAGTGAAATGCATCCGTATTGTGGATCTGACTAAAGTATACCTAACCAGTCGGGATCAGAATGTGACCTGGATCACATGGGTGTATGAAGTTTCTCACACCGCTGCGGATCATCGGCTGTATATGGTATTCGGTTGCTGTGTGAAGAATCAGCACTGCTTGTATGTTTCAAGAAGGAGAACCCCTCGCGTTCGACTAACAGAGTAGAAAACAATGAGGAGGGGGAGAGGACGATGGAATGGCAGACACTACGTGCTGAGTTTCCGGCTCTGACCAGCGGCAACTACCTCAATACCGGTGGTGGTGGGCTGGTCCCAGCTTCAGTGGCACGGGCCGCTGGTGAGCGCTTGGCGCGCTACTATAGCCAAGAGATGCCGGTTCACCAGCGTGACATGATGATGCGGCAGGAGTTTGAGGCCGCCCGAGCGACGATTGCCGGGGTAGCGGGAACCAGCCCTGAGCGGATAGCTTTCTCCGAGAGCACTGCCGATGCTACCAAAGCTGTGCTGTACAATATCGGCTGGCAGCCTGGCGACCAGGTCGCCTACCTCTCCAGTGAGCACTTTGCGTTAACTATCCAACTGCGCTTCTTGGCCGGGCTGTACGGCCTGGAACTGATCGAGATCCCTAATGCGGTCGGGGCGGTCGATCCAGATGCGGTGGCAGCCTACCTATCGCCCAAGGTGCGCCTGCTCTGTGTTAGCCATGTGGCGTATGCCACGGGTGCGCTGCAGCCGATCGCTGATATCGCCGCCGTTGCCCACCGCTTCGGAGTCCCGGTTCTGGTCGATGGGGCGCAGGGCGTCGGTGCGACAGCGTTCAATGTGGAGCAGTCCGGCTGTGACTTCTACACCTTCCCCGGGCAGAAGTGGCTACTCGGTCCCGAAGGGGTCGGCGGGATCTACCTCTCCGCCGCCGGTCAAGAGCTCCTGCAGCCGCGGGTGATCGGCATCCCGTCTTGCCGCAGCTTCAAGATGGATGGTCAATATGAGCTGCATACCGATGCTCGCCTGTTGGAGCTGAACAAGGTCAACCCGGTTTACTATACTGCCCTGGCCGATTCCATCCGCTGGGTGGATCAGGAGGTCGGCAGAGACTGGGCTTTGACGAGGATCACAGCGCTCTGTCAGCGCCTGCAGGATGGGCTGCGCGAGATTCCTGGGATCAATGTCATTACCCCGCCAACGCCTGACCAATCGGCTGGTCTCGTCTGCGCGCATCTCGACTGGTCGGAAGGTGCACAGATCTTATCATCCCTCTGGGAGCAGGAGCGGGTCGTGATTCGCCAGTACCGTACCCCGGTGGGCTTCCGTGTCTCGCCGCACTTCTACAACAACGAGGATGATGTGGATCACTTCCTGCAGGTGATGCGCCGTCTGGCGCCGAAGGGGAGCGGGCGATAGCGGGGCAGGCAGACAAGTAGGGTTAGGTACAGAGAAAGCGGTCACAGATGCCAGTTGGCACCTGTGACCGCTCTTGTTTTGTCTCTCTTATCTCGTTGCCGCAGCTTCGTAGAAGCCACGCTTGGCCTCGTACATCCTCTGGTCGGCGATGGAGATGGCAGCCTCGAGGCTAGGGGTCTGGGCTACGAGGCACGCGCCCACGCTTAGGCAGACATGCCCAGGGGTGCCAAACTGCGAGCAGTCGCCTCCCTGCTTGAGCCGCTCCATCACCCGGATCAGCGTCTCCTCGTGTCCGTCGTAGACCAGGATCAAGAACTCATCGCCGCCGATGCGGAAGACCAGATCGCTCTTTCTGACGGACTGACGCAGCAACTGGGCGGTGGCGACGATCAGCTGATCGCCTGCCAGATGCCCATGCTGGTCATTGACCATCTTCAGCCCATTGAGGTCCGCCATGATCACGCCGATTAAGCCTCTCGTCGCCTCAGGATCCGCAATGATGCTGTTGTAGTGCTGTCGGTTATACAGGCCTGTTAGGCCGTCGGTGATCGCCGCGGTGCGCAGTATGCTGGCTGTTGTCTCCCGTTCGGTGACATCACGGGTCACGATCACCATGCCGCGTTCGTTGCCCAGCTCCACCGGCAGATAGAGATTCTCGATCATCCGGCCTTCCCGCTCCAATACCCGATGCCATTCTTTGACCTGGGTATGGGCGATGACCTGCCGTACCCTGGGGCGAGAGCCCTCGGAGTGGCAGCTCAGCACGGAGTTGACCGTGTCCTGACGCCAGCCGAGGAGTTCAGTGGCGCGGGAATTGGCCCATCTAACCTCACCATTGGCGCTTACGATCGTGACCCCCAAGCCTATCTCCTCAAATACTCGTGCAATGATCTCCGGGGGAAGTTCCTTGACCATGGCCGCACCTCCGTAGTGGTTGGTGTAACCAATTCTACGCTAGGGGCGTTGGTCTGGCAACGGGAGAGTGCGGGGCCTATTCCTTCATGATCCGCCAGATGATGCCAGTGCCAGGCGAATAGTTCTCGCCCTCTTCAGCCGCCATGCCGAAGTCGACAACGTAGAGCTTGCCATCGGGGCCAAAGACGGCATCGATCGGTCGCTCGAAACCCCCACCGTCGGTGGCCGATGCGGCCATACCGCTCTTGTTGATGGCAAAGGTCCGCACCGCTCCGGTCTGCATATCGATGATCGAGACACGATGGCCGACCGTTGGCGCTGGCAGGCCACCGGTGGTCTCAGGTGCCTCACTGCCAAATTCGGCGATGAAGACATCACCAGTGCGGCCGAAGGCGGGGTTGGGGTTGAAGTCCCAGCCCATGGTCGCCGAATGGTCGGGGAAGGTGGCAAAGGGGCGCGGCGGGGTCATCGGGTGGCACGCGAGCAGGAAGTGAGGCTGAGGATGGTTGGGCGCTCTAAACTGCGGCAAGGTCACCGGCTGCCCGCCAGTGTAGTCGGGCCATCCATACCACGCGCCTTGCGTGATCAGCTGGAACTCATCGGGTGAGTTATCGACCGGGCGGCTGCCGCGCACATCCATGCCGTGGTTGGCCGCGAAGAGGCGTCCCTCGCAGTCAAAGCGCATGCGGAAGGGATTGCGTAGGCCCCAGGCCACCAGTTCCAGTTGTGATCCATCGGGATTGGCCCGCAAGACGCTGCCGCTCGCCCGCTCACGCCCCTGGATCACCTCACCGGGGACGGTAGCGACACCGAACGGCGAGTAGGCGCCGGTGATGGCGGTGTCATGGGGGGCTGCGGTGCGGAACTCCTCGGTTAGGAAGTTCTCTCCCATCAGCACCACTGCTGTACCCGGGGTATCGTGCATCTCGGGATGGGTCTCGACCCACTCGGCGTTGTCCATGCCGACTACGCCGGAATTGGTTGCGGTCCCTTGGCCAAAGTACATCTTGCCGTCCGGGCCAAAGACCACGCGGTTGTTGTGGTGGTCACCCCAGCTCGGTAGACCGGAGAGGATATCGGTCTTTTTGCCGCTGGGGTCCACGGCGGTGACGAACCCGCGATGGGAGACATAGATCAGGTCACCGTAGGTATTGATCCCGGTCAACGGCGGGTTGAAGCCGTCGGCGAGCAACTCCCAACCTACATCAGCTCGGCGGTAGACCTTGCCGTTGCCATCGGTGATACCAGCATCGGCGATGAACATCGTTCCATCGTCGGCGAAGTGTAGGTTGATAGGCGTGGTCAAGCCGGTAGCATAGACCTCGATCTTGTAGCCTGGTGGTAGCGAGATATCTTCTGGGGCGACGCGACGGAAGATCTCCGTGGTAATGAACGGGGCTGGCATCTGTCCACCCATGAGAAAACACACCCTTCCCATATTGCTCCTACCTTACTCTATTCGGTGGGCAGTTTGGGGGTGTCACAAGGGGATGAAAAGGGTCTGCCACGATCGTCTAACCATGAAACTAATGCCGCCTCTAGGCGTATCAACAGGTGAGAGATGGAGGAGGTAAAGAGAGATGGTAAGGATACCCTTTCCAGACCCCGGGTTTGGCTTCGCATCGGCGATGCTCACCATCATTCCGCTGATCGTCTTTGGCGGGTTCGCCTACGTCATCGGCAGCATGCTCTACCGTTGGTTTGTCAATGAGACTAGCCCTCGGGAAGAGCGTCATGCCACCGTGATGGCTAAGCGCACGCATGTATCAGGTGGTGGGCACCACCATCATCATGCATCGACCTCATATTACATCACCTTTCAATTCGAAGACGGTGGTCGTCTGGAGCTGCCCGTCAATGGCAGCGACTTTGGGGTGTTGTTTGAAGGCGATAGCGGCCTGTTGAACTACCAGGGGACCCGCTTCAACCATTTCCAGAGAGGCCAGTAGACGACGTAGTTGTCTCGATGGTAAAGATGACCCGCAGCCGATCTCGCTGCGGGTCATCTTTCACAGTGGCGTCCTAACTTCTTCGTCGACGCCCCCCCGGTTGCATGGGGCATTTGGTCTCACTGTTGCGCCAAGCAGATTGCTGCAGGAGTCTAAGGGTGGGCTGCCGTATTCAGGCTAGAATAACTGTGGGGCTGCAGGGGCTGGCCATGAAAGGGGATGCCAGTGATTGAGGAAGCCTTCGTTCTGGCGCTATATCGGTGAACAGTGGCACTGGCTGACCATTGGCTCGCTCACAGGGATCGTGATGAATACCAGCGTTGTCTTGCCACCTATTCTGCTGGGCAGAGCTATCGACCACGCCCGAGCTCAAATGGAGGGCGGGTTAATCGGCGTCGCGGTCATCAGAAAGGATCTTGTGCTTTACCTCCTGGCCATCATGCTCTATGCCCTGGCACGGGTGGGCAAGCGCTATGGGCTACGCATCATGGCCAACCGCATGAACTGCCGCCTACGCGCTGATCTTCTGGCCGCTTCGTTTGCTTGGCCGATGCCGCGCTATGATCAGGAGAAGGTCGGCGATATTATGTCCCGCGCCGTCGGCGATGTCCAGAGCTTCAGCGACGCGGTGCAGGTCGTGATCACCGAGGTCTTTGACACCGCCCTGATGATGGCCTCTTCGTTCGTCGCTCTGCTGGTGATCGATACACGTCTGACCCTAATCGCCGCCCTCCCCGTACCTGTGGCGGTGGGGATCGCACAATGGATGGGGCCGCGTATCTTCGCCCGTGCGACCAAGGTGCGCGAGGCAGCCTCGGCGATGAATAACCACCTGCAGCAAGCGGTGGCAGGTGTCCGCGTCTTTCGTCTCCTCGGGCGTGAGGGGGAACAGGGCCAGCGTTTTGCCCTGCTCTCCGATCGTCAGCGTCAGACCAATCTCCACCTCGCCTTACTGCAGGGTGGGGTGATGCCGGTCTACTCGGTGGTTGCCTCGCTGGGCGTGGTGGTGATCATTGGCTGGGGTGGTATTGGTGTTCTGCAGGGGCAATGGAGCCTTGGCACCTTCACTAGCTACCTGACGATGTTTGTCGCTATGGCGGCGCGCACGCTGGTGGCGGCCCAGGCGATCAACCGTGCCTACGTGGGTGCCGCCGCTTGGCGGAGGATCGAACCGAAGCTAACCGTCGCGACAGAGGATGGTCCGGCTGTAATGGAAGAGGGGCTGGTGACTGCCCAAGGTATCGATCTACAGATCCGTGACCTGTCCTTCAGTTTTCCCGGGGCCAATCGGCCTGTCTTGACCGAGCTCAACCTGCCCATCCCCGCCGGTTCCTGGGTGGGGATCACCGGGCCGATCGGCTCCGGCAAGACCGCCTTGGCTTTGGCTCTCTCGGGGCTCTACCCCTACCAAGGGAGCATCACCATCGGTGGCAAAGAGCTGAGCAGCTTTACCTCGGAGGAGAAGGTGAGGGGCATCGCCCATATGGGTCAGGATTCTTTCCTCTTCTCCGCCACCATCGCCGAGAATGTGGCCTTTCGATCGACTGCCGAGGCTGATCGCGAACGCCTGGGGCGTGTCGCCCACTGGTCGGCGCTGGCTGACGATCTACCTCTTTTCCCTGCGGGCTATGATACGCCGGTGGGCGAGGTAGGGGTGAGGGTCTCGGGCGGCCAGCGGCAGCGGATCGCTCTTAGCCGCACCTTATATCCCGATACCCCGCTGATCATCCTCGACGATCCGTTCTCGGCGGTTGATCTGGCTACCGAGAGGCGGATGATCGAGCGGCTTCGTCAGGCCTTCGCGGGCTCTACCGTGATCATGTTCTCACATCGCCTGGCCAGTATTGGGCATACCGATCAGGTGCTGGTTCTCGACAAGGGACGTTTTGTAGAGCAGGGAACGCATCAGCGGTTACTCGAGCTAGGCGGTATCTATGCTCGGATCTACCGCGCTCAGCAATGGATGGAGGCGAACACCCAATGAAAGCTCTGAGCGTCGGTCGTGTGCTCAAGGAGTCATTACTCCGACAGTGGCGGATGCTGGGTGCGCTGCTGGCGGTGGTGGTCACCGCCATGGTACTCGAGGCGGTGCCGCCGCTGGTCCTACAACGTCTGATCGATCGACACCTAGCAGTCGGCCTGATCAGCGGCATCTGGTCGCTGGCGCTGGTCTACCTGTTGGCCATCTTTGCTCAGCGCGCGGTGATCTTTGCCCAGAACTACTGCACCACGGTGATCGGTCAGGATATCCTTCATCGCCTGCGTCTATCGCTCGCCCAGCATTTCCGTGACCTACCGCTGCGCTACTTCGACGCCACGCCGGTCGGTGATATCATGAGCCGAGCAACCGCCGATGTCGAGGCGGTCAATACGCTCTTCACCTCGGGGGTCGTGAGCGTCTTAGCTGACACGTTGCGGGTCGTGGGGGTGCTGGCCGCGATGTTCAGCCTCAACGTGCGCCTGACCTGGGTCTCGATGCTGGTCATCCCGATCATCCTGGTCATCACCGAGTATTTCCGGCGCCATATTCGTCGCGCCGAGCGGACCACCCGTCTGGCTGTCGGGCGGATCAACAGCACCTTTCAAGAGAGCCTGTCGGGAATGCGCGTCATTCATACCTTTGGTCAGGAGCAGCGCTTTCAGCAGGTGCTGGGGGGCGATCTGAGCCTTTTCCTGGGCGCTGTCTCCCAAGCTAGCCTCTACAACTCGTTTTTCCCGCCGGCCATGGATCTGCTGCGGGGTTCACTCACCGTGGCGCTGCTCTGGGTGGGGATCAGCTCCCAAGGGCAGGGCGCCATCTCCATCGGTGTGCTGGTGGCGTTTCTGCAGCTGGTCACGCGCCTGTTCAGCCCGCTAACCGCGCTCAGTGATGAGTACCAGACTATCCAACAGGCCTTGGCCGGTGTGGAGCGGATCAATGAGGTGCTGATGCAGCCTGCCGAAGAGCGCCCCAGCTGGACTAAACTGCCCGAGCAGATCGTCGGCGAGGTCGTAATCGATCAGCTCCACTTCGGTTACAGCTCGGAACGGCCGATTTTGCACGATCTGAACCTGAGGGTCAGCCCTGGGGAACGAGTTGCCATCGTGGGCCGAACCGGAGCCGGCAAGACCAGTCTGCTTAACCTACTGGCCGGAGTCTACGCGCCCTGGTCGGGGACGATCACCATTGACGGCGTCGATCCGCGCCGTATCCCCCCTGAGCAGCGGCGTAAGCTTTTGGGCGTGGTTCCCCAGACGATCCAGCTCTTTGATGGTTCGATCAGCGACAACATCACCCTCGGTGACGCCAGCATTAGCCGTGAGGCGGTGGTTCATACCGCCCAGATCGTTGGGCTGCATGAGTTTATCAGCTCACTACCTGAAAGGTATGATACCTATCTGGGATCGGGAGGTACGAGGCTTTCCCATGGGCAGCAGCAGCTTCTCTCCCTGGCCCGGGCGCTGGTCCTCGATCCAGCGGTACTACTTCTGGATGAGCCTACCTCGGGGCTCGATGCTGACACGGAGCAGCGACTCTACGCTGCCATCCGCGCCGAGAGCAGCAAACGAACCACCATCACCATCTCTCATCGCTTGAGTGGGGTGATGGATGCCGAGCGCGTGATCGTCATGGCGGGTGGCCAGATCGTCCAAGACGGCACCCCCGATCAGCTGGCGCAGGAAGATGGCTGGTATGCCATGATGCGGGCACTGGAGAGCCTCGGCTGGCAGAGCGAGGTCGTGGTCGGGTAGCGAGATCATGTCGCCCTCTCAACTAGCGGTAGAATCAACGGAACAACGCGATGCAACTACCGCTCGATTGTCGCCAGGGGTTTGTCATGCTAATCTGCAGGTGACAGTGCGCACTGTTCACGATTAGACAGTGAGGAGTTGATGATCGTGCTGGACATGCGGAGAATTGGCGTGTTCATCTGTGACCGGCGTAAAGAAAAAGACCTAACCCAGGTCGAGCTCGCGGATCTGCTCAATGTTAGTCACCAGGCGGTCTCCAAATGGGAGCGAGGTGACTCCATTCCGGATGTGGGTACGCTGCCAAAACTGGCCGGGATCCTCGGTGCATCTGTGGATCTGCTGTTGAACGGCGGCGATCTGCCTGATCGGGGGATGGCTACATCAGGTGAGGGGATCATCGCGCGGGAGGTTGCGGCTGGAAACCAAG
>CAZINL010000004.1:36431-42312 GCA_964540595.1 uncultured Clostridia bacterium
TAAAGTCGCGGAGATGATCAGCCACCATGAGATCGAGGTGGAGTCGGTGATCAACATGGCGCCGGTGATCAGAACCAGCGTCATTGATCAGATCGTTGGCAATCTCGCCGACAACACGCTGACCGTGGAACAGTTGGCTGGGCTTGCTCCCTTTGTGGGCAGGGCGACCCTCGACAGGCTGGTTCAAGATATGGATCTTAGCCGGTGTGAGGTTGGCGATCTCAAAGGACTGGTGCCTTTCATCAGTCGTGCAACCAATGACAAGCTAGCGGCTCAGCTCCGCCCGGAGCAGTTTACCTATCAGAGTCTTGGTAGCTTGGCTCCATTCTTAGGACGCGAGTCAGTCAACCGCCTGGTTGTATCGGTTACAGATTCGTCGATTAGGATAGAGGATATCATCAATCTCGCTCCATTTATCGACCGAGAGGTGACAGATACACTGATCGAACGGGTACCCACGGAGCAGATGAGCTATGGTCTCTTGCGGGTCGTAGCCCCCTTCATGACTCGTGATGCCCTAGCTACGGTAGTGGCACGCATGGGCGAGCCACCCTGTGAGATTAGCCAACTGACAGGGCTTGCTCCTTTCTTGGCTAGAGAGACACTTGCTCGACTAACTATGAGTCTACCAGAAGAACAGCTGAGTATTGGGGCCCTTATGGGACTCGCACCGTTCTTGGGGCGCGAACGGGTCTCTCAGCTCGCTGCCAGGCTTACGGAAGTACCCAGTGCTCGTCTTCTGGCGGGGATCGCTCCGTTTGTAGAGACTCAGGTATTGGGAGATCTTCTCCTGCGGATGGAACCAAAAGAGATCGATTATGAGTTCTTACGCTCTGTGGGGCCGTTTCTAAAGCGTGAGACACTCGATCAGCTGTTGGCGCCGCTATTTCGCAAACGTGAACAGTAGCTGTCAGTCAGCAAAACGGAAGCCGGGCTGGTTCCATAGCGAACCAGCCCGGCTTTTGAGCATCTGCAGAGGGTTAGCGTGGCCGCTGCCACAGACTCTAGATGAACGGTACTTTGCCCAACCCCAGCACTAGAATAAGCCACTCATAGATTACTACGATCACGAACAATGCGGCCGAGGCGATCATCATCTGCCGAACCTCGAGGCCGCCGACGACTCGCAAATAGATGAAGTAGAGCAGCAGCTTCCACAGCAGACAGAAGACCAGGATGGCGAACATGATGGTAACGGCCCACTCGTGTCCGGGTGAACCTGGGACTGCCACTAGGTGGGCGATCATGATCGTAAGAAACGCGAGGATGGTGGGGTAATAGCTCAGTGCCCAGGTGGCTAGATGCCGACGGATACGGCCGTCACCGCCTACCAGTCGGCAGACGCCAGCGATGACAACAGCCGCTGCTAGATATGTCACGGTAACGGTCCCATAGACGAGCATAAGATACCATGGCTGACCTGCGAAAGCTCCGTGACGCGTAGC
Source organism: uncultured Clostridia bacterium (assembly GCA_964540595.1). Lineage (GTDB taxonomy): Bacteria > Bacillota > JAAYKD01 > JAAYKD01 > CAYOCI01 > CAYOCI01. The sequence continues at coordinate 37,877 of CAZINL010000004.1, forward strand.
TAGCCAGGCGAAGCTGCCCAGTACCAGAGGGGAGACGACGCCGATCAGCCAGACCGCAGGCAGCGCACGCTCGCTCGCTGCCTGCTCGCTCATGCTCTGGTAAGGCTTCGTGATCAGATTCCAGGTTAACAAGATCCTCACCTCCCAGCAATCATGCGCGCCAGTATGATGAAGCTCTCGCCAAGAGCTAGGCGAGCTGCCAATGTAATGACAGCAGCCCCGGGGACGAGATAGATGAGCGGCCGTTCTTTCAGGTGACGGCGGGCGAAGCGATAGGCACCCCCTAGCCCCATGGCTGCTGCCTCACGCTCTGTTCGTAGAGAACGAAGTTCCTCGGCTATGCGCGCTCGCAAGCGTTGCTGAGCTGCCAGCGACGGTTCTGCAGCAGGTGCCGCGAGCAGACTAAGGAGCTGTTCAATATCGGGCTGGCTCACCTGTAGTCACCTCCCCATATCTGTCGAAAGCTCTTGGCCAATGAGGCTCGCGCCCGCGTTAGTCTGGATTCCACAGCTTTGGCGCTTTCCTGGGACTCACCGGCAATCTCTCCTACGGACCATCCCTGCTGATACTTCTTGAGTAACAGATCGCGATACTGGGTGGGGATGCTGTCCAATGCCAGGTCCACGGCCTCTCGCAGAGCCATCTGATCGCCCAGGTCGCCGTCTGAATGGCTCTCACTGACAGCATCGAGTGTCTCAATCCCCAACTCCATCCCTTGTCTTCCCCGCCGGCGATAGTAGTCGGCAATCTTATGACGCGCTATCCCGTATAGCCAGGCTAGCACTGTCTCGTCACCTCTATATCGAGCCGCGGAACGGAGAGCAGCTACGAAGGTGTCCTGTAGGATCTCCTCCGCATCTGCACGGGCAGGAGCGACCCGGCGATAGATGAAACGATAGACCGGCCCTTGGTAGAGGGTAAGCAGCTGATCGACCGCCGTGGGTTCACCCCGTGCCAGGGCTGAGATCAGTGAATAATCATCGCGCATACGCCATCTCCGCACCAATGAGATATCTGTTTGAGGGCCTTCACCAGTATAGTCGCGATTATGGGTAGCGATCCTTCGCAGGATCCAAAAACACTTAGAGGAAAGCCACCCCGATCGTCTGCCCTCGCCGGAGGACACACAGGGTGGCTACTATTTGCTGTCTTAGCCTTTGGTCGCCGCCGCTTCTACTGCCGCCTCGCCCGCCTGCTCTTCAACCCAGGCGTTCTTGTAGCGCAGGATGGAGAGGGGGTGGGGGAGGGCTGCATCAGGTAGCGGCTGGTGAGGTTGTAGAGAAAGACGATCGGGACATCGTCGATGATCATTCGCTGGATCTCGTCGTAGGCTTTGAGCCGGCGGTTGGGGTCGCGGATGGCTCGCGCTGCCGCCAGCGCAGCATCGACCAGCGGGCTGCTGTAGAGCCCGCGATTGGTCTTGGAACGGATGGCATCGGTATGGAAGAGGGCGGTCAGGTAGTTATCCGGGTCGCCGGTATCGGCCAACCAGTTGCCAGCGCCTAGGTCGCGGTCGGCGTAGCTCTTGCCCGCAGCGGTGTCGGCGGCACTGGGAGTCTCGATGCGGATCCTAAAGCCAACCTTCTCCCAGGCGGTCTTGAGATACTCGCCCAGAGCCGCTTGGGTGCCGAGGTGCAGGACCAGCTCACGGTTGAGCCCGGACTCGGCCAACAGCTGCCTGGCTTTGTTCGGGTCGTAGCCATAGGTCTTGATCTCGGCGTTATAGCCCTGCAGGCCATGGGGGATCGGCCCGTGGGAGGCCACTCCTGTGCCGCCGGTAAGCTGCCGGCTCATATCGTCCCGGTCCACGGCGTAGTTTAGTGCCAGACGGACGCGCTTATCCTGCAGATAGGGCTTGGTCCAGTTGATCGTGGCAAACATTGCCTGCGGCTCGGGCATCTCGCGGGTCTGAAAACGACCGGTGGCTTGCAGTTCAGCGTAGTTGGCGCTAGACGGCTTCAGGTAGGCTATCTCACCGCGTAGGAAGGCCTCTTTCTGTTCTTGGGCGGTCTGATAGTTGAAGACCAACTGGTCAGCGAACGGACGCCCTTCGAAGTAGCGGTCAAAGGCAGCCATGCGTGTCTCCATATCCGAGCTGGAGAGATGCCTAAATGGTCCTGCCCCGATGGGCTGGTCGTTGAATCCACCCGCATCGATCACGTCCCTGGGAACAATGGCAGCGGCATAGTAGGCCAGGCTGTCGAGGAAGGCCACGTTGGGGTGGACCGTCTTGATCGTCACCCGGTAGCGATCGAGCACCCGGATGCCGGTCACCTCGCGTGCCCGCCCGTCCATGAACTCGCGGGCGCCCTCGACATCCGCCAGGACCCAGGTGTGTTCGGACTTCAGCCTGGGATCGACCAGACGCTCCAGCGAGTACTTCACATCGGCTGCCTCGACCTCGCGGCCATGGTGGAAGTAAACCCCCTTGCGCAGGGCGAACTCCCAGGTTAGGCCATCGGTCCCCAGACGCCAAGAACGGGCGATGGCGGGGATGACGGTGGTATCATCGCCAAACTGAACGAGGCCAATGTGTATATTGGCACGGACGTGAGTGGCGTAGATCTGCGTATCAGCGATGGGGTCAAAGGGAGGCTTGCGGACAGCTGGGACCACCAGCACCGACTCCTTCGGTGGGTGGGGATCCGAAGCGGCGACGATCTGCCCCAGGGCAGAGTTGGTGGCGCTCAGGGCGCGCAGCAGCGACCCAAGGTTGTTGTTGATCGAGCGCTGTTGAGCGGCGCCCATGGCGCTGAGGTCAGCGTGGACGGCCACGCTATCAGCCACCTTGCTCATCTGCTCGATCGCCTCGCTGAGCGCCTCGTGGCGGACGGTCTGGTCGCGAATGGCGCTCTGGATGGCGCTGACCATTTCCATGGTCCTGGCGGCATGAGCGGCGATCTGCTCAAGCACCGTTCCGAACTGGGTAAAGGCGGCCGCCCCATCATCCACCGCACCGACGTTGCCCATCAAGAGCTCCACAGTCTGGCTAGCTTGCTTCTGGATCGCACTGATGGCGGCGGTGATCTGCTTGGCCGCCGACGAGGTCTGCTCGGCCAGCTTTTTCACCTCGTCAGCCACCACGGCAAAGCCGCGACCATGTTCGCCCGCTCTGGCCGCCTCGATCGCGGCATTTAGGCTGAGCAGGTTGGTCTGATTGGCGACGGACTTAATCAGATCATTGAGCTTCTGGATCTCTGCCACGCGCTGGCCGAGATCCACGACCATCTGGGCATTGTCGTGGGCGGCGGAGCGAATAAGATCCATCTTGCTTAGAGCGTTCGTCACAGTACGCTTGCCATCTTGGGCCACCTGGTCCGTCTGCTGGGCGGCGTCCTTGGTGCGTTCGGCGGAGGCGAAGACGGTCTGGGTATACGATGCCAATTCATGGCCCAGACTGACTGTCTTTTCCAGAATGATCTTTTGTTCCTCGACCTCGTGGACGATGGCTGAGACGCTCTGGGCCATCTGATCCGCTGACTGAAACAGATCGGTCGTTTTGGCCAGGATCTGGTTTGACGCCACCCCTAACCGCTGGGAACTGCCTTTGAGCGGCGAGTAGCGCCGCACCACTGACGTGGGGGAGTGTTGGTGCTCGCTATGGCCGACATCCTTCTCCGCTTTTTTGTTCTTGAGAAATCCCAGCATGGTACCACTCCTTTGTTGACAGTCCTTGCGGACGCTGTGCTCACAAATCACTTCGATTGGCAAAATTCGCCCTAATAACATAAAAAGCCTTCTGCTTAGCAGGGCGTTTGTCAAAATAAGTTGATTATGGATAAGGCAGGCGGATCACACATGGCAGGAAAACTAGCACGACCAAGCGTATATGGACAAAGATGGAACCAAAGAAGGGGGGATTCAGGATGCTAGCGCTACAACAGGTACCGATTGTCAAGCAGCAGATGGTGATAAGGAAGTCTCCCAGAGAGGTCTTTGAGGCGTTTGTTGACCCACAGATTACCACTAAGTTCTGGTTCTCCAAAAGCAGCGGACGCCTGGAAGCAGGCAAGACCGTTCGCTGGGAGTGGGAGAAGTACGGTGTCGGCGACAATGTCTTTGTTAGGGAGATTGAGGCTGGTCGGCGCATATTGATCGAATGGTCGGACCACACGCAAACGGAGTGGACCTTCGAACCTCTAAACGATGGTCGGACCATGGTGACCATTGCCAACTGGGGGTTTGCAGGATGCGGAGATGAGGTCGTCAATGTGGCCATCGACTCTATGGGAGGGTACACATTCCTGCTCTGTGGCCTAAAAGCGCTGCTGGAACATAACGTTCTCTTGAACGTAGTCAACGACAAGACGCCGTAAGCAGGTGCTTGTTCATCAGAAGCGTCTGGAACTGGAGGGTTAGTCATGTTCAACGAGCTGAGAGTTGGCAAGATCAAACCACTTCTCCGGCTTACCGATGAAGAGAGGAAGGGGCTCATC
>CAZINL010000005.1:0-334 GCA_964540595.1 uncultured Clostridia bacterium
GGCGAGGCGATCATCGGCATGCGCGCGGCCACCATCGTCATCGCGGTCTTCGTATTCCTCTTCCTGCTCTACTCCAACTCCGCCTTCGTGCGCTCGCGCATGAAGGAGTTCGGGTTGCTGAGCCTCTTGGGCGTCGGCAAATGGCAGCTGGTACAGATGATTGTCGCTGAGAGCCTGATCATCGGTGCCGCTGCGCTGGCCATCGGTCTTGCGGCCGGCCTGCTCTTTCTTAAGCTCTTCTTCATGGTCGCCAGCGTTGTACTCCAGCTGCCAACGCAGATCCCGTTCTACGCTGGCCTACCGGTCTGGATCCAGACCTTGGCCGTCTTTGGTT
>CAZINL010000005.1:344-10850 GCA_964540595.1 uncultured Clostridia bacterium
CTCTTCTCCGTCCTACGTCGAAATATCATCCAGTTGGTGCGGGCCGGGCGACAGCCTAAAGAGGCTCCGACCTTCTCGCGCCGAAAGGCGATCGCGGGACTGCTGCTGATCATTTTAGGCTACGTCTGGGCCTCCGTCCCCAATGGGGTCGCCGTAGTCCTAGGCGTCATCCCGGTCACGACCATGGTCTCTCTTGGCACCTACCTCGTGCTCAAGGAGGGGAGCATCGCCTATCTGACCTGGCTGCACCGGCGTGAAGGTTACTTCTACCGCCCCGGTCCTTTCCTGACGGTCAGCCAGTTGGTCTACAAGATGCAGGACAACTACCGCGTACTGGCCGCAGTCACCATCTTGGTCGCAGTGATCCTTACCGCCGTTGGGACTTCGATCGCCCTCTATGTGGTGGTGGCTGAAGATGCCCGTGATACCAATCCCCATGCCGTCCAATTGGTGCAAACACCTGAGCTGGATCTCAATGCCGAGGTTGCGCGCATCAATGCGGCGCTGCATCAACATGGCGCTACAGGTCTAACCGAGCAGAGAGTCATCGTCATCCCAGCGGACCTCTCGATCAAGGCACGTCATGTAGGGTTGATTCCCTATTCGCTCTACGCCGGTGTTAACCGCCCCAATGCCCAAGCACTTCCACTGAGCGGTGCCTATGATGCCATCTTAGTGGATACCGCTGCCATTAATGAACGCCGCACTGCAGTGGGCGCGATCACCGAGGATCAACTCGAGGTGGCAGGACAGACGTTGCCGCTCCGTGTTAAGCGCGACGTTGCGGGGAGGGTGATGAATCCCCATACGCAAGACCTGGTCGATATCCTGGTTCTCCCCGACGCAGTCTTTGCGAAGCTGCTCAGTGAGACGCCATCTGGGCAGACGGTTCACGTCGCCCTTTGGAACGGTGCAACATGGAACAGCAAACAGGTTGGGGACGCCATCGCTAGCCTGCGCGAGCAGTATCCCAAGGGCGGCCCGGTCAGGTTCTCCACCACTCAGGAGAACTATCAGGCGACCATCCTTACCATGGGGCTGCTGGTCTTTATCGGCCTCTTCGTCTCGCTAGTCTTCTTTGCGGCCTGCTGCAGCTTGCTCTATTTCCGCCTCTTCACGGAGATCGACGAGGACCGCAAGTACATCGCCCGCCTGCAGCAGCTGGGGGTCAGCAGCGGTGAGCTCAAACGGGTCGCCATGCGTCAGGCGGCGGTGATCTTCTTCATCCCCTTCATCGGCGGCCTGTTACACTCCACCTTCGCCATGCAGGGCCTGGGCACGATCGTCTCGCGCACCGTGCTGCAGATCGGCTGGGCCGTGGCCCTAGGATACCTCGTGCTCTATGCGGTGCTGTTTAGAGCGATCAACAGCTTCTACTGGCGGTCGCTACGCGTGAATTAGTGGAGCCCCTCGTGGGGATGAGACTCAAGCTTGTATCAAGCAAAGCCCGGAGACGTCACACGACGCTCCGGGCTTTGTCAGCTATCAGTGCTAGGCACCTAGAAAATTGAATGAGTTGCTTTTATGGAGACTGGGATCGGGGCAACGGCGGGCGCGGCTGAGCAGCGCCCCTACAGACGCCTCAGCTGTGTATGGCAGCTAGCTTTGCTGGCGATGGTCGGCGCCACTCTGTCCCCACGAGGGGCTGGGGGCGGGGGGCGAGAGACTCAGCGGGGCTCGAAGCCCCGCTAGTCCGCCCCAGCGGTCTTGCGCTTGGCCTCCTCCGTCATCTTGATGGAGGCGCGCAGCGCCTCCATTAGGTCAACCACCTTGCCCACCTCGGGGGTAGGAGCGACTGTCACCTGCTCACCCTGGATCTTGTTCTCGATCATCTCCAGAAGCGCCTGGCGGTACTCATTGGTATACTTCTCCGGCTCAAACTTGTCGGCAAGGTTACCGATCAAGTCGACCGCCATCTTGATCTCATTCTCGTGTAGCTTCGGCTCCTGGTCTACCCCCGACAACGCATTGATGCTCCGCACCTCGTCCGGCCAGAACATGGTCTCCATGATCAACCCCTTGCCCTGGTAGACCCGGATCGCCGCCAGCGACTCCTTGGAGCGGATCACCACTTTGGCGATGGCGATCCGGTTGGTACTCTCCATGGCGCGCCGCAGCAGCGCATAGGGCTTGCCCCCGCCTTCGCTGGGTTCGAGGAAGTAGGTCTTGTTGAAGTAGATCGGGTCGATCTCCTCCAAGTTGACAAAGTCAACGATGCTAATGGCACGCGTCGTCTCCACCGGAATGCTGTCAAAGTCCTCTTCCTTTAGCGTCACAAAGCGCCCTCGCTCGTACTCATAGCCATAAACGATCTCGTCCTGGGCGATCTCGCGATTGCAGGTCGGGCAACGCTTCTGATATTCGACCGGGGTGCCGCATTCGGCGTGCAGATAACGAAACTTCAGATCCTTCTTCTCGGTGGCGGTATATAGCCTGACCGGGATATTCACCAGCCCAAAGCTAATGGCACCCTTCCACAATGGCCGCATGGTAATCCTCCTCTGCTCGAAGACATTACATCGTTGCGTAGCAACATCACTTGGCGGCATTTCCGCCATACAAAGACTGTATCTATAACCATTCCCCCGCCGAGGTTTGACCATGCGATGCCGCCTGTAGGCATAAGGAAACCCACCGCATCTGCGGTGGGTTAACATAATCTGTGCCAGGCACCAGATCGTTAGCATCATTTGTGCTTCCTAATCTCTATTCCCGTGAAATGCTGCCCCAAATGCTGCCCCAATGACAATCCCTAAAGCTACACCCATAGCAACATTATCGAATGCTACTCCCATTGCAGCACCTAGAGCGACACCGATACCGGTGAAGTACCCAATTCCAGGTGACGACTTATCAAAACGTCCCATCATTTTCGCCCTCCAAAATTGACCTTTCGAGTCACATACTCCCACTAGGGACTAGGGACTAGGGGCTAGGGGCTAGGGGCTAGGGGCTGGTTCACCTCAACGCCCTCATCTTATTCAGCGGCCAGATGATCGCTTGGGCCTTGCCCTTAACGTCTTTCGCCGCGACATAATGCGTACTATCCCAGTAGCGGCTATCGCGCGATGAGTTACGGTTGTCGCCCAAGAAGAAGTAGTGTCCCTCAGGAACCTTGTATGGACCGAAGCGGCCCTGAGTCACCACTCTGAGGTAAGGTTCATCGAGCGCCTCACCATTGACGAATACCTTGCCATCGTGGATCTCGACGGTCTCACCGCCTAAGCCGATCGCCCGCTTCACGTAGAGCTCGGATGGGTTATCAGGATTGGGAAAGACCACCACATCGCCCCGTTGCACGGGCTTGAAACGGTAGGTCAGCTTGTCAACCACGATCCGTTCCTTCACCCCGATGGTGGGTACCATCGAACTCGTCGGCACCAAGGGAAACTCAACTAGAAAGTTCTTGATCAACAGTGCCAAGACCAGGGCAAACGCCAGTGTCTTGACCCACTCCCAGACCTCTTTGCGTGCAGCTTCAGTCATACATCAGGCTCCCAACATCTAAACCTTGTTCGCCCGAGCGGCCAGATCTCCACGGTAGGCCAAGCGGACCTTTCTTATTTTACCACAGGACAGCTCTAGATGGAAATTGAAACATCGGATCGGGCAGGCGATGCCTGCCCGATCTCATGTTACTTCTTCTGATCCAGCTTAACAACACTATTGAGCAGCACCTGGGCCCCGCCAGTCGCATCATCCCACTCGGTCCATTCAGCGGGAGAATGGCTGATCCCACCCTTGCTAGGGACAAAGATCATGCCGGTGGGGCAGATGGTCGCCATATGTTCAGCATCGTGACCGGCACCACTGATCATCCGCTTGGTGCTGAGGCCTAAGCCTTGGGCTTCGCTCTCAATGATCTCCTGCATCATGGGGTGGGTAGGAACTCCATCGATGGCCTTGGCCTCTCTAAACTCCACGGTTAAGTCGTGTTGGTCAGCGATGACGCGGGCACGCTCCGCGATCCGCTCGGTGGCGGTGCTAATGATCGCAGCATCCATATCTCTGAGCTCGATGCTCATGCGCACGGCCCCGGGAACGACGTTGACCCCACCTGGAGTGATCTCCATGTAGCCCACGGTCCCGACCAGACGGCCGCCGAGCTGATGGACGGTCTCGCGGACCGCCAAGACCAGCTCCGCTGCCCCGACCAAGGCGTCCTTGCGCAGGTGCATGGGGGTGGTGCCGGCATGGTTGGCCTTGCCCCTAAAGGTGGCCCAATGACGGGTGATGCCCACGATCCCCTCGACGACACCGATCTTCTGACCTTCGGACTCGAGCACGCCACCCTGCTCGATGTGCAGCTCGAAATAGCCCTTCAGACTCTCGGGTGCGCGCCGAGCTTCACCAAGCTTCTTGGGATCCAAGCCCACTTGCCGGAGCGCCTCACCGTAGGTGATGCCCACGTTGTCCTTAAGATTGGTAATCCATTCTATCTGGTCTTCTGACGAGGCGAGCACGAGGCTGCCCAGGCAACCCTTGACGAAGCGAGTCCCTTCTTCATCGGTGAAGACCGCCACTTCGATGGGATGCTCAGGCTGGTAGCCGCTCTCGACCAGGGAATGGACCACCTCGACTGCGGCCAAGACACCCAAACAGCCATCAAAGATCCCGCCCTGGGGGACGGTATCGATATGGGAGCCCATCATGATCACCGGGCCGGGTTTGCGCCCGGGAAGGCGGCCGATCATATTGGCGGCGGCGTCCAAACGGACCTCCATGCCAGCGTCCTGCATCCAGGTCTTGACCTGTTCGCGGGCTTCCAGATCAATGGGGGTGAGGGCCGGGCGGGTAACGCCCTGTCCCGGGGTCGCGCCGATGCGCCCCAGAGTTTCAAGATGTTCGCGTAAGCGTTGGGCATTGATTTTCATGGGATGACCTCCTGTTTGTTATCACATTGCCACTGTACTATCCTGCCTCTTCCTCGGCAGGTTGTAATCGAACACACCAAAAAGAACCGTGGTGACCGGGACCAGCAGACAGAAGAGCGCGTAGGGTAGGTAGGCACCGGCGGTCACGCCCAGCATCCCGGTCATGAACAGGGCATTGAGGTTCCAGGGGATCAAAGGACAGATCAGACCGGCCGAGTCAAGCATGCAACGGGCGAGGTTCTTGCTGTCAAGGTCGAAGCGGTCAAACATCGGCTTGAACAGGCGGCCGGAGACGATCAGCGCTAGGCTCTGATTGGCGGCGATAGCGGCGATCAGGGTGCTAAGCAGCGCGGTGGCGCCAATCACCTGCGGAACGTTCCGGACTAACTCCAACGGCCGTTTAACCAACGCATGCAGCGCTCCTGTGCTCTCCAAGATCCCCGAGAAGGCCATGGAGATCGTCAACAGGGAGAGCACATCGGCCATGCCGATGAGCCCACCGCGACTGAGCAGCTTGTCCATCACCTCGATACCGGTCCGGCTGACGTAGCCCTTATGCAGCGAGCTAAAGATCGCGCCCAGGCTAGCTCCTTGGGTAACCCACGCCAAGACCCCGCCCAAGACCGCCCCCGCCGTCAGGCTGGGGATGGCGGGCACACGACTGATGGCCAGCACCACGACCAAGAGCGGCGGCAGCAGCAACCATAGGCTGAGGTTGAAGTTGCCCGCTAGGAAGTCCAGATAGGCCCCCGCCTGGTTGACCGCATTGAGATTGGCGACCTGCTGTCCCATGATGGCATAAGCCACCGTGCAGATGATGGTGGCGGGGATCGTCGTGGCCACTAAGTGACGCATGGTGGCGTAGATATCGCTCTCCGTGACCGCCGATGCTAGGTTTAGGGCACTACCGAGAGGTGAGAGCCGATCGCCGAAGTAGACGCCCGAGACGACGGCACCAGCCACCACAGGGGCGGGTAGGCCCAAGGCTTGGCCGATCCCCATCATGGCGATACCGACGGTACTGGTCGTGCCAAAGGCGGTACCCATGGAGGTGGAGACCGCCGCGCAGAGCAAGAAGCTCAACGCCAAGAAGGTCTTGGGCGTTAGGATCTTCAGCCCATAGTAGATCATAGCCGGGACGGTCCCGGAGATAATCCACACCCCCATCAGGCAGCCGGCCAGCATCAGGATGAAGAGCACCGCCAGGATCGATTGCACACCGCCGACCATCATGGTCTGGATCTCCTTCCATGGGTAGCCCAAAGAGGCCGCCATGAGGGCAGCCGCGATAGTGCCGATGATCATGGGCACGTGCATGGTGACGTTGAGCTTGATGGAGGCAATCAAGAGCAGCACCGCCGTGATGGTCACGGGGATGCTGGCGTGGAGAAACGTCGCGCGCCGAGGAGTGGGCATGGTGACCTCCTGTGGGAATTAAGAGTTAAGAATGAAGAATTAAGAGTTCGAGCTATACAGGCTGTAGACCAATGGCAAACGCTCGAACGCCATCAATTATACACCCCGTGTGGACTGTAGCCAACTCCTTTCGTACAGCGAAGCACAGCACCACGTATCAATTGGCCACCTTACGTTCGACCTCAATGCTTCATTCGTCATTCTCCATTCCTAATTCTTCATTCTTCATTCTTAGTTCCCGCTGGCAGGGCTCTGTCTCTGCGGTGTCGAATATTCAGCTTCATTGCATAAAAGGGAGGAATATCTATGTCACTGATCATTAAGAATGGTCTGGTCTGGGATGGAACGGGGGCGGCAGCCCGTAAGGATCTGGCGGTAATCGTTGACGCGGGCAAGATCACCCGTCTCTGCCCCGTCGCTGAAGTGGTCGTCAAGGCTGGCGACGAGGTTATTGATGCAGCCGGCAAGTTCGTTATGCCCGGCATGATCGACTGCCATGTGCACATCCATAGCTCCGGCGATGCCGACACCCGCGAGGAGAACCGTGAGTCCGTTCCCCTGCGCACGCTACGCGCGGCTCACTATGCTCGCCTCGACCTAGAGGCTGGTTTTACCACGGTACGCAACATGGGTTCCGGATCTGGCATCGATATGGGCCTCAAACAAGCCATGCAGATGGGGATCGCCACCGGCGCCCGTGTCATCACCAGTGGTTCCTGCATCACCATGACCGGCGGTCACGGCTGGATGGGTGGCCGCGAAGTTGATGGCGTCGATGAAGCGCGCAAAGGGGCTCGCGAGCTGCTCAAGCAGGGTGTCGAGCTGATCAAGATCATGGCCACCGGCGGTGTCATGACCCCGGGTGTCGAGCCGGGTTCGCCGCAGCTAACCGAAGAGGAGATCCGTGCCGCCGTTGAAGAGGCGCACAAGGCTGGACGCAAGACCGCCACCCACGCCCAAGGGACCGAAGGGATCAAGAACGCTGTGCGCGCTGGGATTGACTCCGTCGAACACGGCATCTTCCTCGATGACGAAGTGATCGAGATGATGAAGCAGCGCGGCACCGCCCTTATCCCCACCCTAGTCGCGCCCTACCATATCGTCCAGGGCGGCTTGGCCGCCGGTATCCCTGCCTACGCTGTGGAAAAGGCCAACCGCATCATCGCTGACCATCACAAGAGCTTCAAGAAGGCTCTCGCTGCTGGCGTCAAGATCGGGATGGGCACCGACGCCGGCACCCCGCTCAACCGCCATGGCGACAACTCGCTGGAGCTGGAACTGCTGGTGGAGAACGGCATGACCCCCGAGCAGGCGCTCCTGGCGGCTACCAAGGTCAACTCTGAGATCGCTGACCGCGCCAATCTGATCGGCACCTTAGAGGCCGGCAAGCTCGCCGACATACTGGTCGTCGATGGCAACCCGCTGGATGATATCAAGGTCCTGCGCAACAAGGAGAACATCAAGCTGGTCATCAAGGAAGGCAAAGTCGCGGTGACTCGCTAGGTGAGCAAGTAAAAAAGTGAAGTCTGACCGCGGGTCAGACTTCACTTTTTCTATCTCTGGTCGCAATGCTAATGCCATTGCGCTCGCAACCACGGAGGAGCCGGTTGACCGCCGCGGGGTAGACGACTGCTATCGTTGGGCTCAACCGCTCTTCGATACAGAGGGCTAGACTTCTGATAGCCAAGACGGAGTCTAGGAGTACTGGCTCCTGGCAAGTCAGCAGATACCCTTCTTGGAGCGTGAGTCGTTCGCCTGCTTGAGTGAGTTCGTCAATCAGGTTCAGCAGTTCATCTGGGGTGGCGGGACAGTACTTCTGCAGGAGATCCGCGAGATCAGATAGCGGCATGCCCCTCACCACAGCATCGTGAAGGGTCTGACGATCCCAATACACGCTCCACTGACAGGTCAGCGGCTGCGCCGCGACGAACTGCATCAGAGTCGTCAACTCCGCCACCGCCATCTGCCGCGGCTCGAGCACGGTCCAGCCGGTAGAGGCGGTGACAATCGAGCTACGCAGCTCCGGTTCCTCGCCAGTCAGCAGACCGAGGCCGTCGGGGGTCAGTCTAAAGGCAGTAGGGCCATGCGCCTTGGTCCAATAGAGCTCCACGATCCCCATCCACCACAGCTCATGGGTGAGTAGATGCGTGAGCCAAAAGTCCTCCACCTCTTCCCACGGCCGGTCCTGCCGTCGTAGGTAGGACCAGTCCCAGCTACGGGTCGCTCGAATTACTTTGGGCGAATCTTTGCGTAGCCGACGGACAAACGGCAGCAGCGTGGTCCACTCTAGCGGGAGATTCTCACGCAAATAGTCAGCCATCTTCTGCCTGACCTGTTGCGGTTGGCGCAGGTGATCGAGCTCTCGTAGCACCTGATCGGAGACCTGTGTATCAAAGCCGCTGATCTCGCTGTATTGATGATCGGCGAGGTAAAGATCAACGATCTGCCTCTGGACATCCCACATCCTTTGTGCGGCCAGCGTCTGAAGCGCCAACTGCTGTTCTCTGCGCTGTTTGCCTCGTCCGATAATGCCAAGTTGGGCGCCGAGCCGCTGGTAAAGGATGTCGGCGGGACTTGAAGCAGCCCCCAGATCGCCATCCCGCAGATGACAATAGAGATGGTAGGTCGCCCTCAACGAGTGGTTGAAGAGGCCGCTATCCCTAAAGGCCGGGGCTTGATACGGTTTGGGCTGCGACTTGAGTCGACTCACGCGGGGAAATGTCCCACGGTTCCGAAGGGTCACGGCTAGTTCGTCAAGATCGCTCTCACCATAGAGTATGGCGGTCTTATCCGCTGCGGCTGGAGCCTGGACCCCAGTCAAGCCATCGGCTATCTTCGCTAGGTAGTTGGGCTCGCCGCGCAGCCAGGTGGATCGTTGCAGGACCCCTTGACCGAATCGCTCTGCCCATTCTACCACCGTGGTCGCTACGTTCTGGGGAAGATTGCGCCCGTTAATGTAGCGCAAGAGAAACATGATCTCGCGGCTGCTCACTCCGCCTGCACGCCCTCGTTCCACCGACTGTTCCGTCAAACGAAATACGCTGCGCCCCGTCTGAGACGCAACCGGCTCAGCAAACTGCCTCAGCATTGCTAACCGAGAGCTGGTGAGGCGCTCCGCACTGACCGTGACGGTGAAGTCCGGCAGCACCTGACCGATGGGGTCCTTCTCATCGTTGGAGCCCCACATTTTCTACACCCCCTCGCTTAGCAAGTTCCTGGGTTGGCATAGTGCCACCAATCCGCCACTTTATTGTATGATCTGGTCTGGAGGGTGGCTTCTCAATGTGAGGTATTTGGGCGCCTAGTCGCGCACCCGGTCCCCCCGCTTCCACATGCAAAAACAGCCAGGTGCGCGCTGCACCTGGCTGTTCTCTTATTCGTCTACCGCACAAACAGCTCTCCAGGCAACTCCTGAAGCGCTGCTTTGGCAGGGCAATCGGGGAGCGTCGCGATCTCGCTGAGGGCCTTGTGCACATAACGGTCGATCAACCGCTGGGATCTGGTCAGGGCATCGGTGCTGCGCACCAGCTCAACCACCTCTGCTGCCGCCACTTCCTGGCGCGCGGCCAACAGCTCGCGTAAGCGTGCGTCCACGCTGTGGTCTCTGAGCGCCAACAAAAGCGGCAGGGTATATACGCCGGAGAGGACATCATATCCGACGGGCTTACCCACCTGCTTCGAAGACGCCATATAGTCCAGCATATCATCGTAAATCTGGAACGCCATGCCGAAGAACATACCGTATCTTGACAGACGTCGGCAGGCATCGTCATCAGCACCGGTATAATGGGCACCCATAGCCAGACTTAGCGAGAAGAGAGCCGCCGTCTTGCCGTGGATCCGTTTGAGATAGCGCAGCAGGGTGGCTGCACGAAAACGATCGGCGTATTGACCGACCTCACCTTCGCAGATATGCACCATGGCTCGCGCTAGATCACGCAGCCGATCATCGGCCGTCCCAGAAGACATCAGCAGCAACGCTCTGGTGAGCAAGAAGTCACCCGCAAAGACCGCCACATCCTTGCCGAACCGAGCCTGAACCGTCGGCTCACCCCGGCGAGTGGGAGAATCATCGATGATATCATCATGGACTAAGGTCGCCATATGCAGCAGTTCCACAGCAGCGGCAACCTCGGTCAGGTGTGACGGCGTTTCTGTGCCAAACGCCCCACCCAAGAGGACAAAGGCCGGACGCAGGCGCTTACCACCAGACGCC
>CAZINL010000005.1:10860-33148 GCA_964540595.1 uncultured Clostridia bacterium
GCAAGGATCGGTTCCCTCGAACGAGTTGCACGAAGGATGTGTGTCTCTACTTCAGTCATCTGGCGCTTCAGTTCAGGGGAACTTAGGACCTTCATGGCTCTCCTCCCATATGCCGGGTTGTATGCTGATGCTGCATAGTCTGCCCAGGACGATGATTTCTCGCAATCTCTCGCAATGACCTTTAGTCTTCGCTGTTCGGCCGCCCCTACTCGATCAAGGGCTCCAGCTCTTGGGGAATCTTCATTAGCCGTGCCTGGCTCAGTGCCCTGATCAGAAACTGGGTCGTGTAGCCCACAGCGATGCCGGTCAGGCCCGCCGCCACGATTAGGAGCGGCAGGTAGAGGAAGATGCCAATGGTGCGGACCAGCACCGCAGCGACCAACAGCTGTCCGATATTATGAAACAGGGCCCCCACCACACTGATGGTGGGCAGACTGACGAAATAGGCGGCGCGATAGCAGAGCAACATCATGACTACCATACTGAGCAGGCCCCCCGACAGACTGAACATGAAGCCGGATAAGCCGCCGCCAAACAGTGAGGATAGGAATGTCCGCACCAAGACAAAGGCTACCACCTCATGCCAAGGAAGCAGAAAGATCGCGACCAGTGTCACGACATTGGCTAGGCCCAGCTTGACACCAGGGACAGGTAAAATCGGAAGAGGGATCATTCGTTCTGCCACATGGAGCGCAAGTGCCAGTGCGACCAAGATGGACAGAGTGACGATCTTTCTCGCTTTGCCCACAACGCCCCTCCCTTTCTACTTTGCCAACTGATAGTCCTGATTGATCAGGGTGAACTGGTCCTTGAGCCCGTCGGTCACGTAGACGAAATTGCCCTTATCGACCAGGATCGCCTCAATCCCAGGCAGTTGATTGGCCAATGCTAAGCCCTGGGCGCGGCCCAGAACAAACAGGCTGGTGCTCAGGGCGTCTGCGTCGATGGAGCTCGTGGTGACGATGGTGGCGCTGATCAGATCACTCTCAGCCGGGTAACCGGTACTCGGGTCAATGATATGGTGATAACGTTGACCGTCAACATCCAGATAGCGCTCGTAGGCGCCTGAGGTAACCAGAGTCGCATCAGCGATCTCTACTATACCCAAGAAGCTGTCACGCTTGCTGACCGGATCTTGAACCCCGATACGCCACGGCTTGCCATCGGGCCTGTTCCCTAGTACGTAGATATTGCCACCCAGGCTGATCAACCCACTCTTGACCCCATTTTGCTTTAGGATCGCTACCGCCTCGTCGGCGGAGTAACCCTTGGCAATAGCGCCGAGGTCAATCCCCATACCAGGCTTGGTAAGGTAGACGGTCGATCGTGTCTCATCGAGCTGCACTCCCCGGTAACCGACCAAGGGCAGGGCGGTGGTGATCTCCTCTGGCCTCGGTACGCGAGCGTCCGGGAAACCAATCCTCCATAGGGAGACGATCGGTTGGATGGTCGGATCAAACTTCCCACCGGTCAAGGCGGCATAGGCGATGGCTTTGGACACGACCTGGTAGGTATCGGGGCTGACCTGCACCGGGGATCTACCTGCGGCAGCATTCACAGCGTCGATCTCACTTCCAGGCTGGTTGACGGTCATCTTCTGTTCTATCTCGGCCAACCGCGCATAGACCTGATCTAGCGCTCGGTTGGCTTTGTAGCCGTAGGCCTTGGCTTCAATCATGGTACCCATCAAGAACTGATGTCGGGAGACCTGACGACTGTCAACGATGCGGGCACCGACGATACCGACGACCAATACCACCATGACCAGACTGGCTATCACAGCGATTCGGCGCATGTCATCGCCTCCCTCATTTAGGTTTGCTAAATTTGCTGGCCTCGTTTGGGGTGGACCTTCTACTAATATTTCCCCGCAGTTCCGCTGGACAAAGCGCTGACTCCGGCGTTTCACATAACTCGTTCTTGCGGAACTTGCATGATGTAGGATCTGGTGTTGATGGCTGCAGCCGTTTACATAATGAAGTCATGCAAGTTCCGGACATAAATACGTGCTATTATAGCATGGCGACGTTAGATTCGCTATTAGCAAAGAAAATACGGCACATTTTGGGTAAGTTCTGGCATGTCCCGCCAGCAGATGAAAAAAAGTGACGGATTTCTTTAGAATGGTGTCGGCAAAGTGGTTGTTTTAACAGCGGAGAATTTATATAATCAGATTGTGAAAGGCATCACATTCACAATACCTGTTTGGAACCCGGTTGGCAAGATCACGCTCTCATTTTGTTCTTTTTCACAATTGCTGTGCTCCAGTACGAACCTAGGCGTATCCTGAACTTGCATAACTCCATGTAACGACCTTGCACAACCCTCAGTGGCTGACCCGATCTCAATCGTGTCAGCGTGCTGATCTGAGGTCATGCAAGGTCCTCAAGCATGAGTTATGCAGATTACTAGCATACCTAACTCGTACCACGGTTGTACAGCCAAATCGCGAGGGGGACTATCATGAAACGGATTGTTATTCTCGGAGGAGGCTACGGAGGGATCAAGGCAGCTCTTACCCTGCATAAGAAGCTGCGCAAGGAATCCGATGTCGAGATTACCCTGATTGACCGTAGCGAGAACCACACTCTTCTCACCGAGCTTCACGAAGTCGCGGGCAACCGTGTCAGTGATGAGAGTGTCCTGGTACCGTTACGTCAGATCTTCCAGTACACCAAGGTTAAGCTGGTCAAGGACAGTATCGTCGATGTTCGTCTCGATGATAACAAGTTGATCTCCGAGACCACCGAGTACCAGTATGATTACCTCGTCCTGGCTGGCGGCAGCCGTCCCAACTACTTCGGCATCAAGGGCATGGAGGAGCACGCATTCTCTCTATGGTCCCATGCCGACGCAGTGCGTATCCGCGACCATATTCGCGAGATGTTTGTCAAGGCTAGCCAGACCAAGGATCCGCAAGCGCGCAAGCAGATGCTCACCTTGGCCGTCTGTGGCGGCGGTTTCACCGGCGTAGAGATGATCGGGGAACTGGCCCGCTGGAAGAACGAGCTGTGTCACGAGTATGGCATCAACAAGAGCGAGGTCAGACTCCTCCTAGTTGAGGCTATGGACAAGATCCTCTCCGTCTTTCCCGACAAGCTGATCCAGAACACGATGCGCTACTTGGCCGGCCTCGGCATCGAAGTCCGCCTGCAGTCGCCGATCATTCAAGTCAGCCCTGAAGAGATCGTCTTCAAAAACGGCGAGGCCGTTCCTACCCGGACGCTGATCTGGGCTGGTGGCGTCCAGGCGTGCGATATCACAGGCAAGACCGAGCTGGCCCTGGCTAACCGTGGCCGCGTCCAGGTCGACGAGTATCAGCAGACCGAGCGTCCCAATGTCTACTGCGTCGGCGATATGGCCTGCAAGATGCCCGCCCTGGTCGAGTCTGCTCTCCAGACCGGTGAGATTGCTGCCGAGAATCTCGTAGCTGATATCAAGGGCCATGCCAAGAAGCCGCTCAAACCTAACCTGCACGGCACGATGGTTTCTGTTGGCCGTTGGTGGGGTGTTGCCCATCTGATGGGTATGCAGCTCACTGGTATCATGGCGATCGTCATGAAGCATCTGATCAACATGCACTATCTGTGGGAGATCGGTGGCTTCGAGCTTTGCATTCGTTACATGAAGCACGAGTTCTTCCATGAAGAACTGCCGCGCAATATCCTCGAAGCACAGTTCGTGCATCAGCGTCCGCTCTTCTGGCTCGTTCCTCTCCGCCTCTACCTCGGCTACATGTGGCTCACCTCAGGTCTCACCAAGCTTAACGATGGCTGGCTATCAAAGGTCATCCTCAAGGCGGGCGCGGTCGCAGCTGATGGCGCTACTGCCGCTTCTGGAGCTGCCGACGCTGTCACTGCTGCCTCTGGTGCAACTGGTGGCGGTATGAGCCTGATCTACCCCCACACCCCTGGCTGGTATGCATGGATTGTCAACACCTTCATCTATCCCAACGCTCTCTTTGCTCAGAGGATGATCGTTATCACCGAGTTGGCATTGGGCTTGATGTTCGTCGCTGGTGCCTTTACCTTCCTGGCTGGTATCGTCTCGGTGGTCATGAACATCAACTTCCTACTCACCACTGGTCTCTATGACTACTGGTATATCGTTGCCTCCATCGCCGTAATGGCTGGCGCTGGTCAGGTCTTTGGGGCCGACCGCATCATCATGCCTTGGCTGATGCGTCAATGGCGCTATGTGGTCCGCAACAAAAAGCTCAAGATCTGGCTCTGGTCGTAATCGCTGATATCTGAAAAGATATCAGCACGCCCCCGAGCGAACAACTAGCGCCTGCTAGGCGCGTGTCGGCCGCGACCTCTATAGGTCGCGGGAGACAGTTGGAGCGACAGTTGGGGCGGTTGCATGCAGCAAATATATCAAGAAGAGGGTGCCCAGTCGGGCACCCTCTTCTTATGCCTTGTCATATTCCCAGCGCTGCCCTAGTCGCCTTATCCGCCTTGCCGGTGGGTTCCAGTTGATTCAGCTCCTGCAAGGTCTTGAGCGCATCCTCAGTCATCGGCCCGAAGATGCCGTCCGCCCGCTCCGCGATGGGCAGGTAGCCGAGTTCTTTCAGGCGACGCTGCAGGTAGACCACATCCTGACCGATCGTCCCTTTGTGCAGGTCGCGCTGCACGATCCCTGGCTGTGGATCGATTCCCACGATCGTAACCGGAGTATCGATGGGGATCCACGGAAAGATCTCCTCTACGTTGTGATTGTTCATACGGATACAGCCATGGCTCATGGCATTGCCGATCGACCAGGGCTTGTTGGTCCCGTGGATGCCGTAAATCCCCCAAGGTACGTTGAGACCCATCCAACGCGTGCCGAAGCCGTCGCCCCAGTCTCGATCCTTGGCGATAACCTTCCATTCACCGATCGGGGTAGGATACTTGCTCATCCCCACCGCGACGGGATACTGCTTGTATAGCTCTCCGTCAGAGAAAACGGTCAACGTGCGGGCAGGGACGTTGATGACGATACTGACCGTCCCCGGGGGTGCTGGCATCTCTTCTGCCACCTCTTTGGGTTCAGGGGGATACGCCAGGTATGAGGCTGCCTGAACAGCCAAGAGAGTCAAGACAACGATGGCGACCAGCCATATAAACAACCGCGGCACCCGCCATACGGTCATGGATACATTCCTCAACGCCGATCCTCCTCTCGCACTTCTACAATGAAAACTATGTCAGCGCAGAAACAATCAGAACCTCCTGAGGCCGTCAAGCGACCCAGGAGGTTCCTTACGCGAGCGCTATTTCTTAGTGAAGTCGACCGTCTCGAAGGTAATCTTGGAGCGGAGCTCCTTGACAAGGTTCTCGATCTCGGCGTCGATCTTCTCTGACTTGAGCTGCGCCTCGATGGACGACTTGACCTCGGCCAGGGGGATCGAGCCACTTGCCCGGCGGCCGGTCAGCTTGATAATATGCCAGCCAAACTGACTTTGAACCGGCTCGGAGACGTCGTTGACTTGCTTCAGGGCAAAGGACGCATCTTCGAAGGGCTTCACCATGGCACCCTTGCCGAAGTAGCCAAGGTCACCGCCGCGGGCGGCGCTGCCATCGGTGGAAAACTCCTGAGCCAGCTTGGCAAAGTCTTCGCCGTTCTTGATCCGGCTATGGATCTCTTTGGCTTTGGCCTCGTCGGCGACCAGGATATGGCTGGCGCGCACCTGGTCCTCGCTGACGGTAAATTCCGTCGCTAGGTTCTTGGTGTAGTAGCTCTGGATCTCAGCATCGGTCACCTTGATGGCGCTACCCAGTTGCTCACCCAGACGGTCAATCATCACTGACGCGGCCAGAGCCTTCTGGATGTCGGCATCGGTCACGTTCTTGGCCGTCTTCAGCTGGGTCAGCTTCTCGGCACCACCATAGATATTGGCCATCACGGTGTTGAATTGCTGTACTTGAGCCGCCGCCTCTTGGTCAGTCACCTTGATGCCGCGCTTACCGGCTTCGTCGGCCAAAATTACTTCATTGACATAGCGGTCGAGCAGCGTGTTCAGGACTTTCCTGTTATTCTCTTTGTCCTTCTCGCCATCAAAGAAACTATCGAAGTAGTAGATCTCATAGACCTTAGCTCGCTGGACGAACTCCTGCTCAGTCACGAATTTGCCGTTGACCTTGGCCACGGCGCCCTTGCCCACGCTGACTGGTTCACCCGGCGGTGGATTGCCTTGCGTGGCAGGCTTGCTGGTACAGGCGGCCAAGAGCAGAGAGACGACAACTAGCAGAAGAAGATAAGTGCGCAAACGCTTCATGGAGTGAGCCCCTTTCGTCTCGTTAATCCGAGATGGTCAACATAAAACCATTTTACCCGATCGGCTAGGCTTTGCCTAGCGTCAGATGCAGGACAAAGCAAAACCACCCCCGATGGGGGTGGTTCTTCAGTAACTTTCGTTCCCCTCCACCAAGCTGCGGGGCGTTGACGACTCCCGCGTGCGGTCTGGGGATGGGCCAACACGCGTAGCGCGACTTGTGGAGACAATTGAGAGAGCGCAGCCGCCGAGGACTAGGACCGGACACTGTTTGAGCCCGTAGGGCGAGTTTGGCCGGTTCCCGAGGGGGCGAGCTCGTTCAAATATAACAACGGAACTCGGAGCGCGGCGTGTGGCGCCATCCCCCGCCAGCGCCCCCGCAGCCCTCACACATTCCCCTCGCCCTTGATCACTGCCAGTGGTTTCAGCGCGGCCACTCGGCGTGCAAGACCGATGTCGGCCATGGTATCGACCACCTGGTCGATATCCTTATAGGCGGTCGGCGCCTCATCCAAGAGCGCATGCTGATTGCGGGCGCTGAGCATGATCCCCTGGATCGAGCGGCGGAACTCCGCCTCGCTGATCGCTTCACGAGCCGAACAGCGGGAGATGGCCCGACCTGCCCCGTGACTGATGGTAAAGAAGGTCTCCTCAGCCGCATCCGTTCCTGCCAAGACGTAGGACCTGGTCGCCATGCTACCGGGGACGATCACCGGGTGACCGGTCTTGCGATAGTAGATGGGGTTGGCTGCATGCCCGGGAGCTAGCGCGCGAGTCGCTCCCTTGCGGTGGACAAGCAGCTGTTGACCGTGATGCTCCTCAAACTTGGCGATATTGTGGGTGTTATCGTAGACCAGCGGCAGATCCGAAGTCTGATGCTCGCCATGCATCACCTCCGCGTAAGCAGCGCGTACGGCGTAAGTCATGAGCTGACGATTGGCATAAGCGTAGTTGGCTGCGCAGGCCATAGCGGCGAGATAGCCCTGCCCTAGGTCCGAGTGGATCGGCACCGCCGCCAGCCCCTTATTGGGTGTAATTGGACCGCATCGCGGTAATGCGTCAAACATCGCTTTCGAATAGTCTAGGCAGATCTGCTGGCCGAAATTGCGGCTCCCCGAATGGATCATGATCGTCAGCTGACCCTCAGACAGACCAAAGGCCTTGGCCAACGTCTCATCAAAGATCTGCTCAACACTGCCGATCTCAATAAAATGATTGCCGCCGCCTAAGGTTGCCAGCTGGTCAAGGCGATTGTGGGCTGCCGCCGAACAAGCACCCGGATCGGCACCAGGGACGCGCCCGTAGTCTTCAATACAGTCGAGATCGCCCGGTTGAGCAAATCCCAGCTCACCCAAACGCTGCGCACCATTAACCAGGATGCGTTCCATCTCCCGGCCAGTAAACGAGAAGGAGGTGGTGCGGCGTCCGACCGCCGTAGGGATACGCGCCTCGATGGCTTTCACCAATCGGCGCAGTCGATCACCGATCAGGTCAGTGGCGTCAGTCGCGGCCGTGAGGAGGCGCACACCACAATTGATATCCATCCCCACGGCGCCGGCTGAGACAACCCCCGTATCCGCATCCGTGGCGACCACGCCACCGATCGGCAGACCAAACCCGGTGTGAATGTCGGGCATACCAAGGACGGCCCCCGCCACTCCGGGCAGGCTGGCCGCATCGCAGAGTTGGGTCAGGGCGTCCGCTTCACGAAACTGCTCATAGAGAGCCTGGTTCAGATACACCCGCACAGGCACCCGCATCATCCCTTCCGCTGGCACCAGCCACCGGTTAGGTCCGTCATGAGACAGGATCAACGTTGTCACCCCTAGCTTTGCTTCTTTTGATGAGTCATTATCTCGGACTCATTCTCTATACATTCTAGCATTTTGCCTCTACTCTGGCATCGGCACAGAGCCAATTCCTAGGATCTATCCAAAACCGACCGTATGTATTGGGGGGTTCTCCGCTCTGTCAAGGCTCTCCTGCCTCCCGATCAAAAGTGACAGATTCTGGTCAAGTCGTTAGGTTATTTCATCTCCTTAAAGAGGAATCACAGTACCCTTCATGTAACTATGGAGATTGATGGCAGGTATCTGCGATCGAGCGCTAGTCGTCCGCATATACCTTAAGTGGTGCCGACGGAACGTATCCTGATAAGGAGGGAGAAGCGTGCAGTATCAGATTTATGGGAATACGATGCAGGTGGTAGACCTGGAGATCAACCCGGGTGAAGTCATCTTCTCAGAATCAGGTGCCATGTCGTGGATGACGCCCAATATTAACATGAATGCCAATATGGGCAACAAGGGCTTCCTGGGGGCTCTGGGTCGGTCACTGGCTGGTGAGTCGCTCTTCGTGGTGGACTACGCCGCCATGGGCGGTCCTGGTCGGGTCGCTTTTGCCGCCAGTGCACCAGGCAAGATCATCCCCATGAAGCTTGAGCCAGGTCAGTCGATCGTCGCGCAGAAGGACGCCTTCCTCTGCGCTGAGAAGAGCGTTGATCTCGCCATCCACTTCAAGAAGAAGATGGGCGTCGGCTTCTTCGGCGGCGAGGGCTTCATCATGGAGCGCTTGACCGGTCCTGGCATGGCCTTTTTTGAGATCGATGGTGAAGTGATCGAATATGAGCTACAGCGCGGCCAGTCACTAAAGGTCGATACAGGCTATGTCGCCATGTATGAGTCGACCGTGACCATGGATATCGAGATGATCCGCGGCTTTACCAATGTCCTCTTTGGTGGCGAAGGGCTCTTCCTGACCACCGTCACCGGTCCGGGACGCGTCTGGCTGCAGACCATGCCGATCAAGGGTCTGGCACAGAAGTTGGTCCCCTTCCTGCCCAGCACCCAGCATAAGCACTAGCAGAGTCCCTAGTCTCGAGTCCCTAGTCCCTCGTGGGTAGATATGAGCCATGATCAGGTCTTCATCTCCTATGGCGCCGCAAGGGCAGTATGGAGAACCTACCAAGAAGGAAACCGCCAGGCCTCGCCTGGTGGTTTTTCTTTCGTCATTAGAAGGATTTCGCGGCACAGTTGGCAAAAGATTAGGTCAAGCACGGAAAGGAGTGAGCGTTAGGTGACCACGAACGCCCTTAGATTTGACCATTACTATCGGTACGACGAGTTGACCGAATCGATGAAGTCGCTAGCCGCCGCCTACCCTGAGCTCTGCCAGATGGGGAGCATCGGCAAGAGCTGGGAAGGACGCGAGGTCTGGTACGTGACCTTGACCAATCATGCCACTGGCGAGGCGGATACCAAACCTGCCATCTATATCGACGGCAATACCCATGCCGGTGAGGTCACCGGCTCCATGACCGCCCTCTATACCGTCCACTATCTACTGCATCACTACGGATGCGATGAAGAGGTCACCTACCTGCTCGATCACCATACCTTCTACGTGATCCCGCGGGTCAACCCCGACGGCGCTGAGCTGTACCTGACCACGCCGTATATGCTGCGCAGCAGCGTCCGCCCTTGGCCGTTCCCAGAGGTCAGCGAGCTACCGGGGCTACACGCCGAGGATATCGATGGTGACGGCTTCATCCTACAGATGCGTGTCCGCGACGATATGAAGGGCGAGTGGAAGGTCAGCAGCCGTGACCCGCGTATCATGGTCCCGCGCCTGATGGACGACCGCAAGGGACCGTTCTACCGCCTCTATCCCGAAGGCTTCATCAAAGACTACGAGGGTGAACCAGTCGAGGTCCGTCCCGTACCGTGGGGCCTGGACCTGAACCGCAACTATCCATCGCAGTGGAACCCGAAGATCCGCGGCGGCGGTGACTACCCCACCTCGGAACCGGAGATCAAGAACGTCGTCGACTTTATCCTCAAGCACAAGAATATCGGGGCCTTGGAAGCCCTGCACACCTCCGGCGGCATCCTCTTCCGGTCGCCCTACACCTATCCCGAATCTCAGCTGGATCAGGATGATCTCAATCTGCTGCGCACCCTGGGTCGACGCGGCACCGACCTGACCGGCTATCCCGATGTTCCCAGCACCGGTGGTACCTATGCGGCCACCATCGTCGACTGGGCCTATGAGAACTGCGGCATCCCCGGCTTCACCCCCGAGCTCTGGGATATGGCGGGGCGCGCTGGAGTCAAGGTCGACTGGCTACGCACCAGACCTCTTACCCCGCAAGAGGCAGAAGAGAACGAGCTAAAGCTGCTCACCTGGAACGATCGCGAACTCGCGGGCAGCGGTTTCTTCCCCTGGCGCAGCTTCCAGCACCCGCAGCTGGGCGAGGTGGAGATCGGCGGCTGGAATCCCAAGTACGTCCGGCAGAACCCGCCGCCAAACCTGTTGCCGCAGGAGTGCCACAAGATGACCCAGTTCCTGCTCAAGCACACCGCTGCGCTACCTAAGGTGGCCATCGAAGAGACTATGGTGGAGAAGCAGGGTGACGGAGTCTACCGCCTCTCTGTCCTCGCCGCCAACCACGGCTTCCTCCCCACCAACCTGTGCAACAACGCGCTGAAGATCAAGGTCATGCGCCCGGACCGTGTCAATATCGAGCTGCCGCAAGACGCTGAACTGCTCCTGGGCAAGCCTGAAGTCGAGATCGGCTTCCTACAAGGGTATTACAACGGTCAGCGCCCCTATGGCGGCCCGGCGCAATCCGCCAAACGCGTCCAGTTCTTGGTGAAGGCCGCCGCTGGCACAGCGGTGAAAGTCGTGCTCCGTTCACAGAAGGGCGGGGTAACCGAGAAGGAAGTCGTGCTGGAGTAGAGCCCTACGCCCCCAGCCGCTCGCCCCTCGTGGGGTGGCGAGGGAACCGCACCGTCAACAGACAAAAAACGGCAGACCCAATCTCGGGTCTGCCGTTTTGTTTCACGTGTCGTATCCCTACTGTGGGCTGGGGGCTGGGGGCTGTGGACTCGGTCGCTAGACCGCTGCCGGCTGCACCAGCTCGATCCGCTCACCGTCGGGACCGTAGAAGAAGGCGATCTGGCGTCCATCAAGGACGACGATCGGTTCGGACTTCTCGAAGGTGACCCCCTTGGCCACCATCGCGCTCATGGTCTGACGAAGGTCATCCACATACCAGGCCAGATGGTCGTAGCGTCCGCTTGCGACGCGGTTGCGCTTGTCGGGATCCTTGTACTCGAGCAGTTCCACTACACCCCGTCCATCGCCCACAAAGGCGATCGCCACTCCCCGGCCTGTATCAGGATGTCTTTCGACCAGATCCAGTCCCACTACCTCTGTATAGAACTTAACTGACCGTTCGAGGTCGGTAACGAAAAGACCCACATGGCAAAACTTCGGCATATTGACTCATCCTCCTTGATACGTTTACCCGCCATTAGGAGTTTCGCTGCAGACGGACGCATCCCTGCTGTATGGAAGTCAGGAATCAGGGACCCAGAGATCACCCCATGGCTCTTAACTCTTAATTCTTCATTCTTAATTCATAATTCCAGGGCGGCGGAAAGGCCGCCCTGGAGTCATCACCTCGGACAACCTTGCATATGGTTACCTTGGAAGGGGCTGCAATCCCCTGCCAAGATAACGCCTCCGGCGGATGGCAGAGGCGCGCAGAGGTATTTTGTCATGCGTAGCATGACGCGCACCTCGCCGCAAGTACGCCAAGGCGTACTTGAATGACAATCTGTGCAAGGTGGTGGCTCAACGGTATGCGTAAGCTATCCTTACGTCGGGCGTTCTTAGTCTTGGTCATTCTCTCCACGCTCTTCTCTGTCGGGGCTACGGTCACCGCGCGGGGCTTCATCGGCATCGCGGTCAACGACCAGTTGGTTAGCTTCCCCGATGCCCTTCCCGAAGTGCGGGATGATCTCGCCTACGTCCCGGTGCGGCTGTTCAGTCAAGCCATGGGAGCGGCCGTTGATTGGAGCGAGGAGAAGCAGCAGGTCACCATCAGCAAGTTCGGGCGCCAGGTCATCGTCGATCTGCGTCACAGACAGCTTACCACCCAGGCTGGCAAGGCCCAGCCATGCCCTGTGTATGTGAAGAATGATCGGGTCATGGCCCCGTTTCGTCAGATTGCCAGTCTCTTTGGCTATGGGGTGAGCTATGTCCCCGAAGGGCCGTTGGCACGCGCGTTCATCGATCTCGCCTGCAAGCGAAGTGATACAGAACTGCTCCAGCAGGTCGCTGCCGAACTGAAGGTCCAGCAGGATGACGCCCTGCGCCAGGAACCCCCGCCATCAGCTCCGGCGAAGAAGGAGACCGGCAAGGTAGCCTACCTGACCATCGATGATGGTCCAAGTGCCTCAACGGATAAGATTCTCGATATCCTCGCCAAGCATGAGGTGAAGGCGACATTTTTCATGCTAGAAGGAAGCATCTGGGGCCGCGCGGACAGTGTCCGTCGAATCGTCAACGAAGGACACGCCGCAGGACTCCATGGCTCCACCCATGTCAGCAAGAGTTTCTATACCGCACCGTCGAGCGCCGTCACTGAGATGGACAAGTGCAACGCCGCCCTCGAAGCAGTCACTGGCGTCCGCAGCGGCTTAATCCGGGTCCCCTTTGGCAGCAAGCCTAATCTGACCGCCGACTATCGTGATGCCTTGGTCAAGGCGGGCTATCATCTCTGGGACTGGAACGTGGATACCTTTGATTCGCGTTCGGCAGTGGTCGCTGCTGACAAGATCATCGCCGCAGCCAAGGAGCAGATCCCCAAGAAAGACCAAGCGATCATCCTCATGCATGACCGCCCATCTAGTGTCGAGGCGCTCCCCTCGCTCATCGAGTTTCTGAAGGAGAGTGGCTATGCGATCAAGCCGCTCTCAGCCGAGCTCACGCCGCTGAACTTCTGGGGCGATAAGCGCTAAGGTAGGCCCTGAGTTTCTACTCGTGATTAGGCCGCTCAATCAAGACGCCTTTGCCGCGAAGATTCGCCAGGCACTCATCGAGATACGGATCATCGTGTTCTACATAAATGGGTGTGGCAGCGTCTGCGTCAACCTTACCAACCTCACAGTTGGTGTAGGGTGCGCAGGATGTTCCACGGTAACAGGGATCCTTCCAGCGCGGATCAGGCCGGTAACCGCGGCGCTGCATCTCTTCCATCACCAAACGATGGTACTGATAGAGCCTGGCAGGGTCGTAGCGAAAGACATAGTTGACCACCGAATGCGGCTTTCCCCAGGCATTGCCTCTTAGGGCGCAGCATTCGCGATGCTGACCCAAGAGCTGCTGGCGGGGTAGAAGTGGAATCAATCTCTGATGCCAGAGCCTCACTGATCATCTCTCCCGATATTGCTGCAAGAGCGCCCGTGATCAGCTGGACAGCACAAACGCGATCAAGGGCGGCGCCGATGCAGTGTCAGTGCTGAAGGTCAATGGTGATCTGCACGATCTCTGAGTGGTTGCCGACACGAATGGGCGGCCCCCAGGTGCCATAGCCACTAGAGACAACCACCTGTAGGTTGCTCTTGCGGAGATAGCCCCAATCAACCTCGAAGAGCGCCCGCGTGATCAGATGGTTAGGAAACAGCTGTCCACGATGGGTATGGCCCGCCAATTGCAGGTCGACTCCCTCGCGTAGGGCATCATCGAGAAACCGCGGTTGATGATCCAAGAGGATGATGGGTAGACTGCGGTCGACACTTTTGAGAACCACGGCCAGATCGGGACGCTTCTGCTCCCCCGCCCGTTCGCCGGCGGTGTCATCGCGACCGGCCACATAGAAACTGTCGGCGACTTTGACGGCGCGATTGCGCAGCACCGTCACGCCGGCGCTCTCCAGCTCATTGGTGATCCGCTCGGCATGACCGCCGATGAATTCATGATTGCCTAAGACCGCATAAGTGCCGTAACGGGCCTTGATCCCGCCGAGCACCGGCCCCATCTGCTGCTCGAGGTAGGGAGCAATATCACCATCGATCAGGTCGCCGACGATCGCCACCAGATCTGGTTCCAGGCGATTGATCTGCTCCACCATGTTCGCCAGACGACGACGATCGACGATCCCGCCAAGGTGAACGTCAGAGACCATGACGAGATTGATCCTGTCCAAAACCCCGGCCTGCTTAGCAACGCTGATCTGATAGGGGACAACCTTGGTATTGTGGGCGTTCCATAACCCATAGAGAATCAGTGCCATCACCAAGCCAAGGATGCTCCACCCCACCGCCGGGTGGGGCCAGGGGGCGGACGCCCAGTCTGGGACAAGCCTACGAGCAACCCAAGCCACGCCATCGGCCAACAACCAGGCCAAGGTGAGGTAGAACATGGCCGCCATCCAATACGAACCCACATGGTTTAGCCACGCGCCCAGCGGTGGCCAGATGTTTGCTCCGAAGCGGCCTCCTATGTAGGAGAACGCTAGGATCCAGAGGACCACCCAATAGATCGACGGCGAAAGGGACGGGAACTGGGCAACTAGGAATTGCCAGCCGCGCAAGCCGATGTAGTAGTTGACCCCAGCGAACATGGCGAGGACGATCGAGATAAAGACGAGAATTCCACGCATAGAGTGCTCCTTACAACGGGTGAGTCAACCGTCCACCGTCAACCGTCAGGGAGAACGGAGTAACTGGGCTTGTCAAAGCGGGGCATCTAGCACCGCATTAAGCAAGTATCTCCAGCTACCAACCGAAATAACGACGGGATGCCCGTGGGCATCCCGTTCTTTGATTCTCCATCTCCGTAGCTTCAGACTGTGGAGCTGACGGTTGACTCTTACCGATACATCGTATTGAACAGCAGCTTGAAGGTCCCGTGGGTCTGACCGCGATACTGAGACCAGAAGCCGATCAGGACCGCTTCGCCCTGGCCCTTCTTGGCCGTGATCATAGCCGCTTTGCCCTTGATCTTGTCTTCACCGATCAAGATGCCGCCCTGCAGTACCTCGGTCTCAGGGTACTCCACGATCACGCGATAGTCCTCAGCGTGGGCAGTGTCAGTCACGGCGAAGGCCGGGCTGTCGGAGTGGAGGATCAGCGCCTTGTCCGGCATACCATAGGCCAGGGCAGCGGTCGTATCCACTTCGGTGCGCAGGGTAGAGCCTTTGGTGTAGAACGCCTTGGCATCCAAGCCATCCAGCACGTTCTTTACGCGCAGACCGAGAATGTCGATCGCTAGGTCACAAGAGCGATTCATGGCTACCAAGCGGCCGCCGGCTTCGACAAACGCCTTGACCGCCTTTACCCCATCCTCACCGATCCCGCTGCGGTATTCAGGAGGCATATTGCCCAGCCAGCGCATGATCATGCCGCCAAAGGGGAAGTTCTTGTCCGGCTTGGTGATATCGACGACCATCTGCTTGCGGTCGCTCGGGAAGACCAAGACGTCAAATCTCTCATTCAGGTTGCCGGCTTTGATATCGGCATCCATGACCGTGACGTAGGGGAACTCAAACTTCTCGAGGATCAAGCGGGTCCAACCCTCATCGGCGTTGCCGCCGAAGTAGCGCTGATACATACCGACGCGGAGCGGCTTCAGCTCATGCTTGAGCACGTTCACTTCGCTCTTCGGAGCGTGGACGGTAATCCCCAACTCACCGGCAACCTTCATCACCTGATCGCCTGCACCGTTCTCGACATAGAAGCAGCCTACGGGCAGTTGCTCGCAGCATAGATCGACCGTGGCATCGAGACGCCAGACCTTGACCCCGGCCTGCAGCAGGCGGTTGACGGCGGTGAAGCTGTCATTCAGGCGCCCATCGAGCATATAGCCATACTGGCCGCTGACAGCGGGAACCACCGTCGGAGCGAGTTCATGCACCACGGAGAAGGTGCCAGAGAACTTCTTCTCGATCGGCTGCACGTCGACGCCCATGTACTCGGCCACAGTGTCCGTGGCACAGTCGAAGACGCGCGGCGAGCCATCGAGACCCGTGTTGAAGCTGTTGAGCGGGAAGAGGGTCCGCCCGAGCAGAGCCTTGATCAAGCCGCGCTTGGGTTGCTGCAGCATCACGACATTGGTCCCAGCCGGGTAGGTCTTGCCATTGGCCTTGAACGGCTGGTCAGCAACCTTGACCTCGATCCCTTGGTTCAGCAGCAGTTGCACCAGCTTACGAGCGGTGAGCGGATCATGCTGTTCGGGCTCGATCACATAGGCATAGGGTTTGCCCACTTCGCCGCGTTCGGTCTGTCGGGTCGCCTTGAGATACGCGTTCCAGAGAACAGTATCCTTGTTGCGCGCCATGATATCGAGCAGGGCCCAAGCCGAGATCTTCTGCTGTTCGACGATGTCGCGCAGGCGCCACCAGCCGCCTTCCCAAGGATGCGGGAAGTTGGTCTGGGCGGCATACTCGGGCATGCTCTTTTCACGGGTTCCCTCAAGTTGAGTGGGATGGATATAGAGCGGGGTAGCCAACTTCGCGCTGGCCGACTCGGTCAACATACCGGCGATATTGTGGTGGATGGTGATCCAGTGGAAGCCGTAGTGCCCCCAGCCGGGATATTGGCCAGCGTTTAGGATACCGGTCTTGCCCGCCTCTTCGAGACGGTAGGCCATATGAGATCCATACCAGGCGAGCTCACGCCAGACTAGGGGATCGCCGTCCGGACGGATCGGTTCGGAGTAGGGGGCGACAAACAGGCGAGCGCCGTAGCTGCCCATATGGTGATGATCCTGATAAGCCTGCGGTTTCCAATCGCGGAACAGCAGCTTGGCCATGTATTGGGACTCAACGATATTCAGCATGAAGGCATCGCGGTTGTTGTCATGGCCGGTGTACTTCTGGTAGAGCCAGGGCAGGCTGCAACCTTCATACTCGGTCCCCACATAGCGGTCATACCAGTCGGTAACCATGATCTGGCCGTCCGGGTTAAAGCAGGGCACCATCAGAAAGATGACATTCTCCAAGATGCGCTGGGTCTCTTCACAATCGCAGCTGAGTAGGTCGTAGGCCAGCTCCGGAGCCATCTGGGTGCCGCCGATCTCGGTGGCATGCATGCTCATGCTCTGCACCACGACCGCCTTACCTTCCTTAACCAGCGCTTTGACCGCGTCCTCGGTGAGACCGCGGGGGTCGCTGATCTGGGCGTTGATCTGGCGATAGTAGTCCAGCTTGGCAAGGTTCTCCGGCGAGGAGATGACCGCCAGCAGGAAGGGGTTACCCTCGGTAGAAGGCCCCATGTCCTCGACCTGAATACGGTCAGACTCCTTGGCCAGCAGGCCAAAGTAATCGACGATCTTGTCCCACCGGGCGATCTTACGGTCTTCACCCATGATATGGCCGAAAAACTCCAGCGGCGAGGTGACTTTGCGGGTCATAGCCAGCACTCCTTTCGTACTCCTAAAGAATTACTGTCTCATTTCGCCCCCAATTAACGCAATTCCTCCTGGTTTGGTGGATTTGCGCCAGCAAGTAAGAATGCTATGAACAATAGCAGGGAAATTTCATGCTACAGTGAAACTTGCTGACGTGTCCTGCGTATGGATACTCGTCAGTCATTTGTGAGATCAAATCTGAGCTATAAGGAGCGAATGGCAAATGGATAAACTGGGCAAAATCTTGATCGGTTTGGTGCTGGTCGTTCTGGCTATTAAGGCTCTCAGCCTCTTCTTCTGGGTCGCCCGCATCGCCATCGGCCTGGCGGTCATCGTCGGCATCGGCGCTGCCCTGACCGGCCGCTGGGATCAGTATGTTGCCAGCCTGAAACGCATCGTTGGGATGCAGTAGCCCCAAGTACAACTCAGGCGGTGGTGAGATCTCTCACCACCGCCTGTTTAATTGGCCTGACCCGTCCCACTGCGTCCGTGTTCTGTGTTCCTAGCGCCCGCTTGTGGACTCTGTCCCCCTACCCGATCAGATGCAACTTCGTCTGTCGGCCGTCGAGGTAATGGACACGGCCACCGCTAAAGAGCACCGTCTGCTCCAGCGCCATCATCAGCTCTTGGCCATCCCATTCGGGGATGGCTTGCTTGATATTTAGCTCCATGGCATGGGCAGTATCATCAAACAGTTCATAATCGCCGCGACCGGGGACCCCCTGCTGGGCATCGATCAAGCCAATGGTCGGTCCGGCAGCGTGGCCATGGTAGCCGAGCGGATGACAGTAGATGCTGGCCTTGATCCCCTCGCCGCGAGCGTGCTCCAAAGCGCGTCGTAGAATCTCGTTACCGCTCCGTCCCGCCACGAACTCATCGGCCAGGATATCCTGTAACCGATTGCCAGTGACCAGCGCCGCCTGAATCCCTGCCGGAGCATCGCTCTCGCCTAGCTTGAGCACGTACGCATTCTGCTGGATGTCGGTGGCGAGACCCAGGTAGTAGTGGCCGATATCACAGTGCAGCAGGTCACCAGGCTGGATCACCGTCTCACTGCTCACCGCCCGCTCTCCTCGGCGCTGGATGCTGACCGATGGGTGGAACCAGGCCTTCAGCCCTAGGTCATGCATGCGCTGACGCATCCACCACGATATGTCCTGGGCGGTGGTTACCCCTGGATGGACCACGCGACTCGAAAAGGCCTCGGCGATGATGCCGTGGGTGATCTGGACGATGCCGGGATAGGTCACCATCTCCTCACGCGTACGCCTCTCCAGCCAGCCCACGGCGAGGCGCTCCGCGCCGCGGACACGCTGGGCATAGTCGGAGCCCAGTGCATCGATCAGCTGCTGGTACTCGCTGTGGCTAAGGCCGTCGCCAAAGGCGAAGGTCTCCGAGATGTTGATCCCGATCACCTTGGGATCCCGCTCGCGTACGATCCGTCCCAGGCACTGCCACTGGTCCTCCCTCTCGCTCTCCCAGACTCCGTCATAGTAGCCGCTCAGGCCCAGTCCCGCACGGGCTAGAGTCAGTCGCTCAACCGTGCCGTCGTCGCGCCGGCAGAAGACCAAGATGGTGCGGCGCCGCGCCGACAGCATCCAAGCAGGCAGCAGGGTCATCATCACAGGGTCTTCATTGTACTCGCGGGCGCTGACGATCCATAGATCGATCCCTTCACGCGCCATGATCTCGGGCAGAACAGTCTCTAGGCGCTGCTTCAACCATGCGTTGGTCACCTCAGCCTGCCGGCGCAGCGGTAGGACCTTCTCGCTCCAATCAGAAACGCCACCCATGAAAGGTCTCATCATCTTGTCCCTCCTATATCCTTACCGCTCGCTCCTTGATTAACTGGTCCTCGAGTTCGTAGTTGAAGTGCAGCGCCTTATTGCGGTGTTCGGGGCGTTCGTCGACGATGGGGTTGGCACGGAAGTACTCGATCGTCTCAGCCAGCGCCGCCCTCACATCGAAGCGCTCACGGTATCCCAGGGCCTCGAGCTTTGCTGTGGAGAGGGTGTAGGTCGTCGGCTCAGCCAGTTGGATTGACCAGGGCATCTCCTTGGTGGGTAAGCTGTACAGTTCCAGGTCCGCGCCGACGATCTCTGCCGCCATCTGCACCAGCTCACGATAGGTCTGGTAATGGCCATGGCCGGAGTTGTAGGTCTGTCCGATGCTGGCCGGGCGCCTGAGTAGGAAGGCCAACTGGTCGGCGATATTGCCAGCATACTCGCGGTGATTGACGCCTAAGCCCCCATCGGGGAGCAGCATCTGCCGTCTGCCATCGAACAGGCGGCGGATGAAGTACCACTCCCGCGCCTGATAGTCGTACGGTCCATAGACGGCAGGAAGACGCAGAATGGTGGCTGGAAAACCATGCTGTTGATAGGCGAGGTTGAGGACTTTTTCCGCCTGGGCTTTGTGGTAGCCGTAGGCTTTTCCGGGGTCCTGCTCGACGGCGTCATGCTCACGGAGAGGCACACGGCAAGGGTGTTGGTAGACCGAGCGCGTACTGATCAGGAGATAATGCTCCGTCTTGTCGGCGAGGGCGCGGACCGCGTCCTCCGCATCGGCCGCGGTGTAGCCGACCATGTCGATCACGGCGTCAAAGTGCTTACCCTGCAGACGCTCAACCATCTCCCCAGGCTGCTTGCGATCACCATGAATGGTCTGCACCTCCCCCGGTGCAAAAGGCAGGGGGTGCTGACCCCGATTGAAGAGGTAGATATCGTGCCCATCCTCACGCAAACGAGGGATCAGGTGTCGCCCAATGAACCTCGTTCCGCCGATCACCAATATCTTCATTGCCACCACGCTCCTATCTCAGGCCGATCAGATCGGCCGTTTACTGTCATTTCCGCACCGACTACCACTTCTCCTTGCCAGAATCTCGTCCCGACCTGCGGCAATTAGCGATTGACAGTCCCAAAATCTTCAAGCATCATGGTGATTAGTATAGATGGAGGTGACAGCATGGACGTTCGACAAGCCATAGCCCAGAGGCGCAGCATCCGCCGCTTCCATGATCGTCGGGTGGAACGCTCTTGCATCGAGCAGATTCTCGAGGCCGGAACCCTCGCCCCCTCAGGGAAGAACCGGCAACCCTGGCGTTTCGTCGTCATGGAAGGAGCCGCCAAGGACCACCTAGCTGATGTGCTGAGGCAGTCGGCCGAAGCGTTGCAGGATCAGGGGCAACCAACGGGAAGCGCCCTCAACACAGCTCGGGTGATGCGGGAAGCACCCGTAGCCATCCTAATCTTTAATCCCGAATGGACAACGGAAACCGAGCGGGAGTACACGGAATCCTGGGCCTTGGTTGACATCCAGTCCGACGGCGCCGCCATCCAGAATATGCTACTGGTTGCCGAGAGCTTAGGCTTAGGGACGCTCTGGATCTGCGATACCCTCTACGCCACCGACGCCATCGCCCAATGGCTCGGTACCAGCGAGCAACTGATCGCCGCCATCTCGGTCGGCTATGCTGCCGAGAGCCCCGCCGCCCGGCCAAGAAAGGCTTTGCCCACCATCACCCAATGGATGGCGAATTAAGAATGAAGAATGAAGAGTTAAGAATACACCGAGAATAGGTGCAGGGAGAGTCCACTCATCCACAAGTGGACTCTCCCTGATTTTCATTCCCTCCGAGCACGTACCCAGCAGGCAGACTCGCTCCGTCTTCGCCGTCTCGTCCTCCAACTCTAAACTCTCAATACCTAACCCGCAATTCTTAATTCTGCATTCTTAATTCTTAATTCACCTAGTTGCCGCCACTTCCAGTACCTGCTCCCGATCACGGTTGTCGGTGAGAAAGCGCATCATGGCCTGGATCACCACAGGATCAAACTGAGTGCCAGTATTCCTGTGCAGCTCAATAATCGCCTGGTCGATGGTCAGCGCTGGTCGATAGGGACGCTCAGTGGTCATGGCATCGAAGGCGTCGGCACAGGCGATCACCCTCGCCTCCAAGCAGATCCACTCGCCCTTCAAACCACGTGGGTAACCCTTGCCATCGACCCGTTCGTGATGCTGCGCCACGATAGTCGCGATCTTGTCTAGCTGCGCATTGGCCGAGAGAATCTGAGCCCCGCGTACCGGGTGTTCCTTGATCCGGTCAAACTCTTGCTCGTCGAGTGGCCCTTCCTTCATCAAGATGCTATCGGGAACCGAGATCTTGCCGATATCATGCAGCTGCGCAGCCATCTCGATATCAGCCCTGACCAGGGGCGGCAGCTGCATGGCTAGGGCGATCCCCCGGGCGTAGAAGGCAACGCGCTCGCAGTGCTTCTGCGTATAGCGATCGCGAGCATCGACCACCTGCACCAGAGCTTCAGCAGACAGATGCCGACCGACGGCATTGCCGACTACCTGCTGCTGCGTCTGCAGCTTCGAGTAGGCGACAAAGACCGCGACCAACAGGCCCTGGTAGCCAGTCCGGTGCGCGATCTGAACACAGATAGCGCCGAACACGAGATTATCCAGGTAGGCGGGGATGATGGGGCGATAAAACGCATTCCAAAGCATCGAGGCGCTTGCCACCCCAGTAGCCACCCTCATCAACAAAACCATGCTGAGGTTGAGCAACACGGTGGTCACGATCGCCGCCGCGTTGGGGATGATGATGTTTAGCGCGGGGTGCGCAATTTGGCCATGGAGCAGCCAGTAGACCCTCGCCGCGGTACCAGAGAAGATGATGTATTGGCAGGTGTTAAAGATCTTCCTCGACCATGTTCTTCCAGTCCGGAGCCAGACCGTTGCGAGGGGCAGAACCGCCCATGGTCCGAGGGTGATCACGGCGGTGTACAGCAGCAGCGGGGAAGGCGAGAAATGACCAGCGGGTCCAAG
>CAZINL010000005.1:33158-38558 GCA_964540595.1 uncultured Clostridia bacterium
CAAGGCTAACCGAACGGTGCTCCACCCAGTGCGTCATCAGGGTGACGAACAGCAACGCGATCGCCCATCCCGGCTCTTTCAGGCGGGAGGGCGGACTCGAGGTAGCAAGAATGGCAACTGCTCCCGCCACCGCCAAGGCGGTAACCAGGTAGCGGCGTGATCGCTCGGTCAATACCATGGTAACAGGCCCCCATATCAGGAATTAGTTGCCGGTATTAGCACTGACCTATTCGACTAAAATTGCCAAAAATCCTCTAAATAGTTCAATGAATTTGGTTGCTCTCATATCTCGCTTTAGCCGGCTCTAAAGATGTTGTCGAAAAGCGCCGCATGAAACCAGCCCATACGCGGGTACGCTATTCGAAACGACCCAAGGAGGAAGTAACATGAGCGAAAGCATTCGTAATCCCCAAGAGATCATCCGCCAGATTAACGCCGTCTTCGCTGAACTGACAGCCAATGAAAACGACAACGCGCAACAGCTGAAACGTCTTAGCGAACACTCCAACGCCCACGGGATTGCTTCCGAGCTGAGGGCAATCCATGACAAAGAAGTGCTAGCCAGTGAAATGATCGAGCAGATCAGTATGATGTTGGACCACTTAGGTGCTCAGATGACTCGGCAGACGGTTGAGCACCCCGTTGACCCGGATACCTACGGATTGGCCTAGAGCGCCATAGCAGGCAAACGCGCACGGGGATTCATCCCGTGCGCTTCTCTTCAAGAACCCTATGGGCTGCCCCGCGCTACCGCCTGCGAATACGGCACTCGGAGTAGTCGATCAACACCGGTCTTCCCTGCCGCATGCCCCAATGCCTGCTCTCCATCGGCGAGGCATTAACCATATGTAGCCACTGCTCGGCCTGATTATAGATATCCCAGAGCAGCCTGGACATCTGTGCTGCTTCTTCGGCTGTAATCGGGATCGCTTTCGGGTAGACACCCCATCCATGACCGGCCACCAAGCATGGCAATAGACCTTCAAAACGTTTGTCCTGTAGGAACTGGCTGATGGCATGCTCTTGAGCAATGGCGGCCTGCCCATCGGCATTTGTTGCAAACTTGACCACGTGCTGATCGTCCAGTATGAAAACGTTCCGCCGCGTTCCGCAAAAAAGACAAGACAAGTCCAATAGCTGTTCGAGCTCATCGGCCGTGGGCCATATGCCTTGGCAAAGCAAGTCCTCAACCAAAGACCAGTTCGGATGTTGTGCTAACTGTAGAGCCGGGTTCAAGAGCATCCCTCCTTTCGACTCACCTCTCTATTCTAGTGCTAATTCCTCCTCGAGAAAAGTAGAACCAACAAAAAAGATCATTAAGACTTCGTGAAGCGACGCCTCATCGATCTCCGCTCCGCATCGGTTATCCAGCGCAGGCAAACTCTTCTCCCTTGAAACTGAACTCCCGCTGTGATATCATAACTCTGTCACACCACAATATGCTGACGTGGCTCAGTGGTAGAGCAGCTGATTCGTAATCAGCAGGTCGTCGGTTCAAATCCGACCGTCAGCTCCAATGAAATCAAGGCTTCCCGGGTTCGGGAAGCCTTGGTTTTTTTTGCGTCTCTGCTTATAGAGAACAGGTGGCGTCTATGATCAATGGTTATTCATGCAGTGGGGACAGCGAAGCCGTTCGGGCTTTCTCAATCAAAGCTTCAACTACAAACGAGGGCCGATGGCAAGGCCGTTGTAGCCCGATAGCACTGTCCGTCTCCAAGAAACTTAAGGCCTATCTCTAGTTTTGAGCCTGACCCCGATTGCGCCCCTTACCCGTATGAACCACATACTGGAAGGAACTAGAGCCGTAATGGCGAACAATCATCAATGATCGACACTTGGAGGAGGGGCTTCGTGAAGCGTTTACACGCCGACCTGCACTGGACAGCCTTGTTCTTCGTTTTCTTAATGGCCATTGCCGTCGCAGGCTGTCAGTTCCAATCGCCGCAGGCAACAGACAGCGAAGGCAAGGGGGCCGAGCCTATCGCGCCTTTTGCCGCCTATCTGCAGGTGAGAATCGCCAACAGGGTCCGCCTAGCTGACTATGAACAACTGTTCCAAACCAGTGGTGATACGGCGGAGATAGTGTTTGAGTCAGTCTGCCCGGGAGCGCTCTTGGAGGGTGATCTGCGCCAGCGCATTCACATCACTCCTGGACAACCGTATGGCTTATCCATCAACGCGCCCTCCCAGGCCAAACTGACGATACCCTTTGCAGCCGAAAGGGAGATCAAGATATCCATCGACCGTCAAGCGACACAAAAAGGGGCAATCGAACTGCCCCGTGACCTCAAGTACATCTTCCGCCGTGTGGACAAGCGTACCATGCAACTCACCACTCTTACACACCCTGAAACCATCTCATCTGGGGAACTCCTGGTGTTACCGTCAGGAGAACGGCTTTTTACATTGGCCTTCTCTCACCCGACCTCCAGAGATATATGCAGCCAGCGATTGGAACAACTGGATTTTGTGGATCTGAGGTGGACCGATGATCAGACAGTCACCTTCATCTATAGCCTTCGCCCGAACGATGGTGGACTAATTGAGATCACCGGTCTGGAAGACCTACACGGCGTCGCCTATGAGCCGCTGTCTGTTGATCTCAGAGCTGTCGATAATGAACCTATCATGCTAATTGACAATCGCCTTCAGTTGTGTCCCTTTACCACCCTTACCAAGCAAGCTACCAGGGCATCCATCTCACCCGATGGAAGTCAACTAGTCTATGCCAAGGAGCGGCCAACTACCGGTGATGGCAGCACCGCCAGTCTCTGGATTAGGCAGCTCGCCTCTGGTGAAGAACATCAGCTCTTTGCAGAAGTATCCTGCGACGGCAACGATATTGGCGTGTTTTGGCAGCCGGTGGGTAACCGTTTTTGGGTTGCAGCAGGCTCATCATTTTACGTCGGAGATCACCGCGATGTGGGTGAAAGCGTGTATTTATGCGATAGCAGAGGCTCTGTCAAGGCTATCCCGCTTAATCTCCCAACCAATACCAGGCTGGGCAGCAGTGCCGTTTCACCAGTCGATGGCAGCCTTATTCTCTACTTGATAAATACAGACCCTTCGCAAGTCTCCCAAGAGGGACATTTCAGTTACCTGCCAGTTTCCTTGCGTATATACTCTCACGATGGCTCCAACTATCGAGATTATCGTGACCTTGGTTACCATAGGGCCGGCCCAAAGCCCATTGTACTTCGCCCTGCGGCCCATCCCGATGGTAAGTCGGTTTTGTTCTCTGGCAGCCAGATTGGAGAGAACGGGCAGTGGCGTTACGGCACCATTCAAGTTGATCTGATTACGGGGAAAACCAGTATGCAACAGGACATCGCCCTCCCCAATTGGTCGCCCACAGGCCAGCACTACGTCGTCGAAGAGGAAGTGTACGATGCCCGCGGGCCGGAATGTAGGGTCAGCTTCTAGCCGGGGCGTATGGTCTCCAGATGGCCGGCGCTTCGCCTACACGGGGCACGACGATAGAGGGCTCGTGGTCATTGTCTATGACCTGTATACGCAGCAGAAGAAGCAGTGGTCCGTCGATTACGGACAACCCATCCTTGGTTGGACCAAAGATGGCCTAGTAATATGGCTGCTGAAATGACCTGCCGCTGGAGGAAACCATCTATGAAAACTCTTACGAGGATCATCGTCCTCGTCAACACTATCACGCTGCTGTTACTTACCGGATGCGAGCAGAATGTACCGGCTCAGCCACCCCCCAGTACATCAACGAGTGGCTCCATAGCCACATCAGCCGATCCCGCAGGGAATATTCCAGTCCAATCGGCTACGCGTCTTCCGGCTGCAGCTCTCGCCGAGATTCGGGTTGCGGAGCCATCTGATGCAGGTGGGCGCGCGATCACCGTGACCGAGGTGGAGCAGATCGTTGAAACATGGTCCGATGTAGTTACCGTCAACCTCTACGGACGGTTCGCTTTCGACTTGAACGACCTGAGAGCAAGGATCAGGACCGAGCCGGCCAATGCCGGTGCGGAGCTTCAGGTTCAGAGCGATCCTACGGCGCCATGGGCACAGTTGAAGGTGTCACTGGGACCCGAGCAGTCCGAAGTCAAAGTCTTCGTTTCTGCCAAGCCAGTAACGGAGCAGGGTAGAGAGTTTGATCAGGACCGGACTATCACCATTCGTCGAGTTGAAAGGCGTAATGTGACAATGTCGTGCTTTGAGCATCCAGACTTGCGGGCGCCTGGCACATACGGAGTCACGCAGGGTTGGAAGACAATCACCATCAAGTTCTCCCACCCTGTTGATACCGAGCAGGTTTCCAGACAGCTGTACCAGATGCGCTCCATAACCAACGTGGTTTGGATTGATGATCGCCAGACAACGCTGTCATTCCCGCTCTCTCACACGGGCGACATCATAGCGCTGCATGGGAACCAGTTCCAGGATGCTCGCGGTATTCCGTTTGCTCCAGCTACTTTTCTTCTTCAGGCAGTCGATCCAATACCAGTTAAAGTGATTATGGAGCCCAACAAGGTCGAGAACGTTGCCACTCTTGACAGCCTCACCCATAGTGCGGTGCTTTCGCCAGACGGTGGAACGATGATATACACAAAAATGGACGTGAATGGAGCTGGGCCGAATGACGCCGCCGGGAGCTTATGGTTACTAGATCTAGAATCTGGTGCGTCAAGACAACTGCTCATGAGCACCCGGTTAACAGGCAGTGGGATGAGTGCCTACTGGTTCCCAGATAGTGAACGGTTCTGGCTGGTCTCCGGTGGCGGGGTCTGGCTGAATGGGGAAGCTCATCTCTATGACCGTAAGGGACAGCTGTTAACCAGGGTTGCACTACCCAAACTAGAAGACGGATACCATGTACGCGGCAGCGCTCTATCATCAAGCGGCCTGCTGGCCATCTCTCTGGCAGATGTCAGGCAGGTGAGCGACAGCGAGCAGCAGTTAGTCTCTCTAACAGTCCGTATCTACTCCACATCAGGTGAGTTGGTGAAAGAATATGAAAGAGTAGCGTGGCAGCCGTATTACTGGAAGGGGCCCGAACGTTACTTCTGTAGTTGGTCGGGCGACGGGACAAAGATCTACCTGCGAGGCAGGTTGCCACGTGGCGATCAATGGACCTCTGGGATCATATCGCTTAATACAACAACCGGAGAGATCAAGCAGGGCAACGACTTTCCTAACCCGTATGACAGCCCTGAGGGAGAACCTCTTGAAAGGGAAGGACGGGAATGGAACTACATGCTGACATCCCCAGCCGGGGACAATTATCTAGTACTCACTGACCTTGGGTCGGTCAAGGGCGATCAGCGTAACCCTAGGGCCTATGCGGTTATCAGTAGGGATGGCCAGCTCATGCACACCATCCATACGGACGCTCGGACGATTGCCTGGTCACCAGACGGATCGCAGATTGCCTTT
>CAZINL010000006.1:0-3457 GCA_964540595.1 uncultured Clostridia bacterium
ACGCGCACGATCTGCTCCGCGATCTCCGAGACAGCTCGGGGAACCATCTCCTGCAGACCTTGAAAGTAACCCCTAAACGCTGCCATGACCGAGACTAGAAACGCGGCCGGGGAGATCACGATCAGGCTTAGGTAGGCGCGTGGTTCTTTCAGATAGTGGGTAACCAAGTAGTCTGAGCCTAGGTACAACAAGGCAGACGAGAGTAGACCAAGCACCACCAGTGTCCAGAGCGAGATAATGAACGTCCGGTAGGCACCACGGTGGTCTTTTTGGACTGTCTTTTCGGCCACGATTTTGGAGATGGCAATGGGAAAGCCCATTAAGGAAACCGTGATGACCACGGCATAGACATTGTAGGCCATCTGATAAAGGCCCATGCCCTCATCTTGGATAACCCGCGATAGGAAAATGCGATAGACCGCCCCTAACCCTCTGGCGAACATCCCGGCGGCTGTGAGAATGAGTGTATTCTTGATAAACGAAGGTTCACGCTCACTCATCAGCTGTTACTCCTTTGCTCAAAGCGCCCCCTATGCGCCAGTAGTGCTACAACTTCCCCTTATTATACCAAGCTGTCGGCAGGACGCCAATATCAATAAAGGGCGGTGCTCACGCACCGCCTCGTTGACAGATCGTTATTGTTCCATTTGCTTAGCCAGGAAGCCTGCTGCGGTCTCAACCAGTTTGAGCTCTAGTTCGGCCATCTGAACAGTCGGTTCTCTGGAGACAAGCATAACTGCGCCGATCGGGTCACCTTCGGAAATGATCGGTGCGATCACCTCAGCGGAAAACTTGGCGTCGTCATCGGCCAGGATAGGCTTGGGGCTCTCCCCAGCTTTGGCATTGAGGACGAACGACTTCCGATCCTCCATT
Organism: uncultured Clostridia bacterium; assembly: GCA_964540595.1. Classification (GTDB taxonomy): domain Bacteria; phylum Bacillota; class JAAYKD01; order JAAYKD01; family CAYOCI01; genus CAYOCI01. The sequence goes on from CAZINL010000006.1 coordinate 874, forward strand.
ACTTTCTCAACCGAGCTACTGATCGACTTGTTTAGGAACTCCTTCTTCGGGGCACCGGACACGGCGATGACGGTATCGCGATCAGCTATCAATGCTGTATGTCCGGTGGTCTCATAAAGCGAGTCGGCATACTCCTTGGCGAACTCGCCCAGCTCCCCGATGGGAGAGTATTTCTTAAGGATAACCTCCCCTTCACGGTCAACGAAAATCTCTAACGGATCTCCCTCGCGAATGCGAAGAGTCCGGCGTATCTCCTTGGGGATGACTACTCGACCGAGATCATCAATACGGCGCACAATCCCTGTTGCTTTCACCTGCTTCCCTCCTTTTTCTGTCCCATTTTACATCCACATCCTAGCTGAGCTTATTATAACTCTGGCAATGCTAGGCTATGCAGAGCGGCCAAACCTACCGCTTTTTGGGGAGCGGGCCCGTTGCCAAAAAAGAAGAACGGGTCATTCGACCCGTTCTCATCATCTGCCAAAATCAGCGAATGTATGCCACCAAGACTACTGAGCGCTATCGTCCTCGGCCACCAGTTTGTCCTTCAGCCACTGCGGCTTAACCGAGGCACCAGTGACAAAGCCTTTTAGCGTCTTGCTAATCTGCTCATTCTGCAGCTGTTCTGCTACGTAGCTCTTGACCTCGTCAAAGGTAGCGACCTCACGGCCATCGAGGCGGATGATATGGTAGCCAAAGCTGGTCTTAACCACTGAACTTAAGTCGCCAGGGTTAGCCAAGGCAAAGGCCGCCATCTCGAAGGTGGGATCCATCTCGCCGGGGTAGAACGTGCCCAAAGAGCCACCATCTTCTTTGGCCACTGTATCCTGGTTATACTGGTCGGATAGCGCCTTGAAATCCGCACCGCCCTTGAGCTTGCCATGAATCTCATTGGCCAGGGCTTCTTCAGACACCAGGATATGGCTAGCACTGAGTGAGGTAAACTCGTAACCGACATGAAGGTCATAGTACTGCTTGATCTGCTCGTCGGACACCTTGACCTCTGCCGTCAACTGATCCACTAGCTTTTCGATCGTTAGCTGATCCTTAATATAGCTAGCGATATCGTCAAAGACAATCTTCTGGGCCGCAAGTTTCTGATCCAAGAGAGCCGCAGAGGTGGTCTTGAGAGCCTCTTCGATCCGTTTGCGCTCAGCAGCTGCTGCCTCTTCGTCGACCCCGGTCAGCTTAGCATCGTCTGGATTCAGATCCTTGACATCTTGTGCGGCGAGCGTCAGAACATAGTCTTGCAGCCACACACGTAGATCGTCCACGCGCCCTTTCAGCTCGTCCTGACCGACCGTCAGATTACGCCTTTTGGCTTCCTGCAGTAGGATGCGATCGCTGGCCACCATCTCGGTGGCCTGGTTGATGTTGTCCTGCTTGTTTCTGTCATAAGTGGGGTTTAGCAGGGCAAATTGGGCCGTAATCTTATCGACATCCTGCTTGGTAATCTTCTCGTTGTTGACGATCGCCATGGTGTTCTTCTGGTCATAGGCAAACCACCCTACTCCAACCAGGATCACCACAATCACTGCCGCCGCAATCCATTTCCTCAAAGCCTTCTGCTCCTTCCCTCTCTGGCTGGTCCAAGGTTGTCGCCCGGGACGGATTCTACCTCAGCATCAGAGTGTGCAAATTTGGACAACAGGATGATAACATGACCCATTATACGTCATTTCCCCGCCGCATACCACCCATTCGGGCTCCCCGAGAACCTGGTTTAAGGAAAAGTTCACACTCGTTGAGCTATGGATGCCAGGCGCGACAACAGTTTCTCAACCTGTGTCAACAGGGCCGCGTCCGTTTGCCCAGCCACATGCAAAGCAAATGGCTGCTGCTTGCCCTCATGATAATCGAGCGCACCACGAAACTCGCGAACGATCGACCCTACCTGCAGGGGGTGATAGGCGAAACCGTGCTGCAGTTTAAACGCTATCAGACCATTTTGCTGGCTAATGGTTGTCACGCGAGCTGCCTGCGCCAACAGCTTGAGCCTTGCCACCGTTAGCAGATTACGCGCCGGCAGAGCCAGATCACCAAAACGGTCCTCCATCTCTTCTTCCACGTCATCGACATCCTGTGCAGACTTGATCTCATTGATGCGCTTATAGAACTCGATCTTCTGTGCTGCATCACTGATATAGTTGCCAGGAATGTAGGCCTCGACATTGAGTTCTACGGTGACCTCCACCTTGGGTGCCGCAGGCTGTCCCCTAAACTCTGCAATGGCGTCTTCGAGCAGTTGTGAATAGAGTTCAAACCCCACTGCTGCCACATGGCCATGCTGCTGGGGCCCCAGCAGGTTGCCAACACCGCGAATCTCAAGATCACGCAAAGCGATCTTGTAGCCTGCCCCCAACTCGGTAAACTCCTTGATGGCGCTCAGCCGCTTCTCCGCCACTTCACTTAGTTGCTTGTCGCGGCGATAGGTAAAGTAGGCATAGGCTAGACGGTTGGAGCGACCGACTCTTCCCCGCAGCTGATACAGCTGTGACAGTCCAAACTTATCGGCATCGTTGAGGATGATCGTATTGACATTGGGCATATCAAGTCCCGACTCAATGATCGTGGTTGCCAGAAG
>CAZINL010000006.1:3467-7175 GCA_964540595.1 uncultured Clostridia bacterium
GCCAGAAGAATATCGTATTCCCCGTCTAAGAACTCGAGCATGATCTGCTCCAGCTTGGTTTCAGGCATCTGCCCATGGGCGACCGCGATGCGGGCCTCAGGGACCAGCGCGTTGATCTGCTGACCAATATAATCGATGTTCTGCACCCTATTGTGTACCAGGAAGACCTGACCCTGACGGTCCAGCTCGCGCAGGATCGCTTCTTTGATCATCTCATCATTCCACTCGACGACATAGGTCTGAACCGGGAAGCGGTCCTCGGGCGGTGTCTCAATCACACTGAGGTCGCGAATCCCAAGCATCGCCATATGCAGCGTCCGCGGAATAGGCGTGGCAGATAGGGTCAAGACATCGACATTGGTCTTCAATTGTTTGATTTTTTCCTTATGGGCAACACCAAAGCGTTGTTCCTCATCGATCACCAAGAGTCCGAGATCAGCGAACTTCACATCCTTGGCCAACAAGCGGTGTGTTCCGATTACCACATCGACCTTTTTCTCCAGCAGCTTCAGCGCCGTCTCCTTGTTCTCTTTGGCCGATCGGAAGCGGCTCATCAGCGCCACATGGATGGGAAAGCCGCCGAAGCGTTCACGGAAGGTGTTGTAGTGCTGCTGCGCCAGAATCGTCGTCGGCACCAGAACCGCCACCTGTTTCCCATCCATGACCGCTTTGAAGGCTGCACGAATTGCCACCTCCGTTTTGCCATAGCCCACGTCGCCGCAGAGTAGTCGGTCCATGGGACGAGGCAGCTCCATATCGGCCTTGACCTCAGTAATCGACTGCAACTGATCAGGCGTCTCTTCATAGGCAAACATGTCTTCAAACTCACCCTGCCAAGGAGTATCGGGTGAAAAGGCATATCCTGGGGTCGCTTGGCGTGCAGCGTACAGCTTGACTAACCCTTCGGCCATCTCCCGGACTGACTCCTGAACTCGGGTCTTAACCCGATTCCAGTCTGCCCCCCCTAAGGTGTGGAGCTTGGGTTCCTTCTCCTCGTTGCCGCCACCGACATATTTTTGCACCAAGCCCACTTGCTCGGTGGGCACATAAAGCTTGTCTTCACCGCCGTACTTGATGTGCAGGTAGTCGCGGTGCACCCCACCCACTTCCAACGTGGTAACGCCGAGGTAGCGTCCGATCCCGTGATTGACATGCACAACCAAGTCGCCGATACTCAACTCGCGGTATGATGATATGCGAATACCCTCGGTGCCGCCGCGTTGACGACGCTTTTTCTTAGGCTTGCCAAAGACCTCTTCATCGGTAAGGACGATCAGCCTCGCCTGCGGCCACTCAAACCCCGTTTCTAGGCTTCCGAGGGTGATGACCACTTCACCTGGGATGGGTCCGGCGTTGAGCTCGTGCCGTATACTAGCCTCGACCCCATATTCGGACAGCATATGGTGCACACGGCGACTGCGCTCATCGGTGGCCGTCAGGATGACTACCGTGTAACGATTGGCATGCCAGCGCTCGACCTCTTGGGCGAAGAGCTTGACCTGCCCAAAAAAGGCCGGAATCGACTTGGTGACGGCAGAGATGGCATACGGGGAGCGCATAAAGGATGGGCGCTTCGGAAGGAGTGAGGCCGATATCGTGCGTCGTTTCTCCATCCGCTGCCAGAGGGCGGCGAAGTCGAGGATCGCCCGCTCTTGCCCCAGCAGGGCTAACCCCCCCTTGAGCAGGGTCACCTGATGGTCCATGGCCTCTTGGTGATGGAAATCCACCACCTCTTTGATCCGCCCAGGTTCATCAAGGAAGACCATGGTATTGGGCGGGCAGTAGTCAAGTATCGTCAGCGGCTGGTTGTAGAAGAAAGGCAGGTAGCGCTCCAAACCTTCCAATGAACCGGTCTCACGCACCCTGGTCGTGATCTGGTGGACTGTTTGCTCAAGTCGCTTGACCGCCTCTTGGTCGGCCATGGAGGCCACGCGGGTGCGTGTTGCCTGCAGGTCCTCCTCCATAGCCCTGATGCCGTGCTCCATGGCTTCTGCGGTGAGGACGAGCTCGCGGGCAGGGAAGATCAGCGCTCGCGGCAGCTTGTCCAACGACCGCTGTGTGCTAAGGTCGAAACGACGAATGGAGTCAACCTCATCGTCAAAGAGCTCGATACGCAGCGGCTGTTCATCGGTCAGCGGAAATACATCGATGATCCCGCCACGGACACTGAACTGGCCAGCACCTTCGACCATGGGGACGCGCTCGTAACCCTGGGCGACCATGGTCATCAGCAGGCGTTCGCGATCGACCTGTCCACCTACTTCCAATCTGAGTGTGAGCTGCTGCAATGCCGAGGCAGGTGGTAGGTAGGAGAGCAGCGCCTCCACCGGCGCCACGACGCCTTGCAGCCCCCCAGCTAGGAGCTGGCTGAGAACCTGCAGGCGAACAGCCGCCATCTCGCGACTGCGGGCCAGCGTCTCAAAGGCCAAGCCCTCGAGAGCTGGAAACAGTGCTACCGAGAGCTCCGGCATGAGCGAACCGAGGTCCTCCAGGACCTGCTCAGCCTGCTGCTTGCTGTGGGTGATGATCACAAACGGCGATGGGGCCATCGTTAGGATGGCCGAGAGAAAGACCGTCTTCTGGGACCCTGATAGACCGTAAATCATCAGCTGGGGAATCCCACGGTCGAAGGCCTGGCGCAGCTCGCGAAACTCGTCGGTGGTCATGATCGGCCGTAGATAGGCTTGCACGGTATAGCCTCCCGTTCCTGGAGTGTTGCACTATCATCAAAAAGAGCCTGAGCGTATGGCCTCAGGCTCTTGCGGGTCGCTAGTGTAGAACGCGCTGTATGGGGGCTTTGGCCAGGTCGGCCCTTGCTTCCACCTCTGTCAGGCCGCCATGACAGGAGTCACAGATGGCAAACAGGCAGAGACGTCCCCGTTCATCATACCTAATTATAGTATCGCGCTCATCATCGGTCAAGGATGACAGTCCCAACCTATCCTCATCCAGGAAATCCATCTCGATCTCGGCGATCAGGTCATGACAGTGACTGCAATAGTAACGGATGCGCATGAACAAGCCCCCTTAAGAGCCCGCAGCCTGCAGGCCTGTAATCACCGTTTCAGCCAATGTCCCAGTACTGCTGTGTTCCATAGCAAATGCACGGCCGTCGCCGTCAAAAGGCCATAGATAAGATGCCCACTAAGGGTAGTTATCCATTCCGTAATCCAGCCAAAGGCGGCATGACCGATCAGGCCGATAATGGCAGCAGCACCGTGCACACTGCGTCTCCCTTCCTCCCAGTCATACACGGCCTCGATCAGGCCAAAGCCAACGTGTGTCGGTAGGATCGCGCCTCCTGCAAAAATAGCGGAACCGGTCTTGGCCAGTTCCTCGATAATCGGAACGCCAAACAGGATCACCCTGGGTCCCCAGGTGCGGACGGCCCAGCGATTGACTAGATAGCCGACCAGACCCGCCAAGAGGGCAGCAAGAGCCGAGCGCATACTGGACCTCCTCATTTTGAGCCCATAGACACGAGGGTGTCGCGGTTATTGTTGCCAAAGGATGGGTTGAACATGCAAAAAAGCCAGCCTTCCCACGAGAGTGGGAGGACTGGCTTCCTTTGTTATCCCTATTGGTAGGTCCTTACTCATAGCGCCAGGAATTAAAGCGGTTCATCGCTGTCTCGACCCCATCTGCAAGACAGAGTTCTAAGACCTCGAGCGTCTTGTCCAAGACTCCCTTGACCACCGCCCATTCGGA
>CAZINL010000006.1:7185-8615 GCA_964540595.1 uncultured Clostridia bacterium
CAAACTCCGCCGCGTCCTGACCTTCTGGCTGGGGACCTACCCCCAGGCGGATGCGGGCGAACTCCTGGCTGCGCAGACAGTCGATCAGCGACTTAATGCCGTTGTGTCCACCGGCACTGCCGATCTGGCGCACCCGAATGCGACCAAGATCGATGGCCAAGTCATCGTAGATCACAATCAGATCTTCGATGGTCAGACGCTGGGCCGCCAGGATAGAGCGCACCGCGCGGCCACTATTGTTCATATAGGTGAGAGGCTTGGCCAGGATAACCGCTTGACCGGCGATCACCCCTTCGCCCATGATCGCTTCATGCTTCTGTCGGCTCATGGCGATACCATAGCGCTGCGCGATCAGGTCGATGGCCTTGAAGCCGATATTATGCCTCGTAGGCGCATAACGCAGTCCTGGATTGCCTAGGCCGACAATGAGGCGCATGAGATCATTCCCCCCGATACCCGAGGCCAATTTCCTGCCTGAAAAAAAGAGTAATCCGTAGATTACTCTTGGCTGATATTACTCTTTGGTTTCTTTCTTCTCGCGGATGACCTCTGGTTCGGCGGCTACGGTTTCCTCGCCCTCTTCCTTCTCCACGACCTCAGCGACGGTGACGATGACCTGCTCAGGATCACCGGCCAGTTCGACATTGGCGGGAAGGACAAGCGACTTAGCGGTCAACTTCTCACCCAAACCAAGATTGGCAACAGCGACTTCGAGGGCCTCAGGCATATCCCCAGGCAGGCACTTCACCTCGACGGTGCGAGCAACCAGTTCCATCACGCCGCCGTCTTTGACCCCTTTAGGGGTCCCGACTACGTGGATCGCCACTTCGGCAACGAGCTTCTCGGTCAGGTTGACCTGTTTGAAGTCCACATGCATCGGTGTGCGCAAGATTGCCTCACGCTGAACTTCCTTGATCACGACGGGAATACTGCCATGCCCATCAACCTGCAGTTCCAGAAGCGTATTGCGCGCGTGGTTAGCGAGAAGGCGGGTAAGGGTTGTTGTCGGAACCTGGACCTCTAGTTTGCCGCCGGCGACATCATGACCATAGACTACGCCGGGCACGATCCCTTGTTTACGAAGCTTATTGACGGCATTGCTGCCGATTGCAGTGCGTACAGACGCCTCCAATTGGACTTTGTCCATGCCTGTTTCCCCTCCTGAGACCCCATCCTAGGGTATTTGCCTACATAGTATACCGCAAGCCTTCCAAAATAGCAAATGCTTGTCTATCAATGCGCAGACCCAACCGGTTATGCCCGCCTAATCTGCTCGCCATCGGCAACATGAGCATCAGCAAGCTCGACGAAGGGACCGATCTCACATTCAGAGCCGATCACACTGCGTCCGCGAATCACTGTGAAAGGATGGATGATGGTATCCGCGCCGATCACTACTTCATCATCGATGAAGGTCGTCTTCGGGTCGA
>CAZINL010000006.1:8625-12720 GCA_964540595.1 uncultured Clostridia bacterium
CGATCATCGTCACCCCGGCGAGCATCAAGCGCTCGCGGATACGATCACGGATGACCCGTTCGGCCTCAGCCATCTGGACACGGTCATTGGGCATGACCGTCTCGGATGGATCTTCCACCACATGAGTCACCACCGGAGATCCGGATTGGGCGAGGATCTTGATGCAATCGGTGAGGTAATACTCTCCTTGAGCATTCTTGTTGTCGATCTGTCCCAGCGCCTCGACTAGTTTGGGGGTATCGAAGCAATAAGTGGCGAGGTTGATCTCGCGGACGAGCCGCTCGTCGGCATCGGCGTCCTTGTGCTCCACAATCCGATCGACCATGCCATCCGGCCGACGGATGATCCGTCCGTAACCGGTCGGATCGTCAGCCATCACGGTCAGCAAAGTGGCGGCTGCGCTATTCTCAGTATGCATCTTGACCAGCTCTTGCATGGTCTCCACACGTAGGAGGGGGGTATCCCCGGAGATCACGATGGTTGGTCCAGTTCGACCGGTGAGCAGAGGCACCGCTTGCAGGACCGCGTGGCCAGTACCCAGTTGTTCGGCTTGGCAGACATAATCGACTCCCTCGCCGAGGATCTGTTGAACACGCTCACGATCGTAGCCAACGACGACAATCGGTCGATCAACGCCGATGGCATGGGCCAGTCTGACCACATGACTGACCATGGGGCGACCGCCTAAGCGATGGGCTACCTTGATCATCTTGGACTTCATCCGCGTTCCCTTGCCCGCCGCAAGTATCACCATATTCAGCATCATCTGTCTGATCACTCCCTCAACACCACATGATAGCAGGATTGGATCTTGACGGCAAGCGCTGGCAGGCACAGGAATAAAAGGCAGTGGGGGCGTTCCATACTATGGAATGAACGCCTCGAATGAGTCCAAAGGCCAAAGCCCAAAGGCCAAAGCGGGACCTTCGTGCAACGAGAGAGCTAACCATTACGGTGACATGGGACTCACTGATCAAGGAGTGGAGCTAGTGACCGTTCCCCAGCTACTATATCTCGTTTCCATCGCCATCTATATCGTATTCTTTTGTCTATTTGTCCGCTTGTTTTTCTGGAAGAGCTATTCCGAGAAGACGTATTGGCGGCGCAAACCACGCTTGACTTTGGCGCAGGTGCAGCAACTGGCACGGGATACCGACCAGGAGCTGCCCTATCTCACTGTCATGGTGCCAGCCCGCAATGAAGCCGATGTCATCGAGCAGACCATCAAACATATGACGCAGCTCAACTACCCCCCCGACCGCTATGAGGTCGTGATCGTCACCGATCAGAAGGAGCTGATGATTCAGGAAGCTCATCGGCCGCGAACGATCACCAACACACTGGATGCTCTCTCCGAGGGGCTGCACACCAGGCACGCAGCGTTTGACGCTGATGGCAGACGCCTGGCATTGGGGCTGCTCACCCAACTTAGCCTCCAAGATCTAGAGAGCATTGCAGCAACTTGGCATCAGCTTCCCCATTGGCATCTCATCCATCGTCTGTCACCAAGCAAGCTGTTTGAACTGGTCCGCACCATCGCGGAAGAGATCTTGGCCCACCGCGGCCGACCCGCCATCTCTAGGTTGACCTGCCTGATCGAGCGTGCTTACTCTGGCCTCGATGACGATCAGGTCTACGGTGCGCTCTGTGTTCACCTTGGCTTGGCCCTCCCGGTCGTGGCTGCGCTCTGTTCTCTGGAGCAGAGCGAGAGCTCAACTGCCCGCAACATGATGCGTTTGGTGGCCCAAACCCACCACGAGCGAACCTATAGCGTCCTCTACACGCTGACTTGTGGGGTCAGCAATCAATTACGCAGCCACCTGCAATCGTTGCTGGCTGATGGTCAGCTTCGGCCCGCTCTCCAAGATGCCTATCTCTTGAGCTTCCCTACGACCCAGGATATCGTCGCTCGTCAGCAGGCTGACCTCAAGCGGCGCTCAAGTAGTCATCGGTTGCGCCATGTGGTCGTCCCCTTCGACTTTGATGGCAAATATCAGGGGCAGTGCGTAGGAAGCGCGGTGCCATCGACCAAAGGTCGTGCGCTGAACTTTGCCCTACCGTTGATCGACCCACGCTCCCAAGTCTGTGGGTTCTACGATGCCGAAAGCCGCCCCGAAACGAATGTCCTGCTATATGTGGCCCATCGACGGCTCCAAGAGGGCGAATCGGTTCAGATCCTGCAGGGACCGGTATTCCAGGTACGCAATTTCTACAGCTTGGGGCCGTTCACCAAGATCGTTTCCTTATATCAAGCCATCTCCCATGACTGGTATCTGCCGGTCATCTTCAGGCGTCTCCCCTTTGTAGGCGGTACCAATCTGTTTGTCGCAACTGAACTACTGGCGCGCATCAAGGGCTATGACGATGACTCGCTGACCGAAGACTTGGAGCTGGGAGCACGGGCCTATCTCAAGTGCGGCGCCTGGCCAGAGTTTCTGCCGTTTTATAGCAGCGAACAAACACCCCCTGTCTTCCGCGCCTTTTTTAGGCAGCGGTTGCGGTGGGGGACTGGGCATCTGCAGGTAATGGAGAAGATCCGCACGGATACCAGCTATCCACGCGACAAAGCGATGATGATCTGGAGACGGCTCTTCGTTAAGGCTCAGGTGGAATGGACACTGTACCAGTTCGGCGCCTTGCTGCCGCCGCTAGCCCTGCTGCTATGGTGGCTCGGCTATATCGACCCCAGCATCGCACCGTTTGAGGTGCGAGCGGTCATGAATGGTCTATCACTCCTCTACTTCGCGTTCACCGTCTATGCCTACACGCGCTACTCACCGTACGTCGACCAGAGCGCTCGGCCGCGGGATTGGCGAGGGCGAGCCGGGATCTATGGCAGTCTGGTCATGCTACCCTTCGTCGCCTTCTTCTTCCCAATCCCCTTCTCCACCGCCCTGGTGCTGAAAGGACTGCATCTAGAACCAAAGATATGGGTGAAGACGCCACGAACACGTGAATGAGCGAAGCTCATTCACGTGTTCGAGACACTAGACACTAGACCCAAGACACTAGTAGTACCGATTGCATCTGCCTACACAATGTAAGAGCTTCCCACTCAGCTGTGAAGTGGGAAGCTCTTTAGCTTATTCGGTTGGACGCGGCCTATCGCGATTTGTCCAAATCGTCGTCGGTGAGAAATGGCTGTGCGACTACAGCTCCGACCAGTCACAACAGACACCATACAGGGGTGGCGCAGCGAATTTCCTATCCCCACTGCGCCGTTTGCGTCTCCCTAGTGTCTTGGGTCTTGGGTCTTGGGTCTTGGGTCTAGTGTCTGGTAACTGGATGCTATTGCATCCAATCCCCTGGTGCGATGCGTAGGGTACGCTTGATATCGTCGGCCTCTTCGAGAACCAAGAAGCTAAGATAATCCTTGACCAATTTATCAGCAGGTTCGAGGGTCGAGACCAGGAAACCCATGCCGACACAGGTCGCGTCAAACTCAGCGAGTAAATCGAGGATGCCTCGGGCCGTCCCGCCGCCGCGCATGAAGTCATCGACAAACAGCACCCGGGCACCTGCCGGTAGCGCCCGTTTGGGCAACGACATCGAACCCAAACGCCGCTGACTGCCGCTCACATAACTGATGCTGACACTGGTCCCTTCACTGACGCGGCTGTCGCTGCGGACGATCACCAATGGGACATTGAGTAGGCGGGCGGTCATCAGGCCGAGCGGGATCCCTTTGGTCTCCACAGTAGCCACATAGTCCGGGCGCAGATCAGCGAAACGGGTGGCGAAGAATAGACCTACCCGATACATCAGGTCAGGAGCCCCGACCAAGTCAGTGAGGAAGAGAAATCCACCGGGAAGGATGCGCTCAGGCTGGTTGATGCGTTGGCACAGATCATCGGACAGTGCGCGCGCGTCGGCATCGCTCATCTCTGGAAAGTACATCACACCGCCTGCGGCTCCGGTCTGTGTCTCAATCCGCCCCATGCCGAACTGGCGAAACGCATCGCGAATAATGCCCAAGTCTTCGCTGATGCTCGACTTGGCAGTGTTGAACAGATCTGTAAAAGTGGTCAAGGAAATGAGCTGAGCAGGACGATCAAGCAGATACTTGGTTAGCGCGATGACACGTTCACTACGCCT
>CAZINL010000006.1:12730-18941 GCA_964540595.1 uncultured Clostridia bacterium
CCATGCACCATACCTCCAACCGACCTGAGATAGTTTCCCGAGGGAAAACACGAATGTTCTATGGCAGAACAACACCTAACATTCATTTTATCCCTTCTACCCAAGAAATGCAAGGAGGCATAAAAAAGCCGACACTAGGTCGGCTTTTCTGGAACTTGGATGTCTTGGAGCCTAGGCAACCCTCATGACTCCATGCACACGTCATGCAAGTTCTTAGAGAAAAAGTTGCGCAATGTGAATCTGCCGATTTACGCATGGACCTTGTACGGCAGAATCGATCTCGCCAGCTCAAGGTCACTAGGTTTGTCGACATCAGTCCCTATCTCCGCATACGGGCTAATCACAGCCACGCCTCTGAGACCCAATAGCCCAGAGATATGTTGCTCCAGCTCGCTGATGGTGAGTGCCCCGAGCATAAACTTGATCACAAAACGCCAACCGAGGAGCTTGATCATCTTCAACGGCTCCTTGCGTAGAGCGATCATGTTGTCTACCAGTTCCATCTTCGCCGACACATACTTGGATCTGACCATGAAGACATTCCCACCCGTGAAGGTGCCATTGCGCAGACGTACATAGGTCCGCTTTACGCCGGGGTATTGGCGGTCATTGTCCTCGCGACGTACAGCCGAATAATAGAAGTCTGCATCCCGTTCGTTGACTTGGTTCAGGAAATCAGCGACCGCCTGTGGTGTCAGCATCGGGATATCAGCAGTGACAACCAGCACCTTCTCGGGACGCCCCAGGAGTTCGATCCCGGCCACGATGTTCTGAAGAATAGAGTCACCGTGCTGGGTAAGTACGACATCTTGATAGTGATCAGGCAGGAACGCCAACTGATCGACAGGCCCGACGACTGCCACCTTCCCGATCCGCTTCTCAGCCGCAAGGCACTCCACCACATACTCCACCATGGGTTTCCCCCCGATGGGGATCAGTGATTTGCAGTTGACCCTGTTTAGAAGTTTGAGATCAGTGTCCTTCGGCGTATCGCCAGCAAGGATGATGGCATCAACCATGCACGTTTCCCCCTTCTCATACGGTGCAGATGAAAAGAACCCGCGATTCGCTAGGATCAGCCACCGATTTGCGACATGCGCCGCCGCAGATGCGGCAACTGTTGATCCAGTCGATGACCAACAGGCTTCAGCAGGAGCGCTGACTTGATCACACCGCCTAACTCGGCGTCACTGACGCCATCCGCTAAGTAGGGGCTGAGATCCACTTCAGCATCACCCAACAAGCACAAGCGTAGTTTTCCATCAGAAGTGAGCCGCAGACGGTTGCAGGCTGAACAGAAATGCTCAGTGACGGGGCTGATAAAGCCGATTGTCCCAGCTGCGTCGGCGAGACGGAACAGCCGTGCTGGATCACTCCCCTGCGCCTGGCAAGGCTGTAGTTCGCCAAGCGGCTGGAGGGTAGCTTTCATGGCAGTGACTGGTACGAAGTAGGTCTCCCAATCCGAGTTTTCATTGCCGATCGGCATGTATTCGATAAAGCGCACTTGCCACGGTCGATCCAAGGTCATGCGAGCAAAGTCGACTAGCTCGTGCCGGTTGATCCCTTTCATGACCACGACGTTGATCTTGATCGGTTCTAGACCCGCTTGTTCGGCCTGACGGATACCCGCCATGACCTTATCTAGGCCATCGAAACCGGTAATGCACCGGTAGTTGTCTTGGTCTAGGCTGTCCAGGCTAACGTTAACGCGGTCAAGGCCGGCATCGCGCAGCGCCTGGGCCATGGTGCCAAGTTGCAGACCATTGGTAGTGAGGGCTACCTCCGTGATCCCTGGGATGCTTGACAGCTCATGAACCAGCGTGACGATATCAGGGCGAACCAATGGTTCACCGCCAGTCAGGCGGAGTTTGGTCACGCCTAAGCCAGCGGCCACCCGGACCAGCTTTACCCATTGCTTAAGACTTAACAGTTCTTCTTGTGAGGCGCAGGTGACTGGACACCCGGCAGGTTGGCAATAGGTGCAACGTAAATTACAGCGGTCCGTGACCGACAAGCGCAGATAGGTGATCGCTCGGCCGCAGGCATCGATCAGGCGTCCATCCATCTCCCCACCACCTTATTCCATCTATACTATACCATTTTTGGGCATTCCCAGCAACACGTCCACATCGGGCGTGGCACCTCTAGACTTCCGTCAATCCCCGCGGGGCGGTCTTGGTCACATGCACCCACGAGCCTGGGCTCTCAAGCGCAGTCGCCAGCTCCTGAGCATGTTGCGCGTCACGAGCCACCGCGAAGAGCGTCGGTCCGCTCCCCGACATCAGGCAGTTCAACGCTCCGAGACGCAGCGCGGCTTGTCGGCGCTCATCGAGCACCGGGTACATGGCTAGGGTCACGCTCTCAAGGTGGTTGGCAAGACCACTGATGATTCCGTCCCTGTCGCCCTTCTTGATCGCCTCCACCATGCGGTCTGTGGCGGGTGGAGGCAAGTGGCGAAGGTTCAGTCCACCATAGACCGCCTTGGTGCTGACGCCGAACTCCGGCTTCATCAGCACCAGATCTAGCTCCGGAACTGGCGGAAGCGCTGCTAGGCGCTCTCCTCGACCGGTGGCCAGTGCGGTGCCGCCTACGACACAGAAAGGCATGTCAGATCCCAACTCAGCAGCAAGAGACTGCAGCTGTTCATCGGTCAGATCTAGCCCCCACAGCCGGTTCAGTCCCCATAAGGCTGCGGCGCCATCGGTGCTGCCGCCTGCCATGCCTGCCGCGATGGGGATCCTCTTTTCGAGGCGGATCTCAGCCCCGTCACGAATCCCATAGCGTGTCCGCAGCAAGCGGGCCGCCCGCAGGATATCATTGCGCTCATCCACTGGCAGCCGGGGATGGCTAGAGACTAGAGATAGATCGGGGGCCTGCGCAAACTCAATCCGATCACAGAGATCGATGCTCTGCATCACCATGCTGACTTCATGAAAGCCATCAGGACGACGAGCCAAGACATCCAAGGCAAGATTGATCTTGGCGCGAGCCATCACGGTTAGCGTCTTCAATATCTAGTCCCCCGTCGATACAGAATGACGGATTGCCATGCAATCCGTCAGCCAGGTCTGCTCCTTGCATAACTCATTTTTCGCTCTTGAACCACCCATGTCCTGCCGAGGTCAGGATTTTAGCCTGTTCAGCATTCGGAGCGCGCGTACGGGCGCGGTTACTACCGCGGTGCGAGGGAGTTTGAGGGAGTGTACTCCCTCATGTAATATCACGGCTTCGAGGCCTTTCGCATTTCATTCGAAATGCTGTCGGTGAGAGGTGAAAGACTGCGCAGTGGTGGGTTCATCCCACCCGAGCAAGTCGTCATCAGGGGAGCAGAGCTCCCCTATGAGGCGCAGCACAGCGAGCAGGTCCCTCCCCCGCCCTACCTGCCCGCCACGACGCCACTCACGCGTTCCTTGGCTGCTTGCTGCCGTTGCCCTTTGGCACGCTCCAGCGCCGCTAGAACGAGATCGAGCTTCTCATAGAAGACCACGATCATGTCGCCCGCCTCAGCCGCAAGCACCGCCTTTTCCACCGCTGGCCCCTCTTCCAGGATAACCTCAAGCTGTTCAGCGCTGGCCCCTCCTGTGAGGCAGCCCCGTCGGAGTAGCTCCGCTACCTCGCCCCCGGTCCGTCCGCGTAGATCAGCATCTTCCTTGACATAAATTCGGTCAAAACCGGACCCGGCCAGACGACCGAGGGTTAGAATATCACTGTCCTGCCGGTCGCCCGGCACGGCGATGACTCCGATCAGATGCCGCGGCGAGCAGCGCCTCGCCATGGCGAGGGTCTGACGATAGCCATCCTCGTTGTGTCCGTAGTCCACCATGACCTGAATGCCATCCACGTCAAAGAGATTCTGCCGTCCTGGGTTATGCTCCAGACTGGGGGTGAAGTTAAGCAAAGCAAACCGGATCTCATCGAAGCTCAGACCGAGAGCCCACAGCGCTGCCGCCCCTGCCATGGCGTTCGCCACATTGTGCTCGGCTTTGCCATCGAAGGTAATCGGGATCTCCTTCACTGGCAGGAGCACTTGCTCCTCAGCGCCATGCGCCAATACGATCTCTCCGTGACGATGATAGACTGCTCGACCACCTGCCGCCAGATGATGCCGAACGACCGCACTCTGAGCCTGCATACTGAAGTAGATGACCTGCCGTTGAGCCCGTTCGGCTAGGATCTGCCGCGTGGGATCATCGGCGTTGAGCACCACCACACCGTCCGGTGTGACCGCCTCGGCGACCAAGGACTTGACATGGACCAGTTCGTCAAGATCCTCGATGTCGTCCTGACCGATATGGTCATTGGAGATATTGGTGATCACCGCCACATTGGCTAGATGATAGCCCAGCCCCGAGCGAATGATCCCTCCACGCGCGGTCTCCAGCACCGCGACATCCACCGAAGGATCACGCAACAGCACCTGCGCGCTGCGGGGGCCCGTGGCATCAGATCGCTCTAGGCAGAGGTCTCCGATGTAGATGCCATCGGTGCAGGTCATCCCCACCTGACGATACCGTGAGCGAAGGGCGTGGGCGATCAGCCTAGTCGTGGTCGTCTTGCCATTGGTGCCAGTCACCGCGATCACGGGGATCTCGCTGGTGGTGCCCTCCGGGAAGAGGTAACTCACTATGGCACCGCCAACGTCCCGAGGTTCGCCTTGTTCGGGATAGTGGTGCATGCGGATGCCCGGTGCAGCGTTGACCTCAATCACCGCTCCGCCACCAGCGATCATCGGTTGGGTAATATCCGCCGTTACGAGATCGATACCGGCGATGTCCAGTCCCACGATTCTCGCTGCCCGTACCGCCAGCTCGCAGTTAGCCAAGTGGATCTCATCGGTACGGTCGATGGCGGTGCCGCCGGTGCTGAGATTGGCGTTCTCGCGCAGGAAGACGCGCTCTCCCGTGCGCGGGACGTAGCTGACGGTCATATTCTGGCGAGCCAGGAGCATGAGTGAGACGGGATCGATCTTGATCTTTGTCAGCGGCTTCTCATGCTCGTCGCCGCGGCGTGGGTCAAGATTGACTTGCTCCACCAGTTCGCGAATGCTGTGAACCCCATCGCCCACCACATGTGCCGGGATACGCTCGGAGACAGCGATCACGCGGTCGCCGACTACTAGCACTCGATAGTGCCGTCCTTCCACATAGCGCTCGACGATGACTCGTTCACTATAGCTCCTCGCCACGCGGAAGGCCGTCCTGACCTCTTCGTGGGTAGTGAGATTTAGGGTCACCCCTTTTCCCTGATTACCATCGCATGGCTTCACGACCACCGGCCCACCTAGCTCGTCCGCGATCCGTACAGCCCCATCCTCGGTGCGGGCGATATCACCGTAAGGGACTGGGATACCGCAGGCCGATAGGACCTGTTTGGTCAGCGTCTTATCGCAGGCCACGTCAACCGCAATGGCCGAGGTACTTCCCGTCGTGGTCGCCTGAAGGCGATGTTGACGGCAGCCGGTGCCCAGCTGCACCAAACTGTCATCATTGAGGCGCCACACGCTGATGCCCCGCTTCTTGGCGGCGGTACAGATCGCCTGGGTGCTGGGTCCAAGCTCCGTGGAAGCGATCAGGCGCCTGATCGTTACCAAGCGAGGCTCAATATCCATGGTCTTCTGCTGCAGCGCTGCTTCCACGATCTCAACAGCCAGCTCGGCTGCTGCCAGAGCCCCCTCTTTGGCCTTGTACTCGAAGACCACTTCCCATACTCCGGGGACTAACGTACGCCTGGTCTTTCCGTACCGACTGGGCACACCCAGAAGATCCTGCAGCTCGATGGCCACATGCTCGATGACATGGGCTAGGTATGTGCCTTCGCGCAAACGCTCAAGAAATCCCCCTTCATAGCCACGCGAACAGGAATGCTGGCTGAGGCCAGGGAGCATTTGCAGCAGCAGCCCATTGAAGCCTGCATAGGCAATGGTCGGCTGATCAGCGAGCTGATCCAAGCGCACCAGCATGCGCACAACGGGGTAGTGACTATGGATGTTGCGACCGGAGATAGCCTTTAGATCCTGAAGAAGCACGCGATGGGACCTCCTTTTTGCTACTGCAGCTCAGCGGGAGTGAGCGGCAGACGCTCCTGCAGGTCATAGCCATACCCTGCGGGAATCGTGTGAACCTTGACATCAAATAACGCCAGAGGCTGATCTGGCTTTGACTCGCTGACATTGGAGAAAGTCATCCCCCGCCCGTCGATGACGGTTGCCATG
>CAZINL010000006.1:18951-20666 GCA_964540595.1 uncultured Clostridia bacterium
CCGGTGATCACCACGGCCGTATCCTCATCGATGCCGAGGCCCAGTACATACGGATGCTGAGCAACCACGCTGAGGAGTCGGTTGATCCGTCCCCGTTGAGCAAAGTGTTGGTCAACGGCCACCCCCCTTAGCAGCGAGAGTCCTGGTGCCATCCGCACCGTGTCTTGCTTGGGGGCATCCTCACCGTTGCCACCGACGATCATGGTATCACTCATGGCCGACGCGCCAGCACTGGTCCCGGCCACGACGACACCCTTGCTCAGCCGTTCGCGGATCGCTTCTTCCACCGGGGTGCCCCCGAGAATGCTGGTGATCCGGACTTGATCGCCGCCGGTAAAGAAGATACCGGTGATATCACTAAGCATCTGGCAGTAGCCAGGGTTCTTGGCCGACCTGCGGGTGCTGATATTGAGATGAATGACCTCCTGAGCACCCAAGCGCGTGAATATACGATCATAGTCTTCACCCACGATCTCGGGCTGCTCGGTGGCGGTGGTGATCACCGCCACGCGTGCTCTCTCCCCGCCTGCCAGTTTGAGGAAGCGGCGTAAGATGACCGCTTCGCCATCCTTGTCCTCGGCACCACCGATGATCACCAGGGTCCCTTGGGTTGCATCAATCATGGAACGACCTCCGTATTTGGGTTTAACCTCTTGCGCGACTCAAACTTTTCGGGACTTGCGTGACGTAGAGTCAGCCTATTGACACAATCAACATCGTGTCATCCAAGATCAGGAACTGGGTACGTTTACCACAACGAAGTCACGCAAGCTCTGGGGCTGGCCAGGTCGATTGCCCTTGTGCAAGAGCGACCAGCATTACACATTTTTTCCATGGTAGTCATCTGATTATACGGAGTTATTTCCGCCCTGTCCGCCATAGGATGATAGTGGACAAGGCGGTGATGAGATGCAGGAGAAGAACGGACAGCAACCCTATCTCTATCGGCAGGCTATTCAGAGTGCCACCACTCTGGCACTGGACCAACCACAACGGATCAGGCTGCTCTTGGACGAACTGAGACAGACCAAGATCGACCTCACCAAAGCTCGGCTAGAGGCCGAGGCTCTCGCCTCTCGCTTGGCAGACGCTGAAGAGGCGAAGCAGACGCTGATGACCGAACTGCGCCATTGTCAGCAACAGGGCTCTCGGTGGCACAAACGCTTGCGTCAGACCGAGGCGCTGCTCAAGAGAGTGATCAAACAATACCGGGAACTCTCGCGTCGGGTAAACAATTAGCTAGCAAGCGCGATAGCCAATAGCTTCAGATTGGTAAAGCGGGGCCGTCGGCCCCGCTTTTTCTCTGCCAGAACTGGGTATACTTGCTATGAGAAGCTTAACTCAGTACGAAGAGAAGCCATACCGACCGACGCTAATCAAGGTCGCTCGAACACGCACCGAGGGTGGGATCACATGAGGACTATCCATCTATGGCTGAGGGCGCTACGGGCTCCCTTCTTCACCGCCACAGTAGTGCCAGTACTGTTGGGAGCGTCAGTGGCGTGGTATGAGACCGGATCTTTCTCCCCCGGTTACCTAATCCTATCGGTGCTCGGGGCGGTACTTCTGCACGGCTTTACGAACCTGATCAATGACTACTTCGATTATCTCTCGGGCAACGATAGCGACAATCCAGGGCGCTCCCATTACAATGGCGGCGCTGGTCTGATCCAAGCGGGCGAGGTCTCAGCGGCACAGATCATGACCGCTGCTAA
>CAZINL010000006.1:20676-28093 GCA_964540595.1 uncultured Clostridia bacterium
GTTCGCGGCTGGGCAATTGCTGCCTTAGGGGTCGTGGGGGCGTTGAGTGGCTGGATCTATACCGCCAGCCCCTGTTCGCTAGTCTACCGTGGCTGGGGCGAGCTCTTGGTTGGTCTCAATATGGGGCCGCTGATGGTCTCAGGAGCTTACTACGTCCAAGCTGGGAGCTTCTCGCTGCGCGCCGTATGGGTAGCCATCCCCATGGGTCTCCTGGTCTCCACCATCCTCTACATCAATGAGTTTGCGGACTACGAGGCTGATCGCCGTGTTGGCAAGATGACCTTGATCGTCCTCTTAGGTCCCCGCCGTGCCGTGATCGGAACTTATATCCTCTTTGTTAGCACTTATCTGGCCGTGTTGGGTGGTATCGCGTTTCATTCACTCCCCTTGACAGCCTCGATCGCGCTCTTGGCCCTCCCCCTCGGCTGGAAGGCCTGTCGCGTGACCGCCCGATCCTATGCCATTCCGCCGCAGATGGTGGCAGCGAGCCAAGCTGGGATTGTATCGCAGATGGTGGTGGGAGTGCTGCTAACCATCGCTTTCGTATCGGCTCGCTGGTAGGCGATCTAAGTGAGCCACCAAGGCACCATAGATACTGGAGATGATAAATTGGTCCCCACTTACGCATGGCCAAGTATGGAAAGCGATCTACATGCGGTCAACGAAGCCCTTATGGCAGTATTGCCCTTGGAGCAGAGCAGCCTGCTGGGAGATGTCGCGCGGTTCCTATGTCAGGGCAAAGGCAAGGGGCTGCGGGCTACCCTGATCATGCTCGCCGCGCATGGCGGACAGGTGGACGACTGGCCAACGATCTACCGGGCGGCAGCAGCGGTGGAACTCACTCATCTGGCGACCCTAGTACACGATGATCTTATCGATCAAGCCACTTTGCGCCGGGGACTACCTGCCGTCCATGTGCAATGGACCCCAGGTGTTGCTATCCTGATTGGTGATTACCTCTTCGCACAGGCTATCGCCTTGATGAACACCGTCGGTGCTCAGCAAGCCAATGCCCTTCTGGCTCATGCCATCTCGGAGATGTGTCAGGGTGAGATGAGCCAGCAGGAGCAGGCATTCCAGTTTGACCTGGAGGAGGAACAATACCTCAGCCGGATCAAGCAAAAGACCGCCACCTTCTTCGCGGTCTCATCTGCCATCGGGGCACTGCTATCCGGTCAATCAGAGCAGCAAGTTCAGACCCTGTACCGCTTCGGTGAGTGTTTGGGGATAGCCTATCAGATCTTCGATGATCTGCTCGATCTGGCAGCGACTATGGAAGAGATCGGTAAACCGATCGGCAACGATCTCCGTCGCGGAACCATCACGCTGCCGATGATCCATGCTTTGAGTCAGGAACGCAACCGCGGCACTCTGATCCGGATCGCCATGGATCAGGATATGGAGATCAATCAGGTGCGCCATATTCTCCGTGACTGCGGCTCCTTCGACTATGCCCATCGTGCGGCGATCGGCAAGATCGCTGAGGCGCGCAGCTGTCTTGCCCAACTGCCTGACAGCCGCTCCAAACCCCTCCTAGATCGCTTAGCTGAGGCCCTGATGAGCAAACACACCGCCCATCTGCAGCCGCTCACCGCCGCGCGGTAGTGGTGGCGCGGCCATAGACAGACACCAGACACCAGACGCCAGAGTGTGACATCAAGGCCGATAGTTAACAAGGCGTGCATTCTGGGTTACCAGGGATAAGAAACGGCACCCTGCTGCAGACAACTGCAAGCAAGGTGCCCCACGGATGGTCCGTTGTGGTGCTTTTTTGTGAAGGAGAGCCACTGGTGTCTGGTATCTGTGGACTGGTGACTCATCAAACGTATGGGCTGTCTTCGAAGGGGATCAAGCCCATGTAGATGGCATAGATAGCGGCCTGAGTTCTGTCTCGTACTTTTAGCTTGCGCAGGATGCTACTAACATGGTTCCTTACTGTCTTGTCACTGATGTAGAGCGCCTTGGCGATCTCTACATTGGAGACACCTTTGGCCACCAGCGTCAGGACTTCTTTCTCGCGGGGCGTCAGGTCACCGCCTAGCTCCCGCTTGATGATCAGTTGATCGCCGAGACGCCCTTTGTCTGCGACCCCAGGGGTCGATCCGTCTTGATGGGCAAGCCTGTCACCTTTGACGGACTGATATACATCGTAGATGATCTCTTCGATATCGGTCTTATCCGTAACCGTCATCAGCATAATGCTGACCGTCTTCGACGGGGAATTCTGCTGGTCCACAGCACCACCTCCCTGCTCTCTATACAGTGTATGCATCGGCATGGTGGTTTGTCGCGATTGGACTGGGGCAACTAGTTCGGAAAGAGCGAGTGGTGCCAGACGCTGAGTTCACGGTCACCAGGGACGATTTGACAGGGCTGTCGAATTGTGTTACAATTGAGACGAGCAAGGAAGAGGTGAGAGCGATGCCTAAGGACAGCCTGGCCGACATCAAGCATGACTTCGACCCTAGGATTGGCCAACGTATTCGGCTCAAATTCAATCGAGGTCGCAGCAAGGCAGTGGTTCGAGAAGGTGTTCTCGAACAGACCTATCCCAGCTTATTTGTCGTGAAGCTGGACGAGACATCTTCTATCGATCGTGTCTCGTATAGTTATGCCGACGTGCTGACGAAGACTGTCGAAGTCACTTTCCTGACAGCTGGTATCATCAGTTAGGCGACCACCTGGTCGTGGGACTGATCAGCTTAAGCGTACCATAAGCCTTGGGTTCAAGGTCGATAAAAGGTTGTTAGTCGAAAAGGTTGTTGACGTCGGTCAACAACCTTTTCGCCGTTTCTGAAGCGCGTAAGCTAACCTATCTCTCACTTCTCCATCGCTGGTAGGCCTCGCCGCTTCTTGCCGCGGGTATCGATCCCACCGATCCCAGTCGCGCCGGTGGATGTCGCCTCCACCACATCTTCCAGTGAGACTAGCTGGTCGACGCGCACCTGATTGACACCGACCACCACGATGGCGGGATCCAGATCGTTGATCAAGATGCGGTCAGGGGCACTGGCGAAGTTCGCGCCGGCACGAAGCAGCGCTTCGAAGTATGACTGGCAGCCGCCGGCAAAGATCACGAGATCATCCAGGTCCGGACGCAGACGCCTAGCGACTTCCACCGCGCGGGCATAGTCGCGGGAGTGGTGATAGCTATCTAGGTCATAGCGATCCTTGTTCTTGAGTAGGCCATCATGACCGGTAAGCACCAAAAGCTCTGGCTGATAGCGCGCGAGCAGTTCGGGGAGGCGATCCGCCTGCTGGTCTTCGTCCACACCGACGCCAACGGTCTCAAGGCCGCGCGATTTGTAGTAGTTAAGGCTGCGGGTGAGGAAATCGCGATCACCATCCAGATGCAGGATCAGTCCATAGCGGTCAAAGTATGTCGCCTGACTCTCCTCCGGCCGAAGGCGGTGGCGCTTGCGGCGCGTAGACGAGAGACCGTCCTCGTAAATCCAGACCAGATCGTCCACCGGCGCTGTGGCCAATAACCGCGTGTCGACCCCCTTGAGGACCGCCACCAGTTGACCATTCTCTTCGTGGACGCTAAGCACCACAAACGATAGATCACAACCATAAGAGCGCCGGGCGACATGGTCGCCAACCGTGACTTTTGTCATAGCCACTCCCCTCCAATCGCTACATCATATGAAGCAGCGCCATCAGGAGGAACGAGTGAAGTGTCCCGTTGCAGAGATTGCCTCCGCGAGCAAGGCATGGAACATTTTCCTTGCTTGGCCCGTCCTAACAGACATACACTATGGACACCGCCAGTGAGAGAAGGAGGAACGCATGAACAAACGATCTTGGCAACACGCCCTATTTGTCATCATTCTTAGCTTAGCACTGCTTATCAGCCAGACCAGCCTGGTTTACGCCGGGCTCCCCACCCTCTTGCATGAACAGGTGCAAACCGAGACAGTGGCCAAGGGGGTCACCTATGAACGGCACCTCCGTTTTGACACCAGCGGCTGGCTCTCCTACCATGTCACGCGCATCGACATGAGCTCTTCATCGGTCCGTGTCGATCAGATGCTGGCCGGTGATAAGGTCAGCACACCAGCGCCGCTTAGCCAGACGGCGGCTGCCCAAGGGGCGATCGCGGCGATCAATGGTGACTTCTTCTTTATCGGCGAGACCGGCAGCCCCATGGGGCCAGTGATCAAGAACGGTCAACTGATCAGCACCCCGTCGTACAACCCAGATTTCGCTGCGCTGGGCATCAGTCAGCAAGGTGTCGCCCAGATCGGCTACTGGAATTGGAAGGCGAGCATCACCTTGGCTAGCGGCAAGAGCATAGCCGTGGACGGGCTGAACAAACAAGGGGCCAGCTACGCGGTCCCTATCGTTTACGACCCAGCATGGGGTCGGCCGACCCCGGGCACTCCGAAGCCTGGCAGCACCCATGTGGAGCTGGTCGTCAAGAACGGCAAGGTAGCCGAGATCCGTCGCGATCAGCCAGGAATCGCTATCCCCGCCGATGGCTATGTGGTGGTCGGTCGTGAGGCTGCCGCTACCTTCCTCGCTCAGGCGAAGATCGGTGAGACGGTCAAGCTCGACTACACTATCACCCCTGACTGGCACACGCTGCGCACCGCCATCGGCGGAGGAAGCATGCTGGTCAAGGACGGTAAGGTAGCCCCATTCACCCACGATATCACGGGACGCCATCCCCGCAGCGCGGTCGGGATTAGCCGCGATGGTAAGACGCTGTGGCTGGTGGCGATCGACGGACGCGTGGCCACCAGCCGCGGCGCCACCCAGACCGAGCTCGCCGAGCTCCTGATCGAGCTCGGGGCCTACCAAGGGCTCAATCTAGACGGTGGCGGCTCCACCACCATGGTCACACGCACCTTAGAGCAGCCAGTGGTGGTGCGGAATCAGCCATCGGATGGCAACGAGCGCCGTGTCCCCAATGGCTTGGCGGTCTTTCTAACGGGGGCCAAGGGACCCTTGGCAGGGCTTCGCCTCACGCCGGATCAGGATGTCCTGGTCTCAGGGGCTAGCGCTGGGATGAAGCTGATTGGTCACGATGCCAACTTCACCCCTGTGGATCTCAAGGCAAGTACGGTGACTTGGTCGGTCAGCCCCGCCACAGTCGGACAGATGATCGACGGCCGTTTTGCGGCCAAGACCCCCGGAGTCGCTCAGATTACGGCCCGGGTGGGCGCCATCACCACCACCAGCACCGTGCGCGTGATCAAGCCCAGTCAGATCAAGGCTGAACCCTATACCGTAAGCTCAGCCCCAGGGGTCAAGCAGCCAATCGCCATCCGCGCCACCGATGCCGATGGCTGGAGCAGCCTAGTCCCGTTCGCGGATGTCAAGTGGACGGCCGCCCCACAGGTAGGAACGATCAGCGACGGAGCCTTCGTTGCCGCTGCTGACAGCCCAGCAAAGGCGACCATCAAGGCGGAATGGGCCGGGCTGAACTGTGAGATATCGGTCCTGGGCCTGAGAGAACAAGTCCTGGATGAGTTCAATGACAACAGCGTGAAGCGCGATTTTGTGACTTATCCTCAAGGGATTATGGGCTCGGTCCGACTGAGTGCGGCCACTGAGCCCCGCTACAATGGCGGTTCCGCCAAGCTGAGCTACTATTTCACCAGGCAACCCAACACCCGCGCCGCCTATCTCAGCTATGGTGATCAAGGGCTGGCGCTCCCCAAAGGGGCGCAGGCGCTCAAACTGTGGGTCAATGGCAAGATCATCAACGACCAGATCAAGGGCGGTCAGCTGAGCTCTGGTCAATGGTTGCGCGCCCAACTCACCGATGCCGCGGGCAACAAGCAGGTCCTGGATCTGGACAAGAACGTCAACTGGGGTGACTGGCGCCAGCTCACGGCAACCATCCCCGCCGAGTGGCCGCAACCACTGCATCTGGAGCGAATCTACGTCGCCGAGACCGACCACAACACGACCGTCATGGGAGCGATCTTCCTCGACCGCCTCACCGTGGTCGCACCTGAAACACCGCCAACAGCCAGCGCCTGGCAAGACCCCCGTGCCCTAAGCTTTAACACCAGCGGGACAAAGATCGGGATCACGGGCAGTGTCACGCTGCCCGCCACCAGTCAGCTGCCCTGGCAGACTAGCGTCCAGAGCCTGATCTCCCGTCTGGGGCTCGGACAGCCCAGTCAGACGGTGGTTGTCGGTGGGCTCTCCGGAGGTGCCACCACCGCCATGGCATCCACCAACCAGACCATCAGTCAGATCAATACCTACAAAGAGATCAAAGCTGGGACCGCCAGCATCCTCACCCTCGACACCCGTGACGGGGGCTTGGGCGTCAAGAGCGCTGACCAGTGGCGCTGGCTCGATGAGCAGCTGAAGGTGAAGAGAACTCAGCCGCTGCTCGTCGCGTTGTCCTCCCCCTTCAGCGCATGGAAGGATCCTCAGGAGGCGGCACTGGTGCAGAACCTGCTGAAACAGTGGGCCAAGGATAACCAGCAGACCGTCTGGATCTTCACCCCCGGTGACGAGACCCGCGCCGCCGTCCAGGACGGCGTACGCACCTTGGCCATCGGTAAGCAGGATCTGTTGATGCTCAGCATCAACGGTCAAGAGATCAGCTATATCGTCAAGGCGCTGCCGACGAAATGATGATCCGCCCCTAGTCCCTCGCCCCTTGCCCCTCGTGGGCTACGATATGTGGAAATATAGGAGTAACAACAGCCGTGACCCGGACGGGTCACGGCTGTTGTTGTTTGGCGAGGGCATTGCTGAGGGCGATGATCTCGCTGATAGCGAGTGTTTCACCCCGACGTTTGGAGTCGATACCGAGATTAGTTAGTACTGAGGTTACCGTCTCAGCGGAGACCTGCCAGTGGGGCGAGGTGGTCAGCGCTTTGCTGAGCGTTTTACGCCGCTGACCGAAGATGGCGCGGTTGGTCAGCTCAAACCAATGCAGATCTACGATCCCGTGGTCGGGGCGGTTCCGTATGCGCATCACCACCGAATCCACCGTCGGCGGCGGCATGAAGACGGTCTTGGGGACCTTGGCAACCAGTTCCACCTCGCCGAGAGCCTGGGCAAAGACTGAGAGGTGACCGTATTCGTCACTGCCGGGCGATGCCAGCAGTCGATCGCCTACCTCCTTCTGGATCATAAAGACCATCAGCGACCAGGGGACCGGCGAGGTCAGGAGCTTCAGGATCAGCGGGGTGGTGATATAGTACGGCAGGTTGGCAGCGACCTTGATCGCCTCACCAGCGGGATAGATCTCGCTGAGCTCGACCTTGAGCGCGTCGGCATGGACGATCCGTGCATTGGAGTAATCGGCTAGCGTCTGCTCGAGGATTGGGATCAGCATCTTGTCGATCTCGATGCTGGTGACGTCAGCGGCCTTCTCCGCCAGCGCCTGGGTCATGGTGCCTAAGCCGGGGCCAATCTCCAAGACGTGATCAGCAGGGGTCAGCTC
>CAZINL010000006.1:28103-37012 GCA_964540595.1 uncultured Clostridia bacterium
ACGATCCGCTGCAGGGTATTCTCATCGATGAGGAAGTTCTGCCCCAGGGACTTGCGCAAGCGAAAGCCGTGCTCATCCACAATCCGGCGTGCCACACTGGGCTGAGCCAACCTATCCTCGGTCATGAGCGTCCTCCTCATCTAGAGCCATCAGCGCCTGGTCGAACTCCTCTCGGGTGATGCCATAGCCATTGAGCCTGGCGAAGAACTGTTTGGCATTAGCATACCCGATCCCGAGCGCCTTACCAAGAGTACTGCGCCGCTCGGCTGCAGCGGGGTGACCGGTTAGGCCGCACGCTAGCATCTCCAGCCACTCAAACTCCTGCCTCGGCTCCACCACGGCAGTGCGCACTTTGCCGAGAGCGGCACTGATCGCCTCCGGGGAGGCATTCTCCACCCCGACGTCATCATCACGAGTGGCGTCGATGCGCGGGATGAAGGCATGGCGACAGCCAGGGACTGCCTGACTGAGACGGCGGCGGATCTGCTCGCCGGCGTAATCCGGATCGGTCAAGATGATGACCCCACGCCGTTCTTGAGCCAAGCGCACACGGTCAATCACCGCCTTCGAGATGGCGAAGCCACCAGTAACGATGATCTCGGCCTGCACCGCGCGCAGCACGGCGGTCTTATCATGTTGACCTTCGACGACGATGATCTCTTGGAGCAAGGGAGAACCTCCTTAGCGCCCCGCGGGCGAGTTAACCATTTGAGTCTACCGTCGTTGGACGTGGATGTAATAATCCGAGGACCTATATGAGTCCGAAATGTCTTTCCACCAGCATCAGCGTGTTTTCAACTGTGCTGGTATCATCGCGCATGATATAGAACAGACCGTACTTATATAGTTCATCCAAGAACAGTTGGTTGCCGTGTATCAACATCCTGTTGCAGTTGGCCAATGCCGCCTCCGGGTCACGTAAGCTCATGATACAGTCGTAGATCCCCCGGTGGCTGGGACGATCGTAGTAGTCCCGCACCACTCGTTCGGGTGTTGTGACCAGGAAGACAATGCGGTTTGCTTCGGTCAATTCCATCGCCATTTTTGGCGGCATATTGTACATATCGACCGCAACCGTCTGATTAGCTGAAAGACGAATCAGCTCCAGCAATTCCATCGGCAGCATCTCGTCGGCGCAATCGCTCAGCCACTGGTGATACTCCTTGTATGGACGGTTGAAGTATACTTCCCAATCAGTGGGACGGGAACACCACGCGGGCTGGTAGGCCGGTTCCGCAATATGTGCCATCTGCTTATTCAACGTATCCTCGTCAAGCCAGATAAGGCCATGCTTTTCGGCAAACGCTTTAGAGATAGTGGTTTTGCCGCCGCAGGCTGTGCCGCAGAAAAAGAAGACATTTTGCAGATAGTGTTTCAAGACGTTATTTGCAATATTCATACATTGGTCACTCACTCTCTCGCAATGATAATGCCTGTATTAACCCACTGCCGGAATGACCTCGACGGACGTAAACCCAGTGTTTGCATCAGCCGTATTTCGGGTTCCGGTGTGAACGGCGTATCAAAACAGTCCAATGTCTGGACCAAAAAGATGCTGCGAGTTAAGCGGGAGGTAGGACGGTCCGACTTCCTGACTGCTGACTGAGTCGTTTGACTTATTGGATCCCAAACAACCTCTTGGCGTTGGCGGTGGTGGCGGCGGCCACCTCCTCAATCGAGAGGCTGCGTGCCTTGGCTACAGCCTCTGCCACTAGGCGGACATAGGCGGACTCGTTGCGCTGGCCGCGATGGGGATGTGGGGTGAGATAGGGCGAATCGGTTTCGATCAGCAGCCTGTCCAGGGGGATCTGGGCGGCGATCTCGCGTACTTTGGGGGCATTGGTAAAAGTCACGGGACCTGCGAGCGAGATGTAGAAGCCCATCTTTAGGCAGAGCTTGGCCATCTCCAGGCTGCCGGAAAAGCAGTGCAGGACACCGCCGACTTCACGGGCCTGTTCATCGCGGAGGATATCCATGATCTCGCCATGGGCTTCACGGTCGTGGACAACGATCGGTTTCTGCACTTCCTTGGCGAGACGGATCTGACGGCGGAAGACCTCGCGCTGGACCTCGCGGGGCGAGTTGTCCCAGTGAAAATCAAGGCCGATCTCCCCCACCGCTACCACCTTGGGCTCCGTTAAGCACCACTCACGCAACTGCACCTCGGCTTCATCCGTATACCCCTTGGAATCGCTGGGGTGGAAGCCGACTGCGGCGTAGATGAACGGGTAGTCGTGGGCCAGGCGCACCGAAGCGGCGGATGAACGCAGATCGTAGCCGATATTGATGATGGTTTCCACCCCTGCTTCCCGAGCACGAGCGAGGACCGCCTGGCGGTCCTCGTCGTATTTGCGGTCATCGAGGTGAGCGTGGGAGTCGATTAGCATGGGAACCTCCAATGTGGGGAATCCACAAGTCCACACGTCCACAAGAACACAAGCGAGTTGACGCTAGGCAACGCAAGGGTTGAGGACGAATGCCGTGTTACCAACTCCGTCCAATGCGACCTTCCATGATCCCCACGTGTGGACATGTGGACTTGTGTTCTTGTGGACTCTTCCTTTCGTTACTTCACCCGCGCCCCAGTGGCGATCTCTTTCTCAGGGGTTAGGACGACCACAGAGGACTTGTCGTCGAAAGAAGCGGCTAGCAGCATGCCATTGGACTCGATCCCACGGATCTTCGCAGGGGCGAGGTTGGCCACCACGACGATGGTCTTGCCGACCATCTCTTCAGGGGTGTAGTGCTGGGCGATGCCAGCGACGATGGTGCGCTGGGTAGGACCGATCTCCAGGGTTAGCTTGAGTAGCTTGTCGGCCTTCTCCACCTTCTCGGCGGCGAGGACCTTGGCCACGCGCAGGTCGATCTTCGCAAAATCATCGATGGTAATCTGGGGCTTCAGCCCGAGGGGATTGTCGTTGACTACGGGGGCAGTTGGGTTCTCGACCGCAGGGGCGGCAGGTTGTTTGATCTCTTCGGTCACAGGTTTTTCCTCCTTAGTCTGTACTTGCTTAGGCTTATGGGTGGCGGGGCTGCTTTCAGCAGCCTGCTCCTTGCTGGTGTCGATGCGTGGGAAGAGCGCTTCGCCTTTGGCGACGCGAGTGCCCGCAGGCAGTAGGCCAAACTGCTGCACCGCCTCCCAACTCTGTAGCTGCGGCTGATCAGCAATGCCAAGTTGAGCGAAGAGCCGTGGTGAGGTCTTGGGTAGGAAGGCGGAGAGCAGTCCACCGATAATGCGCAGCGATTCGGCAAGGTTGTAGAGCACCGTTCCGAGACGGCCCTTCTTCTCAGGATCCTTAGCCAGCACCCATGGGCTGGTCTCATCGATATACTTGTTGCTTCGTCCAACCAACTCCCAGATGGCCGCTAGAGCATCGGAGAAGGCCAGCTTATCGATATGCTGCTCCACTCTCTTGGGCAGGGCCAAGGCCAAGCTCTTCAGTTGGTCGTCAAACTCGCCGGGGAACTCGGGAGCCGGGACCGCACCGCCGAAGTAACGCTCGATCATGGCCACGGTACGGCTGAGCAGGTTGCCGAGGTCATTGGCGAGGTCGGTATTGGTGGTCTGGATGAACAGTTCGTCAGTGAAGATCCCGTCTTGGCCGAAGGGAACTTGACTGAGCAGATAGTAGCGCAACGTGTCAGAACCGTACTCGGCGATCAGGGCATTGGGATCGATCACATTGCCCTTGGACTTGCTCATCTTATCGCCGCCCGAGAGCAACCAGCCGTGGCCATAGACCTGCTTAGGCAGTGGTAGATCCAGCGCCATGAGAATGATCGGCCAGATGATGGTGTGGAAGCGGACGATCTCCTTGCCGACCACATGCACATCGGCTGGCCAGAACTTGCGGTAGAGCTGGTCGTGATCAGTCCCATAGCCCAAGGCGGTGATGTAATTGGACAGGGCGTCGATCCAGACATAGACCACGTGCTTGGGGTCAAAGGAGACCGGGATCCCCCACTTGAAGCTGGTACGGCTGACACAGATGTCGGCCAAGCCAGGTTTGAGGAAGTTGTTGACCATCTCGTTCTTACGCGATACAGGCTGGATAAACTCGGGATGATCCTCGATATGCTTCATCAGGCGGTCAGCGTACTTGGATGCGCGGAAGAAGTAGCTCTCCTCTTTCACCAGGTTGACGGGACGTCCACAGTCAGGGCAATTGCCGTCTTTCAGCTGGCGCTCAGTCCAGAAGGCCTCGCAGTCAACGCAGTAGAGCCCCTCATACGCACTCTTGTAGATATCGCCCTGTTCGTAGAGCTGTTTGAAGATCTTCTGGACGATCACCTTGTGCCGATCTTCGGTGGTGCGGATGAAGTCGTCATGGGAGATATCGAGCTTCGCCCACAGCTCCTGGAAGAGAGCAACGACATCATCCACAAATTGCTGCGGGCTCTTGCCTGCGGCTTCCGCCTTGCGTTCGATCTTCTGGCCATGCTCGTCGGTGCCGGTGAGGAAATAGACATCGTGGCCGGAGTAGCGTTTGAACCTGGCGGCAGCATCAGTAGCGATGGTGCAGTAGGCGTGACCGATATGGGGCGCGCCGCTGGCGTAGTAGATCGGGGTGGTGATATAGTAGGGCTTTTTGGTCATGGCTTCCCCCTCCAAATTAGGAATTAAGAATGAAGAATTAAGAGTTGAGTGACCAACGGTGACGTGTCTCCGTCATCCCAAACGCGGATCATCAACTGTCCCATTGTCTTCCATCTCCTCGGCCCACTAGGGACTGGGGTCTCGGGACTAGGGACTCGTTTTAGTATCACCTCTCTTGATGAGCTTTCGTGCGCGACAAACAGAAAAACCCCTCACCCCGTAAGGGGCGAGAGGTTGTCTCGCGGTACCACCCTAGTCTGCTGCTGTAAAGGCAGCCTCTGCGGGAGATCGCTCTCCCTGGCCTATAACGGTGCCATCGGGTCTCGCCCGACCTATCCGTCATCAGCTTACCATCATGGCTCACCGATGAAGCTCCGAGACCATCTTCGCGAACTTACCGATACCCGGCTCCCACCTCTTCCGGGCTCTCTTTGATCGGTGCCATCCGTTACTCTTCTCATCATCGCTGACTGTCGCAATTTGGTTATCAGTATAGCAGGTCAGCGCCATGGTGTCAAACGACCGACGACCCCCAGTTCTAGCCTGCCGTAGGCGAATACTCCAATGAATAAGTATAAACTCGCCATGGGGCAGGGGCTCCATCGAGGAGGCTCTCTAGACGCGAAATAGAATCCTATATTTTTCCATTATTGTTGGTCGACTCCTATCAATCTTCCTTATATTCGTATACAGTGGTCACAGCACGCCATAATAGGCCGACCGCAGGCAGAACGAGGTAAATCCTTCCCAATCCTACCGTGTCTTACAGAAAGCCACAAGGGATAATCTAGTAGCAGATGTATTGACTGTCATGGGAGTAACTGGTATCATTAGGACAGGCACCACTTGTCGAACTATGTAGAAGGAGGAGAGCTTAAAGATGAAATCAACAGGCATTGTCCGTAAGGTAGACGAACTAGGGAGGGTGGTTATCCCCATCGAGCTCCGCCGTACCCTTTCCATTGATGAGAAGGACTCCCTTGAGATTTACGTAGATGGCGAGAAGATCATTCTGAAAAAATATGAGCCTGCTTGCATTTTCTGTGGCAATGCCACCGATGTGCAGAATTACAGAGGGAAAAACATCTGCAGCCATTGCTTGGACGAGCTGCGGACGTCCGCAAAGGCCAGCAACTAACGAAGCTATTGGCGATACAGAGAAAGCACTGGTAGCGAATCGCATATAGAAAACGGGGGAGCCGCTCGGCTCCCCCGTTAATAATTCCCTAGGCTTTTTTTGCTTTCGTCGCAAACTCGGCCGTCACTGAGGCTAACAAGTTGGGGTTGGCAAAGAGATCAGCGGCTGTGGCAGCCAAGGACTTCGCCCCGACCAGCAGGCCATGATGCCCCTCGTCACAGATGGTAGCATCGGCCATCTCGTGGCTGTGGCCCGTAATCTTCTGCGAGGAGATCCCGACATAGGGATGGATGGCCGGCACTTCATGGCTGACGTTGGCCATGTCGGTGGAGCCAGCACCAGCTCCAGCTGCGGCACTGATCGGCTCACCCATCAGTTCGACGTTGGCCTTGAAGGCTGCGGCTAGGGTCTGGTTGTTGATCATGTTCTTGTAGGTCTTGGCGGTCTGACGGAACTCGACGGTAGCACCAGTGGCCAAGGCGCCTGCGCGAGCGCAGTTCTTGACCTTCTCGACCACCTCGGCCAAATACGACGCGTCAGCAGCACGGACATACATGCGGATCACGGCGCGCTCGGGAACGATATTGGGCGCGACTCCACCTTCGGTGATGACACCATGGATGCGGACATCGGGCTTGACGTGTTGACGCAGGGCGTTAAAGCCATTGAAGGTCTGGATAGCCGCATCAAGGGCGTTGATCCCTTCGTGGGGAGCGCCGGCCGCATGGGCGGGCTTGCCCTTGAAGGTGATCTCCATGGCCTCACGGGCGTTGGAGCTGCCACCTAGGCTAGTGCGGTTGGATGGGTGGATCATCATGGCGGCATCGACGCCTTCGAAAGCATTGTTCTCCACCAAGATCACTTTGCCGCCAGCGTTGTCGACGGCGCCTTCCTCAGCGGGGGCACCAAAGAGGATCAGGGTACCAGGCAGATCCGTCCAGGCTTCCTTAAGCGCAATGGCGGCGCCGATGGCGGAGCAGGCGATAATATTGTGCCCGCAACCATGTCCTAGCCCCGGCAGCGCGTCATATTCGGCCAGGATAGCGATGGTGGGACCAGGCTTGGGACCCTGATAGACGGCCTTAAAGGCTGTCTCCATGGTGGCGTAGGGATGCTCGACGGCAAAGCCGTGCTTGACCAGCTCCGCCACCAGCAGCTTGGCTGCTTCACGTTCTTGATGACCGATCTCGGGGTGATGGTACATCCAGTCGTTGATCGCAAATAGGCGGGAACTGATGGCATCGACTTGGGCCCAGATTTGTTCCTTGTTCATGTGTTAGGACTCCTTTCAAGTTGACTATGGTGTTTTGGATCCATGGGGTGGGATCTCCCGATGGTGAACTGAGGACTATAAGTCCACTTTGGCCTTTGGGCTCCGCGCTACTGCGCGGATGGCACCTTGAGTAGCCACTTGAGCAGGAAAGGTACGATGGAGACGACGCTGACCATGCGGATCAGATGGAGCAAAGCGACCTTGGGACCATCAGCGCCCATGGAATAGGCAGCAATCGTCATCTCGGTCATACCGCCCGGGGAACTGGCAAACATGGTAGTGACCAGGTCCCAGCCAGTGAGCTTGGCCATCAGCCAGCCAAAGGCCAACCCAGCCCCGATCATGCCGAAGACGAGGATGAAAGCCGGGATAATCATCCCCTTCAAGCTGGACACAGTCTCCCGTGTGATGCTCATCCCGACGATGGCACCGACGACAATCTGAGCAGCTGAGCGAAGGTTGGGCGGCAGGTTAGATAACTGGACTCCGATAACGTTGAAGAGCCCTACAGCGAGCATCGACCCGACCATGGCTCCAGCAGGAACCTTAAGCCGCAGGGCGATGACACCGCCTATTCCGCCGATGATCAGCGTTAGGGCCATACGATAGATCTGTTCCACAGAGTCTCCCCCTCTACCTGCGCCCCATCCGAAGCTCGAACTCATCCTTTACCTGTGCAAGCAGGGATGGGTTGGTGAAGAGATCCGCTGCGGTCATGGCCATGGCTTTTGCTGCCAAGAGCAGACCGCGATGCCCGTCCTCAGAGATGGTAGCTTGCGCCATCTCGATCGAGTGTCCACGGACGCAGTCCGGAGAGCCGATGGCGACACTGGGATGGATGCTCGGCACCTCATGGCTGACATTGCCCATATCGGTGGAGCCACCGGGTTTGCCATCGGAGAACTTGACCGGTTCACCCAAGGCTTCCATGTTGTCCTTGAAGAGCTGCGAGAGCAAGTCGTTATTACGCATGTCCTTAAAGAGCGGCTCGTAGTGGTAGAACTCCACCTCGGCCCCCACCGCCATGGCACAGCCGCGGGCGACATTGCGCACCTTTTCCAGGACCTCTTCCAGATACTCCACATCGGCCGAGCGGATGCTAAAGCGCGCTACCGCTTTGTCGGGGATGACATTGGGCGCATCACCGCCATGGGTAATTATTCCAGGCAGACGAACGTCATCCCTGAGGTGCATCTTCAGCGAGCGCAGACCAACGAAGGTCATGATCATGGCGTCGAGAGCGTTGACCCCCATGTGCGGGGCCGCGGCAGCGTGGGCCGTCTTGCCCTTGAAGGTGATCTGCATGGGATGCGAGGCCAACGACGTACCACCAACGCGGGTACTCACTCCAGGGTGCACGATCATGGCCGCATCGACGCCGGCGAAGCAGCCCGCATCGGCCATGGCGATCTTGCCACCGACCGTCTCTTCGGCAGGTGTACCGAAGAAAATCACCGTCCCCGAACGGTCGGCGAGTAGCTCTTTGACCGCCAGGGCGGCACCAAAACTGGACGCGCCAATAATGTTGTGTCCGCAGCCATGCCCAATGCCGGGCAGGGCATCGTACTCAGCCAAGAAACCGATGGTTGGCCCCGGGCCGGTGGAGTAAGTGGCCTTGATGGAGGTAGGCATCCCCCCAAGCCCCCGCTCGACGGTGAACCCTTCCTTCTCCAGCTCTGCGGCATAGCGGTCACTCGCCTTGACCTCCTGGAGACCAACTTCGGGGTTATGGTAGAGCCAGTCGCTGATATCGTAGAGGCGCGGCGCGATCTGAGCCAGGTACTCCATCACTCTCTTCTTCTCCATGACAACACCCCCATTCTGATTACCTTTAAAATTCGCCCCGCGAAATATCATCTCCTTCGACTGCCGCCGGCTTTTTGTGACGATACCCCCACAAA
>CAZINL010000007.1:0-23646 GCA_964540595.1 uncultured Clostridia bacterium
ATCAGTCGCGTGCACCGCAGTGATATCGAGCAATGGGTGCATCGTATAAATAATGAGAGCGGTGAGACAGAGACTATACCAACTGCGTGGACTGAGCTTACCCCGGCGGAGCGTTGGAACCACGGCGGACCCTGGATGAGCCCTGAGCTGTGTGTCATCCATCTCAATCGCCTGCGCCTGCTGGATCAGTTTCCCCTGGTGGCCGAGTGTGATGGCGAGATCGTCGGCGAGCTGGAGATGATCATCGGCGAGGACGCCGAATTCGGCATCAATGCCAATCTCTCTGTTCTCTACGTCGACAAGGCGGCTCAGGGGCAGGGGATCGGCAGTCTGCTGATGGCAGATGCCATCGAGCTAGCTCAGGAGATCGGTTGTCATACCGTGACCACCTACGCTCCCGCCGCCCCCGCCTTTTATCAGCGCTTCGGGCTAGAGCTGGTCGCCACCTACCGTGAGCTGAGTATCGAGACCAGTAGCAGCCAGCTTACGTTCCCCGTACGCCGGACCCGTTTGCCCGCCTGGTCCAAGGTTGCCGGTCTACCGTTAGTCTTTGGCCGCATCCTGAGCAGCTACCAGACCTGGCTGCAGCTCGATGGCGAACGAGAACCAGGCCTGTACGCCATCCCCATGCACTCCCGGCCCGCGGAGATGGATTTCTCCGTCACCTTACCCCAGGGGCGAGCCTATGTCTCGCTACGCGATATCAGCGGCCGCTATGAGGAGGCAGTGGTCCACGCCTGGTCGCCTTCCTATGAGCCGGAGCTGATCAGCAGTATTCTGGCGCATGCGCGGCGCTTAGGGATCGATCGACTGCGCTTTCTGATGGACGGGGGCTTGGCCAGCGTCGTCGAGCGCCAGTTCTCTGCGAAGCCGTCAGGAGAGGTGCCGGTCTACAGCAGGGAACTGTAAAGGGCCCTAGTCCCTAGTGGAGAATGTGCCTGATGTGAGTAACGGAGAGCCCTCGCAGCCATCTGACTGATCGAAACCCCGCTTTGGCCTTTGGGTCGCAATTATGTGCTATAATAGCCATGGTATGGACCATTAGAGGATAGGAAAAGGTGCCCATCATGATCGATCGATTGCTTACGCTTATCTACCAGGACCTCTACGTGATCATCGCTGCCGCCATGCCCATCGTGGAGCTGCGCGGTGCGATTCCCATCGGCCTAGCCATGGGACTCTCGCCCCGCCATGCCTTCGTTGTCAGCTATCTGGGTTCCACATTGCCGATGATCCCCATCGTCCTGCTGCTACGGCCGGCGACGGAGCTGTTTCGCCGCTGGGACCCCACGCGCAAGGTGATTGATTGGGTCTTTGAGCGTACCCTGCGCAAACGCGGTCAGATCGACCGGTATGGGATCATCGGCTTGTTTCTCTTCGTCGCGGTACCTCTCCCGGGGACCGGGGTCTGGTCGGGATCGCTCCTGTCCTTTCTGCTCCGCCTCCCCATCTACCGCGCTTGGGCCGCCATCGCACTGGGCAATCTCGTGGCAGGAGCGATCATCGCGACCTTAAGCCTGCAGATATTCTAAGTGCGCCCCTCGTCCCTCGCGGGATGAGTGTAGACGCTTGTAGTAGATTGGTCTAGTGGGAGACTATGAATCAAGAAGGAGCAGCTCCCCCAGGGAGATGCTCCTTCTTTAGTCGTTTGCCTATAATGATTGCGCCCTCAGTTGCGGGCCTCGGCCTGCGGGCTGCGGGCGTGTTCAAACAGCAACACCTCGATCACAAACGCCGTGGTCAGCATCAAGAGCGGCATGATGCCGAAGGCATAGCGGTTGACCGGGATGAACATCAGCTGGATCGCCGTCATCAGGACGGCCAAGACTGCTGGGATCTGGATCTCGCGGCGGCGCAGAGCGTAGAGCACCCCCAGCCACCCGACCGAGACAAGCAGAGGGTGGAGTAGACTCAGGCTACGCAGGAAGGTATACTTCGGCGCCAGGTCAAACCACATCTGCTCGAAGATGATGCTGAACTTGCCGATGGTAAACCACTTCAGATACAGAGCCGGTTGCCTGAGGAAACCCTGCAGGATGAAGAGCAACACATCGGTGGTCGATTCCACCTTGGGGAGAGGGTACATCCCTTGGAAGTAGGGAAAGGCCCCGCCCAGCATCGGGTTCCAGGTCTGGGTGGCGAGGAAGATCAGCTTATGCATGACGAGTAGATTGCGCACCCACCAGGGCAGCATGATCACGACTAGGCCGACTACGGTCCAGATGAAGCCCTTGGCGATACCCCGCGCATCGCGTGTCCGCCAGTACTGATAGAGGTAGGGGAAGATAATCAAAGGGGCTCCGGCCGGGCGGACTAAGAGTCCTAGACCAAAGGCTAGACCATTGAGCAGATGGTACAAAGGCTTGCCCCTAGATAGCGCGATCAGCTGGGTATAGAGGTAGAGGACAAATAAGAACGTGCCCAGCGTCTCCGTTAGTAGAATCGTTGGTGCCCAGACAAAAGACGGGTAGACGGCCGCCAAAAGCGCTGCCAGATAGCCCATGCGGACGTTCTTCAGCTCGCGGCCAACCAGATGTAGCAAGGGGATAGCCAAGGCAGCGATCACGGCTTGGATTACGCGGACCGCCTGCAGAGGGCTTTCTGGTTGGTAGCCGACTATCTTGTAGATCGCGGCTAGGAATAGCGGGTAACCCGGGGTGATATAGGCATTGGGCTTGGTGGAGAGGTAGCCGAGAAAGCCCTTGTTAAGGAACTGCCGCACCATCACGTCGTAGTTGTAGGCATCGGCGGAGTAGTCTTTTAGGGGTAGATGGTCAATGTTATTGACAAAGAAGAGACGCAGATAGAGAGCTAGGCCAAAGATGGCGCCGACGATGATCAGCTCTCCCAGCCGGCTCTCGACAAATTCACGCAAGCGTTTGAGCATAGAACCTCCACAGGAGTTGCATGACTTCATTTCGCAGTCGCACGCGCAAGCGGCGATCTGCATCCTTGATTACTGCGGCTCTGCCGCATTATTATGGTTAACTTACACAGCCCCTAATGTCCTGATTCCAGGTCATGCAGGTTCCGAAAGAATGAGTTATGCAAGGTGCTGCCCTTACTTGATGGCGATCAGGCCCGCACCAGCGAAGATCAGACCAACGCCGATCCAGCGGGTAAAGGGGATCGCTTCCTTAAACACCAGCCACGCGACTAACACGCCGAGCGCATAGGCGGTGCTTTGCAGCGGATAGACCACACTAAACTGACCGCGTGCCAGGATATAAAGCCAGAGGACCGTCGCTACCGCGTAGAGCGCGATCCCAGCCATAACCCGCCACGTAAACAGCGACAGCAGGATGGTCTTGACGTCCGCTCCCACGGGGATGCCGGTCTTCCATAGGATCTGTCCCGAGACCAAGAGCAGCACGTTTAGTGCCACGAGGAGATAAATCATCTTCGGCGACCTCACTTCTGGTGTTCCTCGAGCTCCTCGACCCGATGCCTGAGGAGCGATAGCTCCTGGGTGAGACGCAGGAGCTTCTCCGATTGCTTGGAGAGGATAACGGTAAGATGGAAACTGTAGACGATCAAGAACAAAAAGCCCAGCAGAAACAGGACTGAAGGGGCATAGTAGATTTGCAGCAGCTTCCCCAGAGTATCCACCACTCTCACATTGAGCGATAGGACGAGCATCCCGCTGGCGAATAGGATCCAGAGCACGCTGTACTGCTCCAGCAGCCTGCCACGGCGCACGAACTCGATGACGAGGATCAGAAAGGCAAGACTAAAGACCCAGGCTAGCGTATAGACGCTGAACACAACACTTCACCCCCGGGGGATCATACTTGGCGAACAACCCCAGTCCGGGGCTTCAGAGAGTTGATCACCAGCGATAGGCTGACCTTGATCATGTAGTAGACCGACTTAAACGCGGTGATCGACGATTGACCACCTTTGCGCTCGTGCATCTCGACTGGCAGTTCCAGTAGACGGAAGCCGCTCTTACGCAGGCGGACGATCACATCCACCTCAGGGTAGTCCTGGGGGTAGCACTCGGCAAAGAAGTGGATAATCTGCTTATTCACCGCCCGGAAGCCAGAGGTGCTGTCATAGATGGTCAGACCGGTCAGCACCTTCAGCAGACCAGTAAAGACCCAGGATCCCAGGCGGCGGGTCAACGCCCCTTGATAATCAGTCTTCTCGACATAGCGGGATCCAATCACCATATCGCTCTGACCAGCCAGGATTGGCTCCACGAGCTGGTCGATAAAACGGGGGTCATGCTGACCATCGGCATCGATCTGAATGGCGATATCATAACCCTCGCGATGGGCATACACGTAGCCGGTCTGCATGGCGCCACCAATCCCCAGATTGCAGGGTAGATCGAGCACCATAGCACCCACACGGCGTGCTTCAGCCGAGGTTCGATCTTTCGACCCGTCATTGACCACCACGACATCGACCAGCGGTGCCGAGCGACGAATGTTCTTGATCACCTGGGCAATGGTCTTCTCCTCATTGTAAGCAGGGATGATGACCAGAATACGAGCTCTCAACTAAAGAACCTCCTTTCGGCGCCGCTTGTACCTCTCTCTATGACAGACGATCGTCTGCCGCAAAAAGGTCCATCGCATCGCAATCTATCTTTATAAGTTTACATAAACTAAAGCCTGGCAACCACAGGAAATGATTGGGTACTACGACCCATCATATCATATCATTCGCCCGATCCAAATCCTTTTTGACATGACTTTCGTACACATACAGAAACAAGCGGCCCGGAAAACCGGAACCGCTTGTTCCTCATCCTCTCCACAGCGCAGACTGCATTCCCTACGCGTGTGTCGGTCACCCACTACCAGGGGAGGGCCTAGCACGCGTAGCGCGACTTTGTGAAGATCATTAAGAGAGCGCAGTCACCGAGGATCAGAACCAGGCCACTGTTTGAGCTCGAAGAGCGAGTTTGGCCGGTTCCCGAGGTGGCGAGCTCGTTCAAGTATATACGGAACTCGGAGCGTGGCGTGATGGCTCCTCCCCTACGCACGCTGGCGCGCCCTTATAATACCTTCGCCAGAAACGCCTTGGTCCGCTCGTGCTGCGGAGCCCCAAAGATCGCCTCGGGCTTGCCCTGCTCAACGATCTTGCCCCCGTCCATGAACAGGACGCGGTGACCGACCTCGCGAGCAAAGCCCATCTCATGGGTCACTACCACCATGGTCATCCCCTCATGGGCCAGATCGCGCATGACATCGAGAACCTCTTTGACCATCTCCGGATCGAGCGCCGAGGTGGGCTCGTCGAAGAGCATCACCTTGGGCTTCATGGCCAGCGCCCGCGCGATGGCGACACGCTGCTTCTGACCGCCCGAGAGCTGCGAGGGATAGGCTGCCGCCTTGTCGCTGAGCCCGACCTTGCGTAGCAGCTCCAGCGCCAGATCTTTGGCCGCCTGAATCGGCATCTTACGCACCTGGATCGGCGCCAAGGTGACATTGTCCAGCACAGTCAGATGCGGGAAAAGGTTAAACTGTTGAAAGACCATCCCTACATCCTGACGGATCAGGTTGATATCGGTCTTGGGGTTGCGCAGAGAGTGACCGAGGACGACCACATCGCCGCCTTCGGGCTGTTCGAGGAGATTCAGACAGCGTAGAAAGGTCGACTTGCCGGAGCCGCTGGGGCCGATGACCACGACCACCTCGCCCGGGTGGATCTCTTCGCTGATCTGATCGAGCACCAACAGTGAGCCGAAACGCTTGGTCAGATTGCTTACCTTAATCACCGGCTTTCAGCCTCCTCTCGAGGAACGACACGCCACGACCCGCGATCAGAGTCATCACCAAGTAGAACAGGGTGACCATGGCTAGCGGCTCAAAAGGCTTATACGTGGCCGCACCGATCTTTTTGCCCGCCCAGGTCAGCTCGCTGACACCGATCACCGAGACCAAAGATGACTCCTTGATCAACATGATGAACTCGTTGCCCAAAGGAGGCAGGACGCGTCTGAACGCCTGCGGCAGGATGACCAGACGCATGGCCTGACCGGGGGTGAGGCCCAGAGAACGAGCCGCCTCCATCTGCCCCTTGTCAATCGATTGAATTCCGCCGCGGAAGATCTCCGAGACATAGGCGCCGCTGTTGATGGTGATGGCGATGATCGCAGCCGCGAACTCGGGGATATTGACCTCGAAGAAGAGCGGGGGACCATAGTTGACCAGCATCAGTTGTACCATAAACGGGGTGCCGCGCACCAGCTCCACATACCCTGTGGCCAACGCATAGAGTACGAAGTGAATAGGATTACGGCTGCGGCGGCTGCGGATCAAGGCGACGCCTAGGCCTGCCAGTACCCCAAATACGATCCCCAGGACCGACAGCTTCACGGTCATCTTGGCGCCCTCGATCAGCCGAGGGATCGAGTTAATCATTAGTTGATAATCCATGTCAAGCCTCCCTTCAGTTCCAAATGAAAGCAGCCGGATTTGGCCGGCTGCTATAAGGTGCTACGTTATGTCAACATCATATCATTAATAGCCTTCGTTTCCAAGCCATTTCTTCTTGATCGCGGTCAAGCGTCCGTCCTGCGTGATCTTGGTGAGCGCCTGATCAATGGCCGCCTTCAGCTCCGCCTCACCTTTGCGCACCGCGATGGCGTTCTGCGCGTCATTG
This sequence comes from uncultured Clostridia bacterium, assembly GCA_964540595.1. Classification (GTDB taxonomy): domain Bacteria; phylum Bacillota; class JAAYKD01; order JAAYKD01; family CAYOCI01; genus CAYOCI01. The sequence continues at coordinate 6,616 of CAZINL010000007.1, forward strand.
AGCGGCTCGCCCACGACCTGCAGCTTGTCATTGATCTTGGCGTAGTTCTCAACCACGGTCCTGTCGCCGATGACGGCGTCGGTTTTCTTGGTTAAGAGATCGAGAACGGCGGCTTCGAAGCTCTCCGTGGTTCTTACCTGAGCTCCTTCGATCTTGCCGGCCAGCTCCTCGCCAGTGCTGCCTATTTGTGCGGCAACCTTCTTGCCCTTTAGGTCGGCGGCACCCTTGACCGTGGTGTTCTCCTTGAGGACCAAGAGCTTCTGATTACCATCATGATAGGGGATAGAGAAGTCAACGGCGGCTTGACGCTCAGGGTCGATCGTCACGGCGGCCACGATCATGTCCGCCTGCTTGAGCGGCAACAGACCGAGTAGGCTCTCAAAGGGCAGGTTCTTGATCTCGAGCTTGACCCCTAGCTCCTTGGCGATCTCCTGGGCCATATCCACTTCCCAGCCGACGATCGTCTCCTTGCCGTTGACTTCCTCAACGAACTCGTAGGGCTTATAGTCGGCACTGGTGCCCATGACGATCTTGCCCTCGCTCTTGATCTTCTCAAGAGTGGTGGCCGCCTTCGGGGCGGGAGTTTGGCTGTTCGGCTTGGTCGGCGTGCAGGCAACGAGACTGGAGAGTATCGCGGCACCGACTACCGCGGTGATGATCATCTTGATCGATCTCTTCACGGTGACTACCTCCTCAATATGATGGTGTAATGATACATGAAACCGAATAACAATGCAATAGCCAATCTAGTCTTTTTTGGAACAAAATAGGAACATTAGCGTAAAGTATCAATGGGTGCACAGTGAACTCCATTGCGGTTCGTCCATGGGCGTGCAGGTCCCAGCACTCAACAAACTGAATATGAGGAGGGAACCGCGTCCAATACAGCGAAACTCTAATATTACGTTTCGAGGAGGTTTAGGTGTGAAAGTCGAAAAACGAGACGCTTATCTGGGGATTGGTCTCTTGCTTGCGGGTCTGTTCTATATTGCCAATAACCTCGGTCTAGTCCGCGTCCGCCTGCAGTGGTGGCCGCTGGCTATTTTGCTCCCGGGGATGGTCTTTCTTGTGCTTGGTGCCACCCGTGTCAGCGGGATGTTGTTCCCCGGCGTGATTATCTCAGGGGTAGGATCCTTCTTTCTGCTGTGGAGCAATCACTTGCTCCCGGGTGGGATGGACTTTTGGTGGCCGATCTTTCCTACCATCGTTGGCGTGGCCTTTTTCGTCTTCGCAGCGCAGATTGGGACGCGGGCGCTTCTGATTCCTGGGTCCATTGTATTGGGCGTCGGGCTAATCTTCTTCCTTATTAATATCAGCCGCTATGCACGCCGCTTCTCTGGCCCCTGGCTTGGTCTAGCTCTTGTTCTGGCTGGACTGGCGTTGATGGCAAAGCGGGAACGTAACGCATGAAACCATCGTGACACACGCTGGCATTGTGCATTCGACAAATCGCGCATCAAACGACCTGATTCCCATCATAATCGACGCTAAACGCCTTATTTCCCGGGAAATATAGGACAATTCCCCGGGAAATGTCGAATAAGATACAGTCAAGAGCCGCTGGGCCTTGGCTTTTGGTCCTCCACCGGCAGACGCCGACGGAGATGAAAGGGGTCTCTCATGCAGATTTACATACTTGCCAGTGGCAGCAGCGGCAACGCCATGGTGGTCGCCAGCGAGAAGACGGCGATCCTGGTTGATGCCGGGCTGGGACCACGCCAACTCAGCACCAGACTCAAACAGACCCCGGTTCACCCTAACCGCATCGCGGCCTGCTTGATCACCCATGAGCATTCCGACCATACCCGTGGCTTAGCCAAGACCGTCGGCAGAATGGAGATTCCGGTGGTCTGCAACCATGCCACCTGGCACGCCATCACCGCTGCCGCTCCGTTGCTTGGCTGCCTACCCCACCGCCCTTTATCAACCGCCAGCAGCACCGTGATCGGCGATATCGAGGTGCAGAGCTTTGCCACCTCCCATGATGCCGTTGAACCAGTCGGCTATCGCTTCTGCCATGCTGGCGAAGAGCTGGTCATCGCCACCGATCTGGGGGTGGTGACTCCTAGCGTGCTTGCCTCACTGCGCGATGCGGATGAGATCGTCCTGGAGGCCAATCACGACCTCGACATGCTCAAGAATGGTCCGTATCCCTACTTTCTCAAGCGACGGGTAGCCAGTGAGCATGGACATCTCTCCAACGCTGATGCGGCCAAGGCCATAGGATCGGTGTTGTGCTCCAGAACCAAGCGCGTCCACCTAGCGCACCTCAGTCAAGAGAATAATTATCCCGAACTGGCCTACACCACGGTTCGTGACTACCTGCGCGAGATCGGGGCTTGGGGACGGCATCTGCAGCTGCAGATCGCTCCGCCCTTGCAGCAACGCACCCCCGTATTCGTGGCCGTCGGACAGCAACTGACGCTATAGGGCTGAGTCCCTAGTCCCTCGTCCCTCGTATCGGGCAACTATAGAGACATACTACACAGCCAGCAGCGACCTTGATTTGTTCGCAGTCCCTGACGCAGAAAGGGTGTTACCATGCTGTTTCGCCATGCGATACCGAGCAATATCCACGAGCTTGTCGATCCCGTCAAGATGATGGATATGCTCAGCGCCGTCACAGGGGTCATCGGCTGTACCGCCACAGTCGAGGACCCGTATGGCGAGCCCGTGTTGCCAACCTCGCTGCGCGGCGAGTTCTGCTCGCTGATCTCATCCCATCTCCCGCTAGGGGATGAGTGTTTGCGTTGTCATGAGGAGGTCAATCAGAGGGCAATCAAAGAAGGTCGGCTCATCCGCAATCGCTGCCATATGGGGTTGGAGTTTATCTGCGCTCCCGTACGAGTGGACGGGCGGCATCTGGCCATGGTGGCGGCTGCCAGCATGGCTGAGCAGCAGCCCGATAACCAGCTCTTGGCTAGATTAGCAGAGGAGAACGACATCCCTGTGGAACTGCTGCGGGATAAGGCCGCCCAGATCAGCATTTTGCCCCCCGAGCGTATGCAGCTGGTTGAGCGCGTGATCGGCGTCGTCGCGGAACAGATCAGCGATCTCTGTGACCAGCGCTTTCACCTGATGAACCGGCTCAAGCAGCTGTCGTCGCTGGTGGAGATCAGTCAGTCGATCAATACCCCCATGGCCCTAGACGATCTCCTCGATCAGATCCTAAGGCTAGCCACCGCGGTTCTGGGAACCGTCACCTGCGCTCTTTATCTCAAAGAGGCCGATGGTCAGCTCAGGCTGAAGACCCAGAAGGGGTTAGTCCCCGAGGCGTGGCCTTCCACTTTCGCGGTCGGCCATGGCTTAGTCGGCACCGTGGCTAAGCAGCAGCGCCCTTTGATCGTCAGCGATATCAGCAGTGACTCCCGCGTCGCCCATCGCGAGCATCTGCGCCGCCACGGGATGAACCAGTTCTTCGGGATCCCATTGATCGTCGATGGCGAGACCATGGGCGTGCTGGCCACGGTCGAGGCCCCCGTGGATCACCTCGATGCGGACCGAGAAGAGTTTTTGATGCTCCTCGCCCAGCAGGTCGCCATGGCCGTACATAAGGCGGAGCTCAGCCGTCAGCTTCGTGAGAGTTATCTAGATACCATTCGTACGCTGGCCGCAGCTATCGACGCCAAAGACTCATACACCCATGGCCACTCAGAACGCGTCTGCAGCTACGCGGTTGCCATCGCCCTCGAGATGGGACTCAGCTCAGAGGAGATCGAACGGATTGAGAACGCCGCTCTGCTCCATGATCTCGGCAAGATCAGCATTGCCGATGCGATTCTGACCAAACCCGCGCGGCTGACCGAGGAGGAGTTTGCTGAGATCAAGACCCATCCAGCCAGGGGAGTACGCATCCTCGAACCGGTCGATACCCTACAGAACATCCTTCACTTCGTGCTCCATCACCATGAACGCTACGATGGTCGTGGCTACCCAAGTGGACTGCAAGGAGACGCAATTCCTCTCGGCGCGCGCATACTATGTGTGGCTGATTCCTTTGATGCCATGACCTCGGGTCGCCCGTATCAGAAGGCTCGCCCGTTGGAAGAAGCACTCAAAGAACTCCGGTCCTGCGCTAGGCAACAGTTTGACCCTGAAGTAGTCGCCGCGTTTGAGCGTGTCTGCGAGCATGGCCCCAATCTCTTCGTCTACGGCAGTCGCGCCGTCGAATACCGGCAGCGCTTTGTCGGCGGGGAAGACTAGTCGACGCGACGCAAGTTTCTGATGTAGGAGGTGCAGCCAGATGGGACTGTATGATGATCCCTATCACGATCGTTACCGCGAGCCGAGGCCGTCAGGAGGCAAGATGGTCTTGGTGGCGCTGATCAGCGCCCTGATCGGCGGCATCGCCAGTGCCTACATCGCTCCCATGTACCTATATGGACGCTATCTGCCCTACCCGCCGTCCTATGCGTCCAATCAGCAGCCTGGCTATCGCCTGCCAGAGAACAGTGGGCAGCAGGCCGCACCACCTACGAGCCAGCCAGTCCAGATCAACGTGACTGGCCCCGCCGAACGCGTGACTCCGGCAGTGGTTGGTATCACCAACAAAGTCTTGGTGCGCGACTTCTTTGGTCAACGTACCCGCCTAGTGGAGCGAGGCAGTGGGTCCGGCGCCATCTTTGATGCCCAGGGCTATATCTTTACCAACCATCACGTGGTCGAAGGGGCCGCCGAACTGGTGGTCAAGCTGGCCAACGGCCAGATGGTTCCTGGGACCCTGGTCGGTAGCGACAGCTACATGGATCTCGCCGTCGTCAAGATCAACCCTGCCGACGTCGGGCAGGGGTCCCTGCCGGTGGTCGAGTTTGGCAACTCCAGCACCCTCAAGGTGGGCGAGACGGCGGTCGCCATCGGTAACCCCTTGGGGCTGGAACGGACAGTGACCGCCGGGATCATCAGTGGGCTGAATCGTGCCATCACCGTGGCAGAGGATCGACAGATGGATCTGCTCCAGACCGACGCCGCCATTAACTCCGGCAACAGCGGCGGACCGCTGGTCAACGCCACCGGGCAGGTGGTGGGGATTAACACCATCAAGCTGGCGGTCGAAGGGGTCGAAGGGATGGGCTTCGCCATCCCGATCAATGTCGCTCGGCCCGTACTGGAAGACCTGATCAACTACGGGCGGGTCATCCGACCATACCTCGGCATCACCGGTCAGGTCATCGATGCCGGTTGGGCGCGGCAATATAAGTTGCCCGTCGACTATGGCATCTACGTCCAGACCCACGCCAACACCCCGGCACAGCGCGCAGGGATCAAAGACGGCGATATCATCATCAAGATGGAGAGCGAGAAAATCACCAGCTTCGATCAGTTCCTGCGCATCCTCTATCAGAAGCGCCCCGGCGAGACCATCCAGATCACCATCATGCGCGGCAATCAGCAGATGGTGGTGCCGGTAACGCTCGTCGAGCAGCCGCAGTAGGCCTGTGATAGAGTCCACAAGACCACGAGCCCACAAGAAACATGGAAACAGGACGCCCGATGGGGGCGTCCTACTCATAAGGAGGCTCCCATGATCGTCGCTTGTCTCGAACACCTCGAAAGGGCCATTGACGAATACCTCGTCGCATACGAACAGGCCCCTGACATCCTCACCATCGCCCAAGCTGAAACCCTGGGGCTCACCATCCCACTCACCTGCCGCTATTGCGGTGGCAAGCCGGGCTATGTGTTAACCAAGACTGTTGCTGAGGCGAACTAAGATCTATATCAGCGCGCCCGCCAATGCACCGCAGCCAAACGTGAACCAGCCGAGGCGTCTGTAGGGGCGCTGCTATGCCGCGCCCGCCTCAGATCGCCCGCAGGCGACCACGTCTTGATCTCTTTCGTTGTGGAGGACGTACACATGCCTCTCGTCGACGGTCAACAATACATCCGCGCTCTCGAACTCCAAACCGATCGCATTCCCATCGAGGCGCGGCAGCGTTACCCGTTTGCTTTGCCTGCCATCCGCAGTCTAAAGGACCTGGAGCTTCACCCCCACGTCACCTTCATCGTCGGGGAGAACGGCTCGGGCAAATCCACTCTGCTCGAGGCGATCGCCATCGCCTTTGGCTTCAACCCCGAAGGGGGGACCCGCAACTTCAGCTTTGCCACGCGTAGCTCACACTCCGAACTACACCAAGCTGTTCGCCTGATCAAGGGTCCCCGGCGCCCGCGCGATGGGTTCTTTCTGCGTGCCGAGAGCTTCTACAACGTCGCCACCAATATCGAGGAGCTCGACCGCGAGGGCGGAGCCCTCAGTCGTAGTCGATTGGTCGACTCCTACGGTGGTTGTTCACTGCACGAGCAGTCCCATGGCGAAGCCTTTTTCGCGACCTTTCTCCACCGCTTCGGTGGACAAGGCCTCTATATCCTCGATGAGCCCGAGGCCGCCCTCTCGCCCACCCGGCAGATGGCCCTGATCGCACGCATTCACCAGCTGGTGGCTGACGACTCCCAATTGATCATCGCCACCCATTCGCCGATCATCATGGCCTATCCCGATGCCGTCATCTGGCAGATCACTGACCGAGGCTTTGAGCAAGTGGCTTACGAGCAAACTGAACACTACACCGTCACCAAAGAGTTCATCAACAACCACCGCCGCATGTTGGCGGTGCTAATGGAGGAATAGCCGAGAGGAGCCAACCCCATGCATATCAAGATCATCGCCGTCGGCAAGCTCAAGGAAACGTACCTCAGAGCCGGCATCGACGAATACCTTAAGCGCCTAACTCCCTTCGCCAAGGTTGAGATCATCGAGGTCGCCGACGAAAAAGCCCCCGACACCTTGAGCCCCAAAGAAGAGGAGCAGATCAAAGATGCCGAGGGCCAACGCATTTTGAAGGCGATCAAGCCTAGCAGTCACACGATTGTTCTCGACGTCAAAGGTCGCCAGCGCAGCTCAGAGACCTTCGCCACCGAGCTGGCCGAGCTAGGTCTGCGCGGCAAGAGCGAGCTCAACTTCGTTATCGGCGGGTCCCTGGGTCACTCGCGGGCGGTTCTTGATCTCGCCGACGACCGCCTCTCCTTCTCGCCCATGACGCTGCCGCATCAGCTGATGCGGCTGGTGTTGCTGGAGCAGGTCTATCGGGCGTTCAAGATCAACCGGGGTGAAATCTATCACAAATGATTCTATGATCTCCGGTGTACCATGGTTCATGCGCAGAGTTCCTCTAATCAACCGCATAAACTACCAGTAGAAGGAATTTGCCGATAATGCAAAGAAAAGTCGTGAAGTGAGTAACCAACTTTGCGACGTGAGGTGGCCATGGTGAAGATCAAATTGGCTCTCATAGTCATTGTATTCGGCTTGACTGCTTGTCAAGCGAACGTGAGCAATAGCGAGGCTTCAACGCTTAAGGCAGGTTCAGGTATGTCTCCCGAGCGATCGGAGACTAAGGCATCAGAGCCTGTTCGCACCCCTACAATGTCCCAAAACTCAAGTTCTGTACCGCGTGGAGAATCACAGCAAGAGGGTCTGTGGGCTGGGAATTGGGTTATGGGATCTTGGAATGAACCGCAGAAAATCGGGAAGAGTGCTAGGTTGTCGATAAAGTCACTGAGTGATAGCAGATTCGAGTTTTCGATCGATGCTGCATCTGTAACCTATGTAATGAATGATAAAGGGGAGAAACATATCAATCCCCATATGGGTCAAATAGAAGGAATTGCCGTGCTGGAACCTACGAACGAAGCCACGTGTGTAGTATCAGACCGGAGTTTTCCCGACTATCAGATTACGTTCAAAATGACCAGCGAGAGAACGATCGAGGTATTGGAACTCAACGCCAAAACAGGAAGCGATTATGGGCGCTCTCCCGCCGCAGGGCTGGGGGTTCGATATTCGGGACTATACACTCGGAAACAATGAAGATCTGGCCCTTTCGTTCGTAGATGTCTGGGTACACTAAACATCTCTGAAACGGTCTGCCCGAGAGTGGGTTAGGGGTCAGGACTCGTTTTTCACGGTTTTACTCGAGAGCATCCGTAACCTCGCCTGCTCGAGTGGTTTTGCCCTGCATGTTCAGGAACTGCTCGCACAAGATTATTTGCATTGGACTAGAGTTCTTATAGAGAGAGTAGAAAAGTCCTGCAATTAGTCGTACGAGGTGAAACGTACCACAAGTAACGGCGAAGATGGGCTCCATAGTAATCGTGGAGCCCGTTTTATGCTTCACTTGATTAGTCAGGGATTATAGGCAACCTTGGTCGGCCCTAAGCCGTTTTATTCAGCAACGAATTCCTACCGAGTTACTGAACAAACCAACTGAGTACTGCTGACCGTTCTACCGTTTGAATTTCCTGCTAACAGTTCTTCCCGAGACTGGATACGACAGACTTGAATAGGAGCACCATCCAGTCACTTAACAAGCCAAAACTGAGCTAGCTAGTCCATGTTGTCACAACGGTTCCCAAGTAGTATGCTTGGTTGGTTAGGTGGCTGATTTACTACGTGTATCATCGAAGAGTCATGCCTCTCAACCGTGACACTGCAGAGAAGTTGGTAAGAGCAGCCGCAGACCGGAAGAAGGCATCAGACCTTCAGTTTTTCATTTCACCATAGGGCGATCGTGTATGAGTTCCTCAACCGATCGAAAGTGGTTGGCTGACGGTTTACGTACGCGGGCACGGCGTGGATGAACTAGAGGAGGATGCGTTATGAAAATCTCCAAGACAGATGCGTTGATATGGTTTGATTTTTTCTCACAATTGACCGAGGAAGAGGAGCTTAGCACAAAACATGAAGAGATTATTTATGCTACCTTTGCACAAATTGAGGCAGCGATTGATCACAGAAATGATATCTTAATGTCAGCAATTAGGCGTTTGCGCACCTTAGATAATAGAACCTTTTTTGTAGGGAATGAAAGCAAATTCCCCAATGGATGTCGTTCCTGTCTGATGGGGACTGGTTTGAGTGCAATCAGGAAGACGAACAAGTGTAACCTTGAGTGTAAGTTCTGTTACAACTATGGACAACTAGACGATATTCCTCCAATTGGCGCAGGTATGTGGGAGATTGGGGGCACGAAATTCTATGAGAAGGATATTGATTTGCTCCTTTCCATCCAGCAGAAACCTACTGGCATTTCTTATGTCTATTTAGAGCCTTTCATGGAGATTGAAAGATATTATTCAGTAATAGAGAAGTTTCGTCATGCTCAAATTCATCAACACCTATACACCAACGGCACTTTAGCCACGGAAGAAACCTTGAAAGCATTAGGCGAAGCCGGCCTTAACGAGATACGTTTCAACCTGGGTGCTTCTAATTGTTCAGACAGAGTTATTGAGAACATTGGATTAGCGAAGAAGTATATTAACAGTGTAGGTATCGAAACCCCCATGACTCCTGAGTTCTATCAAGCATTTCTTAAGAAGAAGCACGCAATTCTAGCGACGAAACTTGATTTTATTAATTGTGCAGAATTGCATTTGAATGAGAATAACATAAACAATTACTATGGGGAAAGTCTGTACATTTCCAGACAGGGCTATATATCTCCAATTTGGAGTAGGGAATTGACTCTGAAATTGATGAGAATAGCCGATGAAGAAAACTGGGACTTGGCCGTTCACGACTGCTCAAACTATACAAAGTTCGCAAGAGGGTTAAATTTGAGCAGCAAAGAGGGTAAGTGGTTTGGAGCCAGTGACTATGCTTGTGAGTTTTCTAGGATTCCATATGAAGTATTTATACCAATACTGAATGATGACAGTTTCAGGTTCTTAAGTGAAGAAGAGCTGCCTGACGATTATAAACCTGAAATGGTGAGTTATTAGGGGTCAGGCCTCGTTTTGACTTCACACAAGACAGAACCCTCTCCTGAGGAGAGGGTTCTGTCTTGTGTCACGTTCAGAGCTACTTTCGGGCCGCTGCGATGGATGCCATGCAAATTGCTCGACACCCCGAGCAACTTCGGGTTCTGTTCGGTGGCCAGTACGATATACCCCCCATCACATTCCGTGTTGGGTGGGTGTGTTGCTGATGTTGCATCAATTGCCAGCGGCATAGCATGCCGACGCCAGACTACGAGAGTGTGGGGCGGTCATTGCGACCGCCCCACAACGACTCTATAGCACCTGGCGCAGGAAGCGTCCAGTGTGCGATGCTTCGACCTGCGCTACCTGTTCTGGCGTACCTTCCGCGACGACATACCCCCCGCCGTTACCGCCTTCCGGGCCCATGTCGATGATGTAATCAGCACACTTGATGACGTCCAGGTGATGCTCAATCACGACGACCGAGTGGCCTTGGTCCACCAGGCGTTTGAGGCAGTCCACTAGCTTCTGAATATCAGATAGGTGTAGGCCCGTGGTGGGCTCGTCCAGGATATAGAGGTTACGGCTTCCGCGCTTGATCTTGGCCAGCTCGTGAGCCAGCTTTACCCGTTGAGCTTCGCCTCCAGACAGAGTTGTCGAGCTCTGCCCAAGGCGCATATAACCAAGGCCTAACTCATCCATGATAGCTAGCTTGTGATGAAGGTAATTTTCACCCTTGAAGAAATCCAGGGCTTCCTCGACGGTCATCTCCAGGACCTCGGCAATGTTCTTCCCCTTGTACTTGATCTCCAGGCCCTCAGCGGAGAAGCGCAAGCCTTTGCAGACGGGGCAGATGGTCTCAATGTCAGCCATGAACTGCAGGCTGGTGACTAGCACGCCGTCCCCGGCACAATGCTCGCAGCGGGTTCCATTGGCATGTGTCAGGCTGAAGTCTATCTGTCCATAACCACGGGCGACCGCCTCGGGCTGTTCGGCAAAGAGTTTACGTATTCGGTCGTAAAGGCCGATATAGGTCGCAGGGTTGGACTTGCTGTTTCTGCCGATCGGCGCCTGGTCGATGTTGATAACGTTGTTCAAGAGCTCCGCACCAAAGAGGAAGCTATGTTCCCCGGTGGTGATGCGGGCACCGGTCTTTAGAACCTTCAGCTGCTTGTAGAGTATCTCGTTAATCAGTGAGCTCTTCCCCGACCCGGAAACGCCGGTGACACAGAGAAAGACGCCTAAAGGGATATCAATATCCACGTTCTTCAGGTTGTTTTCTCTAGCTCCCTGAATAGAGAGAAAGTCATCGCCCAGATGTCTGCGCTGCTTCGGAACAGCTATCTTCGCCGCTCCCGACAGATACTGTCCGGTAACCGAGCGCGGCTCGTTCATCACGTCTTCGATGCTCCCAGCTGCCACAATCATGCCGCCATGAACGCCTGGGCCCGGGCCCACTTCGATGACGTAGTCGGCGTTCATGATAGTATCAACATCGTGCTCCACGACGATGACCGTATTACCAATGTCCCGCAGCTTCTTCATGGTATCGATGACACGGCTGGAGTCCCGTGGGTGAAGGCCAATGCTCGGCTCATCCATGACATAGAGCATACCCATCAGTTCACTACTGATCTGCGTCGACATCTTGATCCGCTGCATCTCGCCGCCGGAGATGCTGTCGCTTCTGCGCCCGAGGTTGATATAATGCAGCCCAATCTCAATCAGCAGCGGCAGGCGCGGGCGCAGCTCTCTGACGATAGAGCGCGCCACCTCTTCGATCTCGGCGGCAAAGGTGAGCGAGTCGAGGAACTCGAGCAGTTCAGGGAGCTGCATGCGGCTGAGTTGGTCGATATTCTTGTCGCCGACGGTGATCTGCAGGCGTTGGGGCTTCAACCGTGCGCCATGGCATTCGGGGCAGATCTTCTCGATCATGCAGTCCTTGATAAACGTCGGCTCGACCGCTTCGGTGGTCGCAGTCTTCCGGATATAGTGTTTGTACCAGCTCTCCAACTGCGCTACGAAGCCCCGGAAGGGTCGGGAGCGACCGGTGATCCAGTTGCGCTTCTTGGCATACGGTGGGTGCAGCATCTCCACCGCTTCGCCCTTATTGCCATAGAAGAGCAGGTCGTGGATATGAGGAGGAAGCTCGCTCCAAGGCTGATCGAGACTAAAGCCATACTTCTGCGCGAGGCTGTACATTATGACCCCATAGTAGCTATCCTTGCTGGATGTATTGTAAACGGTGTTCTTCAGCGCGCCCTGATTGATGCTCTTGCTTGGGGCCACGACCAGGAAGCGCGGCTCGACTAAGTATGACATCCCTACGCCCATACAGGTATGACAGGCACTGGCGGGGGTGTTGAAAGAGAAATGGAAGGGCTGCATCTCACACAGGGAGTAGTGGTGCTCGGGGCAGCCAAAGCCTGCATAGAAGGCCGGATCAACGCCCCCAACCACATCGACCTTGATCATGATATCTTCGTCGAGGCTCAACATGGCGGCCTCGATCGATTTAGTCAACTGGATGTAGGTGTCCTTCTTGAGCGTGAAGCGGTCGATGACCAGCTCCAACTGATACTCACGGCTCTCATCGAGATCGTCTTGTTCTGCGAGTGAGAAAGGCTGCCCATCGACCAAGAGATGCTTGTAGCCTTTGTCGCGCAGCAGCTTGAAGGTGTACTCATAGTCCTCGCCAAAGATCTTGTAGACTGGGGCCAGAAGCTGCACGACCGTGCCGGTCGGCAGCTTAGCGATATGCTCGGCGATCTGGGCGGCCGAGAGTTGCTTGAGTGGATGGCCGCACTGCGGACAGCGGCCCTCTCCGGCGGTGGAGTACAACAGCCGCAGGTAGTCATTGATATCCGTCACCGTCCCAACGGTGGAGCGGGGATTATTGTTGCTCTTTTTCTGTTCAATGGCGATGACGGGGGAGAGACCACGAACATAGTCTACTTTAGCTTTCTTCAGTTGGCTGATGCGGCTCTTGGCAAAGGTGGAGATGGAGTCGAGAAAGCGCCGCTGACCCTCACCGTAGATCACATCAAAAGCCAATGAAGACTTGCCTGAGCCCGATACGCCAGTGATGACCGTCAGCTTATCGCGGGGAATTTCAACGGAGATATTCTTGAGGTTATTCTGCTTGGCTCCTGAGACCTCGATGGTGGTGCGAATGGTCATGCCCTATCACCTCTCTCATTGGGTTATATAAAGGTAACCCAGTTCTTCCTGGTTCTGTCTACCCTTAGGGGTAATGCGAATGGTCTGAGAGACCCGCTCAATGACCCCTTGGTCTGCCAGGTACTCGAAGACATGGACCAGGAAATGTGGGTCAGTGCCAAAGTGTTTAGCGATAAGTGTGCTTGTTTTGATCTCATGGTCAGCCATAAATGCGATGACCGGCTTGGTGATAATCTCCAGATGCTGCTCAATATAGGCGTAGAGCCTGTCGATGCCCTGCCGGATCTCTTGTTCGCTCATGTGTCCTGACATGGCACCCTGATAGAAGGGGTTAATGGCGTTAGGGTTTAGCTCTAAGGCCTTCTGAATTGTATCGCGCCCGATCGGGTCTCCAGCTAGGCAGAGCTCCATCGCCGCCACTGTCTCGGCAGCCTTCAGCAGGTAATACTGGGCATACAGGGGGTCGCGCCTGGCGGTCAGCCATTTCTCTGCCTTTTCCACCTCGAAGAGCAGTCGACCGGCAATCGTCAGAGCAGAACTGGCAATGTCATCCTTGCCTACGACCTTCATCTCTTCAAAGGCTTCCGATAGGCTATCGTCCGTTGAATAGACCATCATCCCTTTGGCCAGGTACGACTGGAAAAACGACCCCCCGATGCTCCCCTCGAGTTGGCGCTTGAACGAACTTCTAGTGGTCAACTGAATGTTCATCACGATGCTGTCATCAATGATGGCGTAGGAGTCGTTTTTCAGCTGCTGGTCGCGCACTACGATGCTCATGTCAATGTCGCTCTTCTCCCAGAGCACGTCATAGGCTAAGCTGCCGCTGACAATGACTGCGATCACATTCGGGTCTGACTTCACCTTCTTCACGAACCTGTCCACTGCCGCGAGGTAGCGTTCCCTCAGTTCAGCCTGCGTTTCATCATTCACGCTTGCACTCATGCTTCCACATCCCTTCTAGAGCATTCGGCTGCATGATATAGTATAGTCGATAGGGATGGCAACAACTGGACAAATGTTGCTAAGGTTGTGGTGGTAGGTATGAAACTTGCATAACTTCATAGCGGTCGCACACCTCTCCCGATTTCCCCAAACCGCTGTCGTTAATACGAGAGCGGTGTCCGCTTCCTTGATCTTCGCGGCTCTGCTGCATAAATTGGTTATGCAAGTTCTGAGGAGATGAGTTATGCAAGCTGCCAAGGTGGATAATCATCTGCTGCAGATTATCAAGGACACAACTGACTTCATCGAGAGCAATATCTTGGCAGAGATACGCCTAGATGATATCGCAAGCAATGTGAATATCTCAAAGTTTCATCTGTTAAGGGTCTGGAAGGGCGCCACCAACACAGGCATCATCGAGTACCTTCGCCGCAGGAGAATAGCGCTCTCTTTGAGCGACTTGCTCCAAACGAGCGGGTCAATCGAGTTTATCTCCTCTAAGTATTCCTTTGGCTGTGAGCGGACCTTCAGCCGAGCGTTCAGGGATGAATACGGTACTACTCCGGCCAGGTGGCGAAAGAATCCCTCACCCCTCAACATTCTCGACCGCTTTAACGCCGACTTCATCAGCTGCGCCGGAGAAGGCCTGATCTTCTACAAAGCGGTCCGCGTCATGCCCTTGTTTGCACTAGCTGGGCTAGAGTACCGGGTGGGTATTGAAGACAATCGGCTGAACCAAACAGCCAATCGTCTGGCAGTAGACTTCTTCCATAACCATCGCAAGCGAATTGACAATCCAGTTGAACGAGACGTCTATTTCGGGCTAACCACGCTGCCCCAGTTCGATAGCGACCATACCATCTACCAACCATCCTTGCAGGTCAATGAGTACAGCATTGTCCCGCCCGAGATGAAGGTCAAGATCATCAAGCCCCATCGGTATGGGGTCTTCACTTATATAGGCCCACATGCTCCCGAGGCCATCACGGCTGACAAGCTGACGCAGATTTGGCTGCATGTCCGGGACATTTGGATGCCAACGATCCAGTTTGACCTGTTGGAGAGATTCTGCTTCGAGTACCTCAACTACGCCCGGTGCAACAGGCATTACTGCGAATGTGACCTCTACTATCCCATCGCGCCACTTTCGTTGGGGAAGTAGGCACCTCACCCGCATGACCGTGGAGCAAATCGGAGTCCGCGATAGATCGCCCCGTGGACCAGGGGAACGGTAATGCTAGCCATGTGCTGGCTGTGAGAACACCCAGACAGACGAGGGAAAGCCCACGCTTGATCAAGTTGAGATGAAGGATGTGAAGAGCTTGGTCTCCCCCGAGACAAAGGATCGAGTGTATAAGGAGTGGTCGCTTCGCCTTGGGTGCGATATTGCTGCAGTAGGCATGCCCCAGGTCTTTGTCATCGAGCATCAAGATTGGCTACGGGGCTACCGGGGTATCTTCTGCCTTTATGATGGCACCACATGCGTTATCTCGACTCCCGCTGCCTATCTCGAAGTGACTAGGCAGTCGGTAGCTACTCTTGCTCCTCAGACCGCATTTGACGCCAGCTTCCTCATAGAAGCCCTTGGCATAACCAACCCCAGAACGATTGGACCCGCGTATCAGGGGTATGTCGATCTTGGCTCCGTTCGGATATCTGACTCAGCATCTGTTATTGCAGTCAATGGTAACGATCATGCCGAACTGCTTCTGGAGTTGAAAAACGCCTGCTCTACGACGGAGTGGGAACATAGTGCCATTGAACTTGATAGGCGGCCCATTCTCGCTCATCTATGTGACGGTAGAATTACCGCAGCCGGGTCGTGGCGAGTCAGCGAGACCGGTTTTATGAGTATCGGTATTATCAGCCATCCTGCATATCGTGGGCGTGGGCACGCCAAAGCCGTCGTCAGCGCTTTGACGAGATGTGGGCTCAAAACTGGTGGAGCAATGCATTACCAAACATTGAAGTCCAATGCACCTTCAGTTGCCATTGCACAAGCGCTTGGGTATGAAGAGGTAGTGAATACGTTGGCGATTAGGCTGCAGGTCTAGTGGCTCAGTTGGCACTGGCCTCACTGCCATCATCCTCTTTCTGGGACGGTCGGGAGCGCGTCCCCTGGACTAGGTATCAACTAGTCTGGTCAAAGACAACCTACCTGTCGAGGAGCTTTATGCAGACATTCGGTCCTTGGCCAGCAAGAATTCCGTGTTGGGCGGCCCGACATCAACAGCAATCAATCACCACGAGGAGGCACAAAAGCGTGAGCAGCGTTAGTCGCAGCAAGAATGGGTTGTCACCAGAGCAACAGGAGGAACTTCTCAGTGTATTGAAAGCACGCTTTGAGAAGAACATGAGCCGCCATCAAGGCATTGAATGGGCCGCAGTACTAGCCAGGCTGGAAGCTAATGTCGAAAAACTGTGGTCACTCAATGAAATGGAGAGAACAGGCGGCGAACCGGATGTTGTTGGTCACGATGAAGCAACCGGCGGATACGTCTTTTGTGACTGTTCGCCGCAAAGCCCTATGGGCCGCAGAAGTGTCTGTTACGACCGTGGAGGACAGGAGTCAAGGAAGGAACATAAACCAGAGCACAACGCCATTGATATGGCAGCGGCCATGGGCATCGAGCTCTTGACGGAAGAGCAGTACCGGGGGTTGCAGAAACTTGGAGGCTTCGACACGACGACATCGAGCTGGGTGCAAACACCCTCCGCTATTCGAGACCTCGGAGGAGCCCTCTTTGCTGATTGCCGTTACAACACGGTCTTCGTGTATCAAAACAGTGCACCCTCTTATTACGCCGCCAGGGGATTCCGCGGCTCGCTAAAGGTCTAGATTTTGAGCGTACAGAAGGAACCGGAGGTCCCAGAGAGTAGCCCGACGGATTTGGCCGCCTGGGCTTCTTCAGGTTTCACGAGCGCAGTTCGCCGTAGCCCCCGTTACGCAAATAGTTTCCGTTGATTGGCTTGCTGAGACAGCGTGGTACAAGAACGGGATATGTATTTATGGAGCGCGATAGTGGGGTCACGTTTCTTCCTATTGCGCCTACATACCGGTCTCTTGATTCGCTCCTTTGACAATCCAAACCTCTCTAAAATGACTTGATGTGTCACCCCTTGGGCTTCATCCAAAAACCTGTTCCGTAG
>CAZINL010000007.1:23656-29548 GCA_964540595.1 uncultured Clostridia bacterium
TCGCGCCAGAGTGCTTACTCTTTGAAAACGCCTTCTGTCGTAGTCATCCTACAACAGGAGGCGTTTTTAACGCGAAGTCCGATTCCCGGCGTTCAGATCACAGCCTCCTGGCTCTTGGATCTTTGTCAAAATCCATGGAACTAAATCCTGTGCCCGAGAGATCAACTGGTCATAGTGCCTCAGCGCTGGGAAGCGGCCAAAGTGGCGGTCAAAGAAGAATGCCTCTGTAGTCTGGGTATGATGAGCGAAGACAGCGAAGACGTAGAGCGGATAGCTCGTTGCCCATGCGGCAGCTTGGATTTCGCTCAACCGCTCACGATACTCATCATCAGATACCTCTATGGACGCGATCCCGATCGTGCCATCGCGGTATTCCTTGAGGGAATGGTGAAGAAGCTCATCTATAGCCAGTTTCTTGACATCCACAGAGATCAGCACCCGCTTGACCACGACTGGAAGAGCATCGTCGATGGCGTAATGATCATATAGGTATTCCACCATCTCGATATCATGGGCACTCGTCTTTTTGCTGGTCAGACCCTTGGTATCGCAGGCGATGCCGTAGACCAGCATCTTGGCCAGTTGATCACTGATCGGTATCTCCTCGTCACGGATCATCTGCGTCAGGATAGTACAGGTGGAACCAACCTTAAGAATGGTTTTCTGATCAGTATCAAGCCCGGTGTCTATATGATGGTCAATACACAAAACAGGCCGCTTTGTTAGCCCTAGCCGTCCATAAGACTCCATGGGGTCGTTGTGATCCACCAAAGCCAAATCACAGCGCTCCAATTCTTCAGCGCTCAAGAGACGGGGAAGGATGGTTACGCCCGCATGGGCCAGGATAGCAGGGCCTGCTCCCTGAACGGCAGAGGGGTTAATTAGTGCCGGAAAGGACTCCAGCCCGCGCCGGCGCAAAATCTCCGCGAGTACGATGGAACTGACGACACTGTCCACATCGGTATACGAGAAATTATGTCCGATCACAGCGATCACGGGTGTTCAACTCCTTTAGACGATCTTATTTCTTCTCTAGCTATGGGCAGGGCACGAGACTGTGCAGTCCATGGGCGGCCATTGGCTCAGCAGACGCAACAACTCCTTGAGGTCTGTAACAGCAACCCGAGCATCCATTCCTGACGCCCTAGTCGAACCATAGATAATCCTCCTTGCCCTTAATGCTAGGGGGTTATCTCATAGGCGCTGATTCCCCTGTAGCATAACACCGGCGCGCTCGGAGGATATCCCGCCTAAAGCGGCCAAGAGCAGGGGAGCGGCGGCCAAGGTTAGGTTGATCAAGATCGACAGAGTGTTTAGGCCAAGACTACTCACGGTTCACCGCCTCCTTGCGACGGCGGCTGAGCATCCAACGGACGATCTCGTCGGCAGCGACAAAGAAGATGATGCTGGCCTGAACAATGGCGATGATCTGTTTCGGAACATCGGCAGCCTGCATGGTTACGCTGCCGCGCCCGAGGACCCCGAAGAGAAAAGCACCGAGGATGACGCCAACCGGATGGTTGCGCCCGATCAGCGCCACGGCGGTACCATTGAACCCAAAGCCTGGAAAGCCAAAGTACTGGAAGGTGCGTGAGCTTGAGCCGAGGATCTGGCTGGCTCCGGCCAGGCCAGAAAGGGCTTTAGAACTGCAGGGATAGCGGCCCATAGGCCACTGGTGAGGGCGCCAGCGAGGCTGGTGACCAGCAGGTGGAGCGGGGCAGGAAGAGCTGCCCACTTGACACCGACGTAGGCGCCGGACAGCGTTGCGACCATACGGTGTTGCGCTTGGCGCCAGCGGCGGACTGGCGTTATGTGTTCGATACCAGCGCAGTGCGCGTGAGCTCTAGGCATACCTGTGACTCTTGATCAGGCTTGCGGCAAGGCTCGCATGTCACAAATCCGAGTTTTCTGGCGCTGGCAATTGATGCCGTGTTACGTGGGTCGACGAGAACGTATATACGGTCGACGTCCAGGTGGCCAAAGCATAGGCTCAATAGCACCGGCAGTGCTTCGGAGATGTATCCCTGTCGCCAGAACCTCTTCCAGATGTCATACCCTATTTCGACCTGTCTTCGGACCGGGTCCCAATAGTGCCAGCCACAGGTACCGATGAATTCGCCGCTTACTTTATCGAATAGGCCATAGCGCAGATAGTCTGGGC
This sequence comes from uncultured Clostridia bacterium, assembly GCA_964540595.1. Classification (GTDB taxonomy): domain Bacteria; phylum Bacillota; class JAAYKD01; order JAAYKD01; family CAYOCI01; genus CAYOCI01. The sequence goes on from CAZINL010000007.1 coordinate 25,818, forward strand.
CCGAGCCTTGGTAGTGTCTGATAATGCCCTCAGCCTCTTCCCAACTGCACGGCGGTTCACTGAAGAACCGGCACATCTCGGGGTCAGAGAACTGTCGATGCACCGCAGGTAGATCGTCCATAGTCAGTGCGTGGAAGCGCAGACGCCTTGTTTCAATCGGTTCCATTAGCCCCATTCGGAACATCCCTCCTTAATCGGCGTGGAGACTATCTCTCTGAACCTAACTGCCCAGGAATGGCCGCTTCTGTGCTCTGCAGAGTCGCATAATGGTGTCCTTGCCTGTTATGAGCGCCACGGGCAACCCGCCGGGCGGCTGGAGCCATTGGCCAGTCAAAAACACATTTCTCAACCCTCTTATCCGGCCCGTATGCGCCATAGCTTTTCCGCGAACGGTCGGTAGGAAGGCCATGAATGCACCCTGATAAGCGTTACAGTATCGTTCATAGGTCTTTGGGGTCGCGACATCAAGCACACTCAGTCTACCTTCCATTTGGGGGAAACGTGCTACAATGGCGCAGCGAACCGCTTCACCAATTATCTCTTTCTCCTTCCTATAGGCGATGGGATCTCGAGCGAGGGTGTCCCAGGCGTCATAGTCCGAAGCGAACTGATTGATGCTGCAAGTGAACAGCGTCTGGCCCGTTGGTGCGAATGCGTCGTGGCTATAGTGTGTGATTGTCAACTGGTCGACCGAAGTCTGGTTAACCCTGAAAGGAGCAACAGAAAACCGTAATGTGCGGGGAATGTCGGTAACGGTACCCTCATATCCCAACGCTATACGGATCTCAGAGCCTAACGGGTAGTCTGCAGGGTTGTGGTAACGTTTTTCGAAGGCTGGGTCATGGTAAGCGCCTTTGAGCAACCGATCGTATAAGACGCGTGGATCACAGGCAGCGATGAAGTAGTCTGCCTCGAACGTCCTGCCGTTCTTGCAGATCGCCCGAGTGACCTGATCCCTCTGAACAACTAGCTCAACGATCTCGCATGGAGCTTCAATGACTCCGCCCAGCGCGAGATATCGTTCCTTCATTCGCATCGCCAGGGCTCTGGATCCCCCCTGGGGGATGGACGCCTGATTCTTGGTGAACGTCGCCAGCGCAAAGAAGACGGATGAGGCGCTATAGCCTTCTGGCAGGAATGAAGCAAGTGTCTCTCTTAGAGCTGGGTGCTTGAAGGTCCTTGCATACTCCTTGAGACTGACCTTACCGTATTTCTGCATGACCTGACCGGCATCTTTCATGGCATACAGGGCTTGGACTTTTTCCACGAGTGTCATCATGTCCATTGGCTTTCCAACAGGTATCTCGTATGATTGGAGCTGTTTGATGGTCTGGCAGAAGACTCGAATGGCATTGGCGTCCTGTGGCGAGATCTCAAGCCAGCTGGACTCCAGGCGGTTGAGGTCGCGGTATAAGTGGACCGTCACCCCATTGTGCTCATGCGCAAGAAAGCTCTCGGGATGGGTAATGTCCACCCCTTCTAAGGCGCCAACGGTGTTCCATAGGGTGTTGATCGGTGTTCCTTTCTTCGTGCCTACTAGCCAGTGGATGCATCCATCAATGTGATACCCCTGGCGATCCCAGCCGGTGCATTGGCCACCCAATGTAGGGTTCTTCTCAATGATCAGGCTCCTGAAGCCACTCTTCTGGGCGAATATGCCAGCGCTTAACCCGGCAATCCCACCACCAATGATAACGATCGTTTTCATTGCCTTGTCACTCCTTCCGTCCCAACCGCTGTGCAAGCAATAGGTCGTCTCACACTTTCATTAGGAGAATAGCGCTCTATGGTGCATCCCGACCGTGTCAACCCCAGAATAGTCAATGCTAATGCAGTGATCAAACTTGCCGTCACTCCGTACGAGGTCAACCCTCGCTTTTTGCACCGCTGATGGGTCTTTCCGTTATTGGGCTAGCACTAAACAAGTAGTTTCAGCAGTTCTCCGAAAACGGCAGGGCTTGAGATAATAACGTTCTCACCGTTAAGGCAACCCGGAATCATCATCTCCGATGCAGTGCCGTAGTGTCCGATTTTGGCGCATGCCTCAAAAGCAATGAGCTTGGCGGCAGCCACGTCCTTTTCATTATTGCTTCCATTGCAGGCCTCCTAGTTTACCACCTGGCTTTGCCACTGCAGACCCATAGCGCGAGCAGAGTGCATTTTGGAGTCAGTTCATTTCGTAACGCCCCTCGTCATTCCTGTCCCTCGATATTCTGACAAGCCCCAATCCACGCGACGCGGCTACGATCCGTTTTGCATTGTGACATGCGTATCCGATGTAGTGGCTACTTCACTTATCGTCGGTGGCTCTTTGAACCGTGAAACGCCTAAGACGAAAAGCCACTGTTTGGTAGAACATGAGCTCTCTGTTTTGTGCGGTCATCGGCATCATCAAATAGGTAACATATTACTTATAGCATACGACACACCATGCTATTGTCAATAGTTCTGCGGGATTTCCTTGTTGCGACATCTGGATGCAGTGTTAGCGGTGGACGCCCATAACTGACCAGAGCTGTCAGTTCTCTTAACAGGATCTGCTTAGCTACACATAATGACAGACGATACTAAACCCAAGCGGGACTTTTTGGGAAGCTCCTGCATGTGGCGGTGCCGACATGGCTCACATTCCGCACCCATCCTGAGGGGCACAACTCCTTTTCAAACCAAAGCCAATCAACAAAGGTACGAGCCACTCCCACGTAGAACGTCCCCGTCTATAGGAGTCGACCAGTCACCGGAATGGGTCGGCGTAAACATTTCGGCAGGAACTTCTCTCTGATTTGGAGAAGATTGAACTGCCAAATACTGTGATGAATGGATGGTGAAGACGGTGCAGAAGGCTCCCGGCCTTCCCCGGAACATGGGGGTCCGCCAAGCTCCTTTTCCCTGGCCTCTTGCCGTAGTGGTCCACCGCTTCGCGCTCTTCCTCGTCTGGCAGGCGGGCATCGCCGCCGTCTTCGCACTCCGTGGGGCATCCAGTCCCTGGCAGTCCTAAGTGGCCTGGTGGCCGGTGGCAGCCACCCTGACCAACCTGGTCTCTATTGGTCTGCTGCGCGTCGTGATCCGCAAGGAAGGGGTGGGTTGGGCCCAGTTCATCGGTGCGGACTTCGGGCAGGACCACCTACGAAGCGACCTGCTGGCGTTACTGCACTCCTGCTGGTAGCCGGACCCGTCTCCATGTTGCCCAACTTCGGTCTGGCCAAGTTGCTCTTCGGTGACGTTAACACCGCCGTGGGGCTGTACATTCTCCCGCTACCCCGGGCCGTTGCCCTGACCTGCCTGATCATCTTCCCCCTGACCATTGCTTTTGCGGAACTCCCCTCATATTATGGGTACGTGATGCCCAGGCTAGCGGCCCGCTGGGGGATGGCCAACCCGCGGGCGGTCCTGGTGCCGGCCTTCTGGCTTTCGGCTCAGCACATGATGCTTCCGTTCATCCCAGATGTCCGATTCGTCCTTTACCGGCTGGGGATGTTCTTCCCCCTTCGCCTTGCTGCTCGGGTTTGCCATCCGCTGGCGCCCGCGGCTGTTGCCGTACATGATGGCGTTTCACGCCCTTATGGATTTACTGACGATGCTGATGGTCTGGAAGGTCGCAGTCGGGGGTTGATTTACCGGACGGGATCTTTCACCACTGATACAACGGGAAATAGAACGAAAACATGATGCGCCAGCGCTCCTTTCGCCGTTAGCGCCGTTACGTAGAAATCTAGGGGTCCTACCCGCGT
>CAZINL010000007.1:29558-34244 GCA_964540595.1 uncultured Clostridia bacterium
TGTCGAAGGCCTACAACACATCCGCAATACCGAGGACGGTGCAGCCGACGGAGCCACCTCTGGCGTTTTGCGTACAGTAAGATAGTCACCATGGAGACGGGAGGTAGAAGCATGAACGGTGCTTTTTTGGTCGGGCAGAAGGTCTATCTTCGTCCGTTTGAGGCGGATGATCTGGTGCCGCTATATGATTGGATCAACGATCCCGAGCTGAGAGCTCAGACGGGTACGGTCAGGCCGACCAGCAAGGCTGGCCTGCAAAAGTGGTATGAACGCGTCTGTAACGATGAGAGCAGAATCTGGTTCGCTGTGGTCAAGAAGGACGATGATGGGGTGATCGGCGAGGCAGGGCTGCTGCGCATGTTCCCCGAATGGCGAACCACAGATCTCACCATCATCATCGGCGATCCCGGTGCCAAAGGTTTGGGCTATGGCAGTGAGGCGGTCCGCTTGCTGCTCGATTATGCCTTTGGCAATCTGAACTTCCATCGTGTGTCGATCGGAGTAGTGGGATTCAACGAGAAGGCGCTACGCTTTTACGAACGTGTTGGCTTTAGACGCGAAGGGGTTCAGCGCGACGGTTACTACCACAACCACCAGTTCAGTGATTTCATTATGATGAGCATCCTGGATCATGAGTTCCGTGCTGCAATGAGTGGCGATGCTGGGAAAGGGGAGCAGCGTGTCTGACCTGACCGTATCATTTCATGACTTGGGGACGGTTGACGATCAACTACTTGCTTTCGCGGTCATTGGCGCCAGGCACCAAGGGCGGTGGGTCTTCGTTAGGCACCGTCAGCGCCATACCTGGGAAATCCCTGGTGGGCATCGCGAGGCAGGGGAAACCATTCTACAAGCGGCTGAGCGAGAACTGAGAGAGGAGACCGGGGTGCTGAGCTTTGAACTCATGCCGGTCTGCGAATACTCGGTGAGCCGAGGTGGACAAGTGAGCTTCGGTCGGCTCTTTCTGGCAGAGATTCATGAACTGGGATCGATCCTCGACATGGAGATCGGCCAGGTGGAGTTGTACGATGATCTACCTGAGGAGCTTACCTACCCCCAAATACAGCCAGTGCTGCATAGACGCCTCCGTGAATTCGTCTCCACAGCCAGATGAACTTACGCTTGATCACTTGACGCGACACGACCTTCAGAACGTGCAGAAGGCACCAGTTCCTATTAGCAGGAACTCGTGCCTTCATTTCTTCTTTGATAAAGTGCGATGCATCCAAATCACCGACCTTGCCCACTTCATGACTCTTATTGACAGTGGGTCAGGTCCTGGCAAGTTGACCAAAAGCACTCCATACGGCAAGAAGGTAGAACTAGGCTTGTGCCAACGTTTCCGGATGCGCCTCAAATACCTGACGCAGTTCAATCTGACCTTCTCCATATCCTTGCGGGTCCGGCATCCGCATAGCCCACTCGATGGCTTCTTCCCTCGACTTCACATCAATCAGAATGAACCCGGCAATCAGTTCTTTTGTTTCCATAAATGGGCCATGCGTAATCACCGGCTCTTCCCCTGGTTTCGGGAACGAAATACGAATCCCATTTGAACTTGGATGAAGTCCCTTAGCCATAACCCGTACGCCTGCCTCAACCAGTTCCTCATTATACTTCGTCATGGCTTCCCTGAGCTCTGGGTTCGGGAGACTTGCCCCTTCCGAGTTCTTCGAGGCTTTGACAACTAACATAAATAGCATAGATCTTCCTCCTTATTTCTGAGCAAGTGACTCTGCTTAGAGAGTGTGTTGGAGCATGAGATCGGCCACAACCTGGTTATCGCGACAAGCTCTTGGCCAAAGTGTAAGTCCCCGGCTCGGGCCGATACCCCATCTGATGATTGAGCCGGATGATCGGGGTGTTGCGAGAGTTGTTCCAGGTCCACAGATAGTCGGCGCCGCATTGCCGCGCGTGACTGACAGCCAAGACCTTGAGCGCTTTCGCAACGCCTCGCCCGCGGTAGCCTCTCGCCACCCCAGTAAGATCGTTCAGTACATAGCACTGCCCGTCCTTATGGTGAGGCTTGAGGAAGGCAAGACCAACAATCCTATTCCCGTGAAGTGCGATGATCTTGTGTTTGGTCCAGTCGGGATTCTCCCGCACTCGTCTACAGTACTCCTCGAAGCTTCGACGGGGACGCGCGGGGTCGTTGCCTGGTATGTCATCAGTGATCTCACACTGTAACTGGTAGACATCTTCCAGTAGCTCATCAGAGCAACTTAGCTCTGAGAGCAACTTGAAGTGGATCCCGACTTCCTGAGCCCTAGTAAGCCAGCCGGAGAAGGCTACCTCATCAAACTCACTGACTACTAACATGGATCGGAAGTTGTGGTCCGTGACCTCAAAGCCCCTCTGTGCAGCAAAGCTCTGGCTGATGGGGTCGTCGTCTCGCACACGACTCTCGACCTTGTTGATTCCCTGATCAGCTATGAAGCCAAGCGCGTCGTCCAGTAGGGCTTGGCCGAACCCCCTTCTTCTTTGACCGAGATCCACGTAGGGCTGGGTGAAATAGCAGTCGTCCCCTGCCGGAACAGTGGCGCAGAACCCCAGTATCCAGTCGTCTTCGCACAGAACTACCCTACGAATGCCCCCGACTGGTGGCGTGGATGATCGCATAGCATCCACCGATGTGGGGATCACATTCCACTGATTAAGGATCTCAACCACTTGTTCGATATCTGAGTGTTCACTGTATGCTCGTATCAGGATCGTCATATCTTCACTCCTCTTGGCTACCACGTACATGGAGACAATTCTGCCAGCAGTAGGAGAATCCTGCGGTAACATCTTGACGCGGGTGAGAAGTGGCGCACCAGCACTTGATGCGGACGGGTCACCGCCTTCTGGAACGACATAGCGATTGCCATTATCTTCGGAGGAAATCGGGGTACGCATATGTAATAACGTGGATGGAGACATGCCGGAAGTCCGTGAGAAGGTAACCAAGCCGCCTGTCCAGGGCGAAGGAGATGAGTTAGTGAGTACGGGTAGGAATGTAATATCGGTTGGGTGTATTGTTCTTCATGAGGACAGGGTCCTGCTGGTTAAACATAACTACGGCCCCACAAAAGGCAGGTGGGAATTTCCGCGTGGTCGCGTTGAGATGACCGAGACGATGGAGACCGCAGCTGTGCGTGAACTGCGAGAAGAGACATCGATTGTCGCTGAACCAGTGAGGATCATAGCCGTCCGTGAGCAGATTGGGGTTGACCGTGCATCTGCTTACGTGCATGAAGTGCTCTCAGTCTGGCTAATGAAACACGTGGCAAACCTCCCGACCCCAGATGGCAGAGAGTTGTCTGACGCGGCCTTTATGCCCGTCAGCGAGGCTGTGAGCGCTCCTGATGTTAGCTCCTGGGCAAAGGAGCTAATCCACGTTGCTCGCGCAACGACCGGCCTCAATGAAAGCGCTTACCTACCGAGTAGGCTTCCCGATAGCATTCAGTCCTGGAAGTTCTATGCGGCACCATACCTCCTAAGTCCCAGGCAACAATAGCGTAATCAAACGCCCCAGCGTCGCCACTATGAATTCTAGGGGGGTTCGCATGCCTCTGATCATGATTGGCATTATTATTGCAGCGGGATCAGTTGTTCTAGGATACTATCGTGAGGTCGGCGCCAATGATCCTAGATTGGCACCGAAGAGTATTGTCGCCTCAATGCTCTTGGGGGGTGGGATCATGATGCTGCTATCACCGGCATTGCTCTACTGGTTCGTACATGGTTCTCATGATCGGTACATGTGGATTATCAGTGGACCGGCACCATTCAGTATGTTGGGAGGCGGCCCCTTTCAGTTATGGCTCATGTTTCTGAGTGTGATGATTGGTTTCGTGCTCATATCATGCGCCTTGGCGATCTATCAGTCTATGAGCTAATGTGGGGTGATGACGTGCCAATTTCAGAACTGCTGTCCATCTATGATGAAGAACTCAACGAGATCGGTGTTGTGCCGCGCCAGGACGTTCATTCACGGGGATTGCTGCATCAGGTGGTCCACTGTTGGATGATTGGCAGCGCTTCGACTGAAGGTTGGCTCTACCTACAACAGCGCTCGCTCAACGAGCGGGACTTCCCGGGGTGGTATGACATTGCTGTAGCGGGACATGTAGATGTTGGCGAGAGCCCGGAGAAGGCAGTCTTGCGAGAAACACAAGAAGAGCTTGGCTTGGCCATAGATCCAAGGAAGCTCGAGTTTGTAGGCACGATCAGAGAAACCTTCGTACTTGGCGATTTCCGCGATAACGAAGTATGCCAAGTCTATCTATATCCCATTAACGAGAATGAGGTGCGCCCCGGCGACGAAGTCGAGCGAATAGTCAAGGTCAGGCAAGCTGAGTTCAGGCGATGCATTCTAGAGCAGCCTGCCCCGATGCAGGCCTTTGACCTTGACGGCGGCCCAGCTATCTGCATCGCCCCATCTCAGTTGTTCCCGCATACTCAGGAATACCTCGAGACCGTTCTTAACTCTTTCCTCAAGCATCAACCAGGTGATCTCGCACGAGGGAGACTACTTCACGGCTGTCCTGGCCCAAATAAGGAAGAAGTTGTCTAGAGACTAGACTGACCGGGAGGGGTGATTGGATCGGATGACGGTAGAATTATTCAGCATCCCGGGTGTGGGCGCGATCATTGAGAAGCACGTGGATGGGGTCGACTACGTCCTTATTCAAGACCGGGAGA
>CAZINL010000008.1:0-11965 GCA_964540595.1 uncultured Clostridia bacterium
ACTCTTGATATCTGCTAAAAGGTCCGTCACCACCGAATACAGGGGGACGATCCCGTTGACCGCTAGTTCATTGGCAATGGCCGAGACCAGATGGGTCTTACCCAGGCCAGGAGGACCGGAGAGGAACAGTCCGTAAGGCTTCTTCCCTGCCAACACCTCTTGGACAAAGCCCTTGCAGGCTTCCATTACCTTCTCGGCACCACGCCGATGGCTAACGCCCCGCTCATCGACCTGGTCATCCGCATAGTAGTCCAGCGAGAAATTCACAAAGCGCTGTTGACGCATCTTCTCCGATATCTTAGCCGAGGCAAAGCGGATCTGCATCTGGCGGGTCTGCTCACAGCTACAGACCTGATAGTGGCCGTCTTCGTAGATATAGCCATTGTCCTGACAAAGCGGGCAGTCATAGTCAGGCACCTGGTAGTTGTCAGGAATGGCGAGGCGCTGGAGGAGCTCCGTGCGCTTGGCGGTCAGTTCCTCCATCCGTTCCTGCATCTCGGCGACTGTCTCGCGTCCTTGCCCGATCTGCTGCCGCAGTACCGAGGTCAAGGTCTGCTGCAGTTCCTGCTCTAGACGCAGCAACTCTGGGTAGCGCCGGTGAATCTCGTCGACCTTCTGCCAGTGGGCCAGCTCCTTCTGAACGCGCCTATTCATAGATGTCGTCATAGAGCTTCTTCCTTTCCGCGGCCTTCGCCTCATCCTTCACCGGCACGCTGTCCTTCGACCGTCGTTTGGCTGGTCCTCGGGCACGCGATGCCCGGAAGACGGCATCGTGCTCCCTGATCTTCTCTAGGGTATCCAGCTGATTCACCTGCCAGTTGTAGAGGATCCGATCGATGTAGGTGAAATTCAGCTTCCGCCGCAAAGCAGCGATCTTCAGCGCTTCAGCAATGATCTCCTCAGGCCAGCCATCCTCTTCCTGCCACTTGACCGTCATCTCGTACTCCCACGGGGTAAGCCCGCGTGGGAACGCCTGCTCAAAGGCCTTGAGCAGGTGGTTAACCTTGGGCATCGGCTTCGGAGACGGGGGGTTAATGGTATCGCGAGCGTAGAGTTGCATCAGGCGATCATACAGCGGGGTCAGAGAAACGCTCACCACCCGCGATCCGCCTGTCTCTTTGACGCTCGCCACATAACCTTTGCTGTCCAGTTGAAACAGTAGATAGCGCGCCTCGGTGCGGTCGATCTTCAGGCCATCCATCAGATAGTCCGTTAGCGAGACCGGTAGAGTCTGCATGGAACGCTGGCGGATGAGATGGATGATCGCCAACAGCTCGCGGTCCGAGAGGCGCAGCTCGGCTTGATAATCCAATAACAAGTGGGGGACGATCGTCCCCCCCTTGATCATGATCGCCTCATCCAGGTGTCTAGCCCATGAGTCGGGCGCGGTGCTCATCGTCTTCCCACCTTTCGCGGTAGGGGCGGTCTCGATCGACCCCTACAGGTCTTCCTGTTTACGTGATTGTGGACTCTTAGGTTTCGAGATCGAGCGGGGTTATTCCTGCCCCGGGGATCGCCCAGAAAGCAGTGGATGCAAACGCCAGATGGGATGCAAATAGGGGTCGCCAAAGCGACCCCTATCTTATGTACCAACCTAGGCCAATGGATCCTGCCCCTAGATGGGTGCCGATCACCGGCCCTATCTCACTGACAGCGACCTCAACGTGCGGATAACGCTCGGCGATCTGCCCCACCAGTTCACCCGCCTCTTCTGGCGCATGGCCATGAACGACCACCGCGCGCACCGGCTGTCCCGAGCACGCATCGCCCTCAAACATCTCGAGGATATTGCCCACCGCTCGCCTCTTAGTTCTAGCCAGTTCATAGGGCACGATCTTGCCAGCACGAAAATGCAAGATCGGCTTGATCTGTAGAGCACTGCCCACGGTGCTGGCAATCTTGGGCAGTCGGCCGCCCTTGTAGAGGTTATTTAGATCGTCGACCACGAAATACGCTCGCATCCGGCTCTTCAACGCCTCTAACCCGGCGATCACAGCGGCAAGATCATGGCCTAACCCAACCAGTCTGACCGCTTCCTGCACGTAGAAGCCTTGGACCGCGGTGCTAATCTCCGAGTCAAAGGCATGCACACGCAGACCTGAGACCATCCCCCCGGCGGTGTTCGTGGTGGCATAGGTGCCGCTGATCCCGCTGGAAAGATGGATCGCGACCACCTCGTCATAGCCGTCGGCCGCCAATCTCTGCAGCAACTTCAACGTCTCCCCCAGACCTGGCTGTGACGTGGTCGGCAACTCATCGCTGGACTGGAGCAAGGAATAGAAGCCACTGTTGTCCAGGTCGACGCCTTCGCGATACGACTGCTCCCCCGCCACTACAAACAACGGCAGGACATGGACATGATTCTGCTCGGCGTATCCTTCCGGCAGATACGCGGTACTGTCGGTAATGATCGCAATTCGGCTCATGACACCTCTCCCTATAACCCCATCCGGTAATTTACTATCTTGGCTCCACCCGCCGAGGCCTTCGTACTCTTCGTTACCACGGTCCCCCACCCCCAGCTGCAGGCGTGTTGACAACGCCCTCCTCTCGCGCTGGGAGGACCACCACGCGTAGCGCGACTTTGTGGAGGCAATTAAGAGAGCGCAGACGTCGAGGATGAGAACACGGCCACTTTCTGAGCCCAAAGGACGAGTTTGGCCGGTTCCCGAGACGGCGAGCTCGTTCAAATATCATACGGAACCCGGCACCCCACGGGGTGCGAGGGAGTTTGAGGGAGCATGCTCCCTCATGTAATATCACCGCTTCGAGGGGTGAAAGACTGCGCAGTGGTGGGTTCATCCCATCCGAGCAAGTCGTCATCAGGGGAGCAGAGCTCCCCTATGAAGCGCAGCGCAGCGAGCAAGCGCGGCGTGGTGGGTCCTCCCATCCTGTCAATACGCCCTGCAGTCACCCGTCCCTCACTAGTCCTTCCTGCGAAAGAACCGATATACCTCTTCGGCGGCGACGACGTTCATTCCTGGCACTTCGGCCAACTCATGCACTTCCGCCGCTGCAATCTTCTCCAGACTGACGAAATGCTTCAGCAGCGCCCTCTGCCTGGTAGCGCCGATCCCCGTGATCTCACTTAGGACTGACTGCAGACTCTCGTGCCCACGGATGGTGCGATGATAGGTAATGGCAAAACGGTGTGCCTCGTCGCGTACCCGCTGAATAAGGTATAGGGGTCGGGAACGGTCAGGCAGGATGATGGGGTCTGACTTCCCTTCCACGTAGACCCACTCAAACTGCTTCGCTAAGCCAATGGTGGAGAGATGTGCAAAACCTAGGCTACGCATGATCTCCCTCGCCGCACTCAGCTGACCTTTGCCACCATCGATTAGGACCAGGTCAGGCAGATGAGCAAATTTGGCCTTGTCTGCTGCCAGTTCCCCATTGGCGATCGCTTCCTGTTCCTTGCGCGCATGAGTGAAGCGCCTGGTGATCACTTCCTGCATGCTGGCAAAGTCATTGGGCCCCTCAACGGTCTTGATCCGAAAACGGCGGTACTGCTTGCGGTCCGGCAGCCCGCCGGTAAAGACCACCATCGACGCCACCGTCTGACTACCTTGGATATTGGAGATGTCATAAGCCTCGATCCTCATCGGCAGCTCCTTGAGGTTGAGGTAATACTTTAGCTCCTCCATGGCTAGCCGACCGTGCTCAGCGTCACTGCGCACCCGCTCGGCCGATTGGGTCAGCGACATCAAGGCGTTCTTGGCCACCATCTCGACCAACTCGCGCTTCTCGCCACGCTTCGGTGTCGAGATACTCACCTTTTGCCCCCGCTTCTGCGAGAGCCAGCTCTCCAAGAGCTCCACCTCATCGACCTCTTCTTGGAGCAGCAACTCCTTGGGGATGAATGCGGCGGTACTATAGTATTGCTTGACAAAGGACGCGAGCACCTCACCACGCTCCTGGCCCTCGGTACCGCTGAGCAGGAAGTTCTCGCGACCGATCATCTTGCCATTGCGAACAAAGAAGACCTGTACATTGGCTTCATCGATACCGCGGGCCATGGCAATCACATCGCGGTCTTCCAACGCCCCAGAGTCCATCTTCTGGCGCTCCATGATCCGCCGCACCGCCTGGATCTGATCGCGCAGCTCGCCGGCGTGCTCAAAATCCAACTGCTCAGCAGCCTGCTCCATCCTCGTCTGCAGTTCGCCGATCAGTTCATCCTGTTTCCCGTCGAGAAACAGCAGCACCTGACGGATCAGGTGGTCGTATTCTGCCTTGACCGAGATCCCTTGGCATGGTCCGATACAGCGCTTGATATGGAAGTTGAGGCAGACCCGCCCCTCCGGCGCACCGGTCAGTTCCTTCTTGCAGTTGCGGATGGGAAAAAGCTTGCGCAAGAGCTTGATCGTCTCATGGACCGCACCTGAATTGGGGTAAGGTCCAAAATAGCGCGCCCCGTCCTTTTTCACCTGGCGGGCAATGACTACGCGCGGGAAGGGCTCGTTTACTGTCACTTTCAGATAAGGGTAATGTTTGTCGTCCTTGAGCTTTACATTATAGCGAGGGCGATATTGCTTGATCAGATTGCTCTCAAGGTTGAGGGCCTCCACCTCGTTGTCGGTGACGATGGTCTCAAAGTTGGCGATCTGGCGGACCAACGCCTGCGTCTTGACGCTATGGTTGCGGGATGATTGGAAGTATGAGCGGACACGGTTGCGCAGGGAGATCGCCTTCCCGACGTATATCACCGTCCCATCCTCATCTTTCATCAGGTACACCCCAGGTTTATCGGGCAGCATTTTCAGTTCTTCGTCAAAACGCATCCCATCACCCCCTACCCATTATAGCAGAACGGAGCCAAGGTTTGCCGACCCCCATATTGGTCAAGAATGGTAATGGAGGTGTATCCCTTGTGACGTTGGAGTCCACAAGACCACAAGTCTGCAAGTCGGGAGAGTCCACAGACCACAGTCCACAGACCACAGTGGGAGTCCCAAGTCCCAAGTCTCAAGTCTCGAAAGCGGGCACGAGGGGATATGCCGGGCTTCTTATTGCCTGTGGGCTAACGGTCATCCTGTTACTGGTTTCCACAGTTCAAGCCGCGCATTTTAACTATCGGGTGATTGCCCCGGAGATGATCGGGGAGGATGTCTATTACCTGCAGAGCTTTCTCCAACAGCTCGGTCTGTATCAAGGGGAGCTTACGGAGAGCTACGACTATGATACCCTGTCGGCAGTGAAGACCTTCCAGCAGCGCCACCGCCTTCCGGACACGGGTTGGGTGGATGCCAATACTGCCAATGCGCTACTCTCCGCTGTCAATCAGGAGGCCAGCTTGGTGGTAGATGGACAATATCAGTTGCTCACCCCTCCCCCCATCATCGCTGACGGCCTCTTCTACATCCCCGTGGAGGCCGCGGCGCAAGTCCTCGGGATCGGCAGCGAGAGCAAGGACGATACATTGCTCCTGCGCTTTCACAGCCAGGTCTGGCCGGTCACCATAGCCGGACAGGACGGAGTGCCGGCGCAGGATAGTGCCAAGCGCGCCACCGCCAGGGAGTGGCACGGTACCCTTTACCTGCCGCTACGTAGCTTGGCAACATGGGTGGGAGCAACAGTTGGTTGGGACGGCGCGACTAAGACCGCCAGCGTGGAACTGCCCCCGGACCACCGCCCTGATCAAGCCTCGGGAGTTCACTTCCTGCGCCGAACCGCCACCGTCTCCTATCCCGATCGTGTCCGGTTGATCTTCTACCTATCATCCACCACGACGGAGAGCTATACCCCCAGAAGACTGACCTACGATCGCGCTGTAGGCAACTGGCTGGGACACCTCGCTGATATCAGCATGGCTGTAGAGAGCTATGAACTAGCCCTCAACGACCCCACCATCTGCGTGGTACGGCTGGAGCAGGTCAAAGGACCATCAGTGCGCCTGACCGTGACCCTAAGCGCCGGGCAGCAGATCGCCAGCTGCGAATGGCTGCTGGACCTGGAGCATGATCGGATGATACTGGATCTGTATCGAATGCAATGACCCGTGACGATACGAAGCAACGCCTCTGCAGAGCGCAGAGGCGTTGTCTATTCCCATCTCTTGGGTTCTCCTTTGGCCTTTGGGCTAGGGCTTTGTAGTTGGTCCTACGGCCCGACGACAAAGCTCCTCGCCGCCCAATCACTCCAGGCGCCCTTACTGTCTTTGACTCGCAGGCGGACGGTGTGCTTGCCTGTGGGGTAGGTCTCCTGTTTGTTATCCCACTCCCTGGTCTCGATCAGATCGCCATCGGGATCCCAACTGCCATCGTAGAAACCAATGATGGTGGTCGGGGTCAGGTTGTAGTCGGGGAAGATCTGAATGACCGCGCGCGGGGCGCGATTGCCGTTGACCACGATCCGCTGCTCTGCCCACTCACTCCAGGCCCCACGGCTGTCCTGAACACGCAGGCGGACCAGATGCGATCCTTCCGGGTACGAGCTCTGCCGGTTCTGCCACTCCCAATCAACGATGGCATCGCCATCGGGATCCATGCTCTGATCCAGCCAGACCACTGGCGTGCCAGCCGCTAGCGTCTCGCCCGGGTAGACGTAAATCCTGGCGACCGGTGCTCGATTGCTGCTGGTCGGCTTAGGGGTCACCGACTTCGGTGGCTCAGTGGTCGGCACTTCGGCAGGCGGGGTTGGATCGGTGACTACCGGTACGGAGTTGCCCTGGACTACCGTGATCTGCGTCTCCACCCACTCGCTCCATAGACCGCGGCTGTCCTTGACACGCAACTTGACCTTGTGCACACCCACCGGATAGATGCTCTTCCTGTTCTGCCATTGGCTATCAACGATCGCATCGCCATCGGGATCGGATGACCGGTCACTCTGCCACGTGATCTGGGTCGCGGAGGTTAGCTCCCCAGCGGGCTCGATGGTGATCACCGCCTGCGGGGCGCGGTTGGGCGCCACCACCTCGATTGTCTTCTGCGCCCAGTCGCTCCAGGCGCCGCGGGCATCCATCACCCGCAGCCAAACCAGATGCGAACCTGCTGGGTAGGTGGGCTGTCTGTTCAGCCACTCTTCCTGGACGATGGCGTCCTTGTCGGGGTCCTTGGCCTTGTAGCCGAAGACCAGCTCGGTCCCCGGGGTCAAGGTCCCCTTGTTGCTGATCGTGATCTCCACCGTTGGTTTAGCATTGGGTGCGCTGACGACCAGCGTCTTCTCCACCCAGCGGCTCCATTCCCCACGCTCATCCATGACCCGCAGACGAACGCGATGCTTGCCCACCGGATAGCGGCTCTGCTTGTTCTCCCACTCTTCGCGCACGATCTTGTCGCCGTCGGGGTCACTGCTGAGGTTAGCCCAGAATTGAAGATCCGTGGCTGAGGTAAGCGCCCCTTCCGGCGAAACCGTGATCACGGCTTCGGGGGGACGATTGCCAGCGGTATCCAGACGCTTGATCGTACCCTGCCGCCGTGCCCAACCCGAATCAGTGGTCGGCTCAACTCTATCGCCCTCGATGGCGAGAGGCAGCAGATAAGCGCCTAGCTGCCCAAAGGTCGGTTGGTCGGCGGCGAAGTCCATCGGCGTCCACCCAGAGCCGGGCAGATAGGCCTCGACCCACATGGTAGGCGTCGAGATCAGCGAGTAGGTGACATTGATGCCGTAGGAGCTCAGACTGTTGCCCGCATAGCGCAGTCCGGTCACCACCCGCGCCGGAACCCCGGCCGCACGGCAGAGGGCGGCAAAGAGACGAGCCTTTTCTTTGACCCCGCCCCAACCGTTGTTCAGCGCCCACAGAGCGGAGCGCTCCTCGCTGCCTTGGTAAGGATCCAGGTGCGCTTGGACAAACTCGGCGATCTTGGCCGCTTTACCAGCCTCAGTCTTCTCACCGCTGGTCACTTGGCGCGCCCGCGAGATGATCGCCTGCGCCTGTGATTCAATCAGCGCCGAAGGCAGGAGATACCGCGAGAGCTCGCTGGGCAGCTCACCGGAGCCTCCGGTCTTGCTCAGCTGGTAAGCTGCTTGGTTCAGCGTCACGGTAAACCGCAGGGTCTGCTCCTGTCCCGCCACCAGGGCACCGTGCAGCGAGCGATTGCCATGGGTATCGATCTGCTCCGTCAGACTATCAGGAACCTGCTCCCTGATGAAGGTGTAGTAGCCGGTCGAGGCCACCGGCAGCACCGGGATCTGCACAGGAGCTGTACCGCTTCCCGAACGGGTAATCTTGTAGGTCAGTTCCACCACCACTGGCTTGATCGCCTTGACCGGTCCGCTGTTTTTCGAGGATGCTGCTTGGATGAGCGTTGGCGGTAGGCAGGTGAAGACGAGCGCGATGATGAGTGCGATGGCGAGGGTGCGTGGCATGGTAATACGCATGGAAGCCTCCTTTGCGAAACGAGACAGATCGATTGTCCTATACTATCCTATCGGACGCATGCCTTTGGACTCTTGACTCCTAGTAATAGTTCCATCTCGATCCGTCATCTTCCTATCGCCACTCAATGAAACACAAAAAAGCCAATGGTTCACACCATTGGCTCTCGCTATCCCACTAAACCGTCGCTACTGAGTTTTTAAACCTGCCCTCGCAGGTGGGCGCCTGTCCGCCGGGTCTTTGATTTCCTGCGACTCATGATGAGTGTAGGCTTATCAGCACCGCGCGGAACTCCAGCTCCCGAAAACTCTCTGTAGGTAAAAACACAATCGCTAACGCGTTCCGTAGGATCTTGTAGTTTTGACACTGCTAATGATAAAGCATTGGACGCGGTTTGTCACTAGTCATTTACTGGTTCTTGTTCCTGGACAAGTAAAATAGTCTTACGAGACCTTTTGCAGCGCAAATTGGCTCTGTCCGTTATCATACTTCACCAGCCAGCGCTTGGCGTCGGTACTGTACCAACTGCTCTGCTTGGCGCCCTGGATGCTCATCTCAACACGGTAGCAGTCAAACTCTCCAGCCGGGACTTGCACTTTCTCTCTGCCGACCACCTTGACAGTCATCTCGCCGCGGCTCACATTCTTGGTCTGCACAAACTCAAACTTTGACTGATAGCGATCGCTGAGCGGCAGTGCACGCAGCGTCATTAGGATCTGAGCATTGTCGTAGACCACGCCGCTGAGGTTGCGCTCGACCTGCTGCTTGCCTTGAGGCGTATCAGCTTCCATGACCAGCTTCTTCGCATCGTAGCGCGCACGGATATCATAACTGCCCTGCGGTGACCTGAGCTGGATGCGAGAGTAAAGCGGCTGCAGCGAACCTGGATCAGTCCAAACCTCATTGACCTCCGCCTGATCATTCAGGGAAAGGTCCATGCTCATCAACCATGCCGCTTGCTGTTCATATTGGTCTTTTTTGACAACAAACTTGACTTCAGTAAGTTTGTCGCCGTTGATCACAAAATCGTAGACAAAGGTCTCAGTGTCACTATAAGGGATCACCAGACCAACCAAGGGCTTGGCTGATGAACAGCCGACCAACAACATGATCGGCACCAATAAGACGCACCAGAACCATCTACGCATACAAGCGCGCCCTCCTCATCATCTGGCACAGCAGCAGGGCCATCAGCAGATCAATGGCCAGGCACCATAGCAGCATGCCATTGGTATTGAGATACCACAGCCCGACCAAGACGACGCTGTAGTTCAGTAGACCATGGGCGACAGCCGCCAAGAGATAGCTACGCCACCCCTTACCCAGGGCTAGGCCACCAGCCGCCAGCGCCGAAGCCAAAATATGAAACGCGATGGCGACAAAACGTTCAATCACCGCACCACTGATAAAGCCGGCCTGCGATGCCAACGGGACCGCCACCAACATGATCGCCTCGGTCACGCCAAAACCCACCCCAGCCCCAGCTCCGGCCGCGACAGCGTCACGGAGCCGCAGATGCCAGATCCGTCCGATGAGAATCACTGGGATGACCTTCAGCGCCTCTTGCACCAGACCACTGATCAGCACGGAAGGGATACTGTAGATCTCCACCGGCAGGATATCTTTCAGCATAGGCGTCACCCGCTGGGCATAGGCCATCTGCAGCGGCGGCTGAAGCTGCATGGTCAGAGGAAAGGCTACCGCCCCTCCGACCACCGCCCACCACCACCAGGGCTTGACCGCATTGGTTCTGACCAGCGGCAGGCCGAAGACCACCGCGATGGCGAGGAAGGTGACACTGTAAAGGATGAGCATGGCACAAGACCTCCATTCGGCTACGCCGTGCGATCAATCTCCCTAATCATCGCTAGCACCAAGCGGGTGGCGATGGTAAGGTTGGCGGGTTGGACGTTCTCCACGGTGTCGGTGATCCAATGCCAATTGGGCAGCAGGCCGTTCTCATCCATGGCCATGATGCTCACCGCGCGATAGCCGCGCACCAGCGCGGCCTGTGCGTCGGTGGGCATGATGCGATACTCGGTCGGCTCCACCGGCAGGTTCTCTTCGCGAGCCATGCGCACCCCGAGCCTCACCAGTTCTTCAGTGCAGGGCCAGACCTTGGTCATCCCCTCGCCGGTCACAATCTTCACCTGTCCGGAGCCCAGGTTGTCAAGGTTTATAATATCTCCACGTTTGATCGGCAGTAACCCATCATCGAGGAAGCGGATCATGCCTACCGTCCCCGCCTCTTCGCAACCGGTGGCGAGACACCAGACGTCCACTTGCTGGCAGGGGTCCTGCGCCATCTCGCGCGCCACTTCCAGCATCACGCTGACCCCTGCGGCGTTGTCATTGGCCCCGTGGGTATACCGACCATAGGTCTCACGATGAACCAGCATCAGCACGCTCACCGTGAGGTAGAGGGCGCCGGGCCAGGATAGGATCCAGAGGTAACGCTCGATCTCCGTGAAGTTGAAGAGGCGCAGAAGCATCGCAAAGAGGTAGCTCCCGGTCTGCAGCACCATGGCCCCGACCATCCACTGAAAAGAGGTACGGAAGCCCTTGACCAGATCGGGACGGAAATTCAGCGCCGAGCGGGACGAGTCATAGTGTGCCGAGACCACGACCACCCGTTTCGCCTCAGCCTTGCCCTTCACCTTGGCCAAGACATTCTGGCTTTCCGCGGTGGGCAGAAGACGGGAGAGCGCCTCCACGGAGTTGTTCTCCAGGAGAAACAAGCCCAGGGCCGCCAGACTGATCAGGGCGGCGGCCGCCACGCTCTCAGGATAGATCATCGCCGCCACGGGGAAAAGGCCATAGAGGATTAGGTACAGCCAGGAGAAGGTCTTGATCGAGCGGAACGGCTGCCGCTCTGGCTGTAGGGAATAGCCTTGTAGAGTCTTCTCGATATAGTCAGCCGCCTCGCGCTCGCCCTGAGTGGTCGAGCCCCGCGGTCCGATCGTCTCGGCGAGATGACGAAGATGGGAGAGTAAGCGTTCGAGCATGATAATCACCTGCATCTGACGAGCTCGCAGCTCACAGCTAGCGGCCCACCGTAGTTTGTTGCAGTTAACCAATTCGCGGACAGAATGGCAATTCCTGCACCGACTGCACCATCAACTCCACGGCAACAAAAAACCACAGGGGCAACCCCCTGTGGTTTCCTTGCGTAGATTGTGATCGGGGACTTGTCGTAGGGGCTGGTAATCCGTCGCAGCATGGCTACGAGGCTACGGGTCGGCCCACGGGCGAAGCGCGGAGCGCGTTATGCTAGCTTATCCCCTCGTTGCCAACACGTCCTCCCTAAATCCTTCCCCGCCCAGCACCTTCTTCAGATACTGCCCGGTATATGACTCCGCCACCTCGGCCACCTGCTCGGGGGTGCCGAGGGCGACGATCTGGCCGCCACGGTCGCCCCCCTCGGGGCCCATGTCGATGATATGGTCGGCGGTCTTGATTACGTCCAGGTTGTGCTCGATTACTAGTACCGTATCCCCAGCGTCCACCAATCTCTGCAGCACTTCCAAGAGCTTGTGGATATCGGCGATATGCAGGCCGGTGGTCGGCTCATCGAGAATATAGAGCGTCCGCCCATTGCTGCGGCGGCTCAGCTCCGTCGCCAGCTTCACACGCTGGGCCTCG